>JAZBPE010000005.1:0-5650 GCA_036353345.1 Erythrobacter sp. | reverse complement strand
CGCATCAGGAAAAAGGGAGCGGGCAATGCTCGCGGATAAGGATCGGATCTTCACCAATGTCTACGGCTTCCAGCATTGGGGGCTGAAGGCAGCGCAGGCGCGCGGCGATTGGGACAACACCAAGGCCCTGATCGAGCGCGGCAACGAAGCGATCATCGAAGAGGTCAAGGCCAGCGGGCTGCGCGGCCGGGGCGGGGCGGGTTTTCCGACCGGGCTCAAGTGGTCCTTCATGCCCAAGTCTTCGAAGGACGGACGACCAAGCTTCCTCGTCATCAACGCCGACGAATCTGAGCCGGGTTCGTGCAAGGACCGCGAGATCATTCGCCACGATCCGCACAAGCTGATCGAAGGCGCGCTCGTCGCCGGTTTCGCGATGCGGGCGCGCGCCGCCTATATCTACATTCGCGGCGAATATATCCGCGAGGCCGAGGTGCTGCAGGCCGCGATCGATGAAGCCTACGACGCAGGGTTGATCGGTAAGAACGCCAGCGGTTCGGGCTACGATTTCGATGTCTTCATGCATCGCGGCGCGGGCGCCTATATCTGCGGCGAAGAGACCGCGATGATCGAAAGCCTCGAAGGCAAGAAGGGCCAGCCCCGCCTCAAGCCTCCGTTCCCGGCCGGCGCGGGTCTTTATGGCTGCCCCACCACGGTCAACAATGTCGAGAGCATCGCGGTCGTCCCCACGATCCTGCGGCGCGGCGGCAGCTGGTTTGCAGGCTTCGGGCGCGAGAACAATGCGGGCACCAAGCTCTTCCAGATCAGCGGCCATGTCGAGCAGCCCTGCGTGGTCGAGGAAGAGATGGGCATCACCTTCGAGGAGCTGATCGAGAAACATTGCGGCGGCATTCGCGGTGGGTGGGATAATCTGCTCGCGGTCATCCCCGGCGGCTCCTCGGTTCCACTGGTCCCCGCCGAGCAGATCCGCAGCGCGCACATGGATTTCGACGGGTTGAAGGAGCTGGGCAGCGGGCTTGGCACTGCGGCGGTGATCGTCATGGACAAGTCGACCGACATCGTGCGTGCGATCAGCCGGATCAGCTATTTCTACAAGCACGAAAGCTGCGGCCAGTGCACCCCTTGCCGCGAAGGCACGGGCTGGATGTGGCGCGTCATGGAGCGGCTGCGCAAAGGGGACGCGGCGATCGAGGAAATCGACATGCTACATGAAGTCACCAAGCAGGTCGAAGGCCACACGATCTGCGCGCTAGGCGACGCGGCGGCATGGCCGATCCAGGGCCTCATCCGCCATTTCCGCCCCGAGCTGGAGCGCCGGATCGAAGAGCATAATGCGCAATTCGCGGAGGCGGCGGAGTGAAACTGACCCACCAGATGCAGTCCGCAATCGAGACCGCAATGTTTGCCGCACGGGTACACACTGATAACTCCGAGTACGATCGTGCTTGGACAGAATTAAGCCGGGCTCACATCATTTCCCAGCCTGCGCTTGGGCCTCACTTGTCCGTCCATCGCGCGATGTTGCAGCTCGCAATTCGCCAGCGCCAAGCCAAAGAGGTTCTCGGGCAATTGCTCAGGTTGGCACTGGCCCCGCTCGGTCATTGGCTAGGCCAGACGCCTTGGGGAAATAGTGGGAAGTCGGATGTGAGTAAGTTCGCTCGCGCCCCGCTTCCAGACGATATTGCACGGCTTAATGACGAAGCGGGAGTGAAAACGCGCTAATGCCCAAACTCACCGTAGACGGCGAAGAAATCCAAGTTCCCGCAGGCGCGACGGTCCTGCAGGCGTGTGAGCTTGCGGGGAAGGAAATTCCGCGGTTCTGTTATCATGAGCGGCTCAGCATCGCGGGCAATTGCCGCATGTGTCTGGTCGAGGTGAAGCCCGGACCGCCCAAGCCGCAGGCCTCTTGCGCGCTGCCCGCCGCTGACAACCAGGAGATCCGCACCGACACCGAAATGGTGAAGAAGGCGCGCGAGGGTGTGATGGAGTTCCTGCTCATCAACCACCCGCTCGATTGCCCGATCTGCGACCAGGGCGGCGAGTGCGACCTGCAGGACCAGGCGATGATGTACGGGCGCGGCGGCTCGCGCACGAAGGAAATGAAGCGCGCGGTTACCGAGAAATATATGGGCCCTCTGATCAAGACGATCATGACCCGCTGCATCCACTGCACCCGCTGCGTGCGCTTCTCCGAAGAGATCGCGGGCGTGGACGAGATCGGCGCGCTCTACCGCGGCGAGGACATGCAGATCACGACCTACTTGGAACAGGCGGCGGCGCATGAGCTTTCAGCGAACGTCATCGACCTGTGCCCGGTCGGCGCGCTGACCTCGCGGCCCTACGCTTTCGAAGCGCGGCCGTGGGAATTGAAGCGCACGCTCAGCATCGACGTATCGGATGCGGTCGGCGCTAATATCTCGCTGCACTCCAAGGGCCGCGAAGTCATGCGCGCGCTCCCCCGGATCAATGACGACGTTAATGAAGAGTGGCTGAGCGACAAGGGCCGCTATCAGGTCGACGGGCTGCAGAAGCGTCGGCTCGACAAGGTTTTCGTGAGGACGAACGGAAAGCTCGCCGCTTCGAACTGGAATGAAGCGTTCGAGACGATTGCGGCCCGGCTGGAGGGCGATATGTCCAGGATCGCGGCCGTAGCGGGCGATCTTCTCGATTGCGAGACGATGTTTGCCGCCAAGGCGCTGCTTGAAGCCTGCGGCTCGTCACTGGTCGAGGCGCGGCAGACCGGGATGACCTACGACGTGTCGAACCTTGCCGCGGTCAATTTTAATTCGACGCTTGCCGGGATCGAGACGGCGGACTGCATCTTGATCGTCGGCAGCCACATCCGCTGGGAAGCGGCCCTGGTGAACGCACGCATTCGCAAGGCGGTGAAGCACGGGGCGAAGGTGTTCGTGGTCGGGCCTGAATGGGAGACGACCTACCCCGCCGAATTCCTGGGCGAGAAGCTTTCAGTGCTGAACCGGGTGCCCAAGGCGCTGGGCGATGCGATGAAGGCGGCGAAGCGTCCAGCGGTAATCCTTGGCGCGGCGGCTCTGGCGGCCGGGGCGCTCGCTCCCGCGCTTAGGCTAGTGGACAAGTTCGGGTTGGTGAAGGACGATTGGAACGGCTTCAACGTGCTGCATATGAGCGCGGCGCGCATGGGCTCGCTGATGCTCGGCTTCGCGCAGGCGCGCGGCATGGCCGAACTCGCGGAAACCAAGCCGCGCGTGCTGCTGAGCCTGGGCGCGGACGAGATGGACTACGCGCCCTTCGCCGACAGCCTCAAAGTGTATATCGGCCACCATGGCGATCGCGGCGCGCATGCTGCCGACATCATTCTGCCCGCTGCCAGCTATGCCGAGAAGGATGGAACCTACGTCAATCTGGAAGGCCGGGTGCAATATGCCGAAAAGGCCGTGTTCGCGCCGGGCGATGCGCGCGAAGACTGGACGATCCTGCGTGCGCTGGCTGACACCCTGGGCGTGAATGTCGGGTTCGACAGCTTCAGCGAATTGCAAGCGAAGATGACCGCGGCGGTCCCCGCGCTTGGCGAGGAAGGGCTTGCCGATCTCGGCGCGCTGCCGGTAGCGGACAGCAGCGCAAAGGCGGAAGGCGAAATCACTGGTTACCCGGTTGCCGACTTCTACCTCACCAACCCGATCGCCCGGGCAAGCGCGGTGATGCAGCAATGCTCGGCCGAACTGCTCCACGCCGATGAAATCAAGGAGGCGGCGGAGTGACCGACTTTTTCCTTTCCTTCGGGCTGCCTTACGGCGTCGCCTGGACCGTTGCGACGATCGCGGGGATTCTCGCGATTTCGTTCGCGATCATGTTTGCCGTCGCCATGGTAATCTATGTCGATCGAAAGGTGCTGGGCGCGATCATGATGCGGCGGGGGCCGAACGTGGTGGGGCCCTTCGGCCTGCTGCAGACCTTTGCCGATGGATTGAAGGTGTTCCTGCAGGAAACCATCATCCCGACGGCCGCGAACAAGGGCATTTTCCTCCTCGCGCCGATCATCACCTTCACCGTCGCGCTGGCGGCATGGGCGGTGATCCCGTTCGATGCGGGGATGGTGCTGGCGGATATCAATGTGGGTCTGCTGTACATCCTCGCGATCAGTTCCTTGAGCGTTTACGGCGTGGTGATGAGCGGATGGGCCTCGAACTCAAAATACCCGTTCTTCTCCGCGATGCGCGCGGCGGCGCAGATGATCTCTTATGAAGTCTCCATCGGCTTCATCCTCGTATGCATTGTATTGTGGGCGGGCACATTCAATCTGACCGGTATTGTCGAGGCGCAGCGCGGCCACGGCTTCGGCATCATTAACGGGTTCTATTTCAACCTGCTGCTGTTCCCGATGTGGGTAGTATTTTTCATCTCCAGCCTCGCCGAAACCGCGCGCGCCCCGTTCGATCTGACCGAAGCGGAAAGCGAGTTGGTCGCAGGCTACCAGACCGAGTATTCTTCCATGAGCTTCGCGCTGTTCTGGCTTGGTGAGTATGCCAACATTTTGCTGATGTGTTCGCTCAACACGCTGCTGTTCTTTGGCGGATGGCTACCCCCGATCGACTGGGCGCCGCTGTACGTGGTGCCGGGGATCGTGTGGTTCCTGCTCAAGACCTTCGTGTTCTTCTTCATGTTCAGCTGGGTATGGGGCACGGTGCCGCGGTACCGCTACGATCAGCTGATGCGGCTTGGCTGGAAGGTATTCCTGCCGATGAGCCTGGTGTTTGTGGCGCTGATCAGCGGGTATCTGATGGCGACGGGGCATTTCGGATGAGCGTTGCATTTGCCCTCATTTTTGGTGCAATCATGCAGCAGGATGCGCCTAGGATAGCGCCTAGGGCAAACTGGAGCCTGACGGATACGATTGCAGAGGTCCGATATGATTGCCTACTCACGGACTTAGAAGGGCAAAGGATACTTTTGAAGTTGCTCAAGAGTGGGCAGCAAGCCTATCTTGGAGAGTATACAGATCGACACGCTGCCAGCGAATTTCCCCTGATCCGAACGCCAACCTATCGAGTGCTAGAAGGAAGCAGTCCAAGGCTTGCGACGACTCTTCGCTTTGTACCCGGTGGGCGTAATGTTAGCCCTTCTATAGGTGACAGGGGAGACATTGTGTTTCTCGATCACGAGGGTGTTCCAGCCGCTCTCTTTCGTTTTGAAGAGCGCTACGCGGCATCGGAAGGTGTTCCTCTATCAGCGTTTCTTCCTAAGGTGACCGATCCGAAGTCGCTTGAAACTCTCGCTGGCGTTTGTTCAGTCGAACGGCTTGAGGATGAATCAAAATGACCACCGCAGCCCAGCTCCTCAAATCCTTCACCCTGTGGGAATTCCTCAAGGCGCATGCGCTGACCTTGAAGTATTTTTTCAAGCCCAAGGTGACGATCAACTACCCGTTCGAGAAGTCGCCGCTTTCCCCGCGCTTTCGCGGGGAACACGCACTGCGCCGCTATCCCAACGGCGAGGAACGCTGCATTGCTTGCAAGCTATGTGAGGCGGTGTGCCCGGCGCAGGCGATCACGATCGAGAGCGAGGAGCGCGAGGATGGCAGCCGCCGCACCACGCGCTTCGACATCGATATGACCAAGTGCATCTATTGCGGCTTCTGCCAGGAAGCATGCCCGGTCGATTCGATCGTCGAGGGTCCGAACTTCGAATACGCTACCGAAACCCGCGAGGAGTTGCT
>JAZBPE010000063.1:0-6311 GCA_036353345.1 Erythrobacter sp. | reverse complement strand
TGCGATTAGGACTGGCCCCGCGGGAAATCGCTTGCTAAGCGCCGCGCCGCGCGAGACAAGGCGTCCTCGGGCACCCGTAGCTCAGCTGGATAGAGCGCTGCCCTCCGAAGGCAGAGGTCACAGGTTCGAATCCTGTCGGGTGCGCCAGTCAACTGCTTTACCGCGTTGTTTCCAAACAGATTTCGGCGGAGTTGTAGAAAACGTTCCTACGATTGACCCCACACAATGTGCGGGCTTTCCCAGCACATTCTGGGGCTTTCCGGGACGCTTCTTGGTGCGTGAAGGCGGTTTCCGGCGCGCTAATCGTCTCCGTTTTGCGCCCGAATCTGGAGCGTGCAGGATACGTTCTTCCCGCTCGAATTCGCCCGTTTCCTGCAATCTTCAATCTTGTCCCGGTTATCTCGCTGCATGTCAGCCGCCGCAACAAGGACGTGCCACGCGCGAGGATCGGCACTCTGCATCATTCTGCTGCCCGCGTTCCACCGCGACGAGTCCCCGAGCGCTCTTTCCGCCATCCATTCTGGCCATTGCCAAGATTCGGGCATAGCGCGAGCGATAGTGCCGGGGAGGATCGCCGATAGCAGGATACCGGTCAGCAATCCGATGCCTGCAAAGCGCCAGATTTGACGCTTCTGCTCGGACTCGGTGCGGACACGCCCGACAATTGCAGCGAGCCGCCCGGTTGCATTGTCCAGGTCTTTGCGGCCCTGCCGGAAAAGGTCACTGCTGTCGCGCAGCATGTCGAGTGAAGCGCGCTTGATCTGAACGGCGATGTCCTCCGGCGTCAGCTCGATTGCAGGCTTGTTGCCAATTGTACCCAACGTCTTGGAGACCTGCGCCAGCTGATCGGCCATCTGGCCGAGCGTGGCGGTGTAGTCCGGGATCACGATGTCTGCTCTTTCCCTGGCCAAGTTCTGCACCGTATGGCGCACCATTGCCATTTCGCCTTCAAGGCGGGCGAAGGCTTCGGTCGCGGGATCGGATTCTTTCTCCGCTTCCAGCACTGGTTTCGGCTGCGGGGCGGGTGGTTCCTCCACTTCGAGGTCCAGTTGCACTTCTTCGATTGGGTCATCGTCTTCCATTACTTAGCTCCTAAAGGCCCATCCCAAAATCGCGGGTGCGCTCGCGGGTCAGGGTTGCGGTGAGTTCGTTGGCGATGCTTCGTTCGGGCTTCGGATCGATGCCGAGTTCGCGGGTCTTGCCGCGCAACATGCCTTCGACTTGCGGATCGCGCTCAAGCCCCTTCGCCAGCTCGTTCAGCTTTTCCGACACGCGGGCCACGCCCGCGCGGTCGCCTTGCTGCTCAAGCTGCTTGCGCGCCGTGCTCAGTCCCTGCCAGTCGCTAACAAAGCGCTCGGTTCGCAGCGCGGGATCGGTGCGCACGGCGGCCTCATGGCTCATGGCACGCATGGTTTCCTGGCTGCGCCCTCCAGCGGCCTCAGCAATCAGCTCTGGACGCCGATCCAGCGCCTTGGCGAGATCGGTTGCAGCAAGAGGCCGGATTGCGTCGAGCGCCTTTCCAGCCTTCTCCAGCGCATGCTTTTGATGCGGCAGGACGGGGAAGCCCTGGGCCTGCATCGTGCCCATATCGCCAAGCGCGCGGGCATAGCGTTCAACCGCGCGGCGCTTGTCGTTTTGCGTGATCGCCTGCGCCGGGATCGGCTCCAGCTGTCGGGCCTGCGGACGGAAGTTTCCGAAGATCGATTTGGCGCGTTCCGGAACCTGCCGAACCATCGCCACGATGCGCTCGCGGAAGCTGATGCCGCGTAGCTCGGCGAAGGCCTGTTCGGGCTTGTAGTCGCCCGCCATATCCTTCCCGCGCTCACGGCTCAGCGTCCGAACCAGCTTTGACTGATCGGCAAAGTCATCGCGGCCATAGTGCATAGCCAAACCGTCGCGATGGCGCGACATGGCAACATAGGCGGAATGGCTATCCATGCCCGGTGTGACGAGCAAATGCGTGCGGTCCACCGTCATGCCCTGCGCCTTGTGGATTGTGGCCGCGTAGCCATGATCGATGTGGGCGTAGTCCTTGGTGTCGAAAGCAACCTTGCGGCCATCGTCGGTGCGCACGGCCATGTTTTGTGCGCTGGCCATTTCGACCGTGCCCAGCGTCCCGTTCTTCACTCTAAGCCCGCGTTCGTTACGCAGGAAGATAATGCGGTCGCCCGATGCAAACTCCCGTTCGCCGCGTGCCGATTTGATCTTGGCATCCGCACCCAGTTCGCCCGCCACGCGCATCTTTTCACGCGCCAAATGGTTCAGCTCGCGCACCTCCTCATTGCTGTGGGTGAGAATGATCCGGCTGTCGCTTGGGATACCTTGCCGGTCCTGATCCCAGCGCTCGATCAGTTCTTCCCGCGCGGCCTCGCGCGTGTCGGCGGCATGGACCATCCCGCGTTCTTCATAGGTCCGGATCGCCTCGCCGGTGCGTCCCGTTGCGAGCTGCCTGGTCGCGTCCTGCTGCCATGCCGACAGCTGGCGGCGAACCTCGCTGATCTCGACCCCGCCGTGACGTTCATGGATCGCCCGGAAGGCCGCGCCTGCCTCGATGGCCTGAAGCTGCTGCTGGTCGCCAACCAAAACAACCTTTGCACCGGCCTTGGCGGCATGGGACAGCACGCGCTCCATCTGGCGCGTGCCGACCATGCCCGCTTCGTCGATGACGAGCACATCCTTGGCAGTCAGCTGCTCGCGTCCTTTGGCCCACTGGTGCTCAAGGCTGGCAATGGTGCGCGATGCGATGCCGGAGCCGTTCTCCAGACCCTCGGCGGCGATGCCGGACAGGGCCGCGCCGCGCACATTGTAGCCCGCGCTTTCCCATGCCTCGCGCGCCACGCCCAGCATCGCGCTCTTGCCGGTTCCGGCGTAGCCGACAACAACCGCAAGCCCCTTGCTGTTGGTGACATGTTCGAAGGCAGATTTCTGCTCGCCAGACAGCACTAGGCCGCGCTTGACCGCGTTGGCGAATGCGTCCTTCCGCTGGGCTTCGCTGACGCCATGTTTGGTGCGCGAGGCCATTGCATCAGCGGCATGATGCAGCCGCTGTTCGGTTTCGATCATCGCGCGTGAAGTGAACCGGTCCTGCCCCCGTCCGTCCTTGCCCAGAGAGATCAAATCGGGTGAGCTGCGCACCGCATTGTAAGCCGCGTCGAACTGCTCCTTGCCGTCGCTGTGCCGGTGAACAAAGGCGGCAAGATCGCGCCTCGTGAATGTGGCTTGGCTGTGCGTGATCGCATCCAAGGCAAGTGCCGGACTGGCGATGACCCGTTCGCCATTACGCTGCGCAATGGCGCGGTGCTCTTCGATCCGTTCGGCTTCAAGCCCGCGTCCGCCAATGCGCGACGCGGCGGGACCGATCTTGTCCTGCGGTTCAAGTGCAATGCCCTGCGCTTCCAGGCTGCGATGATCGATGCGCGCATCGATGTCGCGTTCGGCCAGCGCGCGATTGACATGATTGGCCCAGCGCTCACGCCACTGCTCGATCAAGGCGGTCTTGTTCCAATCGCGAACCTTTTGCGCCGAAGCCGTCCTTCGTGACCTCGCGCATTGTCAGCATGACATGCGCGTACGGCTTGGCCTTGCCATCTTCGCCGATATCCCAATGGATATTGAGATCGGCGATCATGCCTTTCTCGACGAACTCGGCTTTGACGAACTCGCGCGCCAGCCTGACGTTGTCTTTCTTCGACAGTTCGCGGGGAAGGGCGAATTCGACCTCGCGTGCGAGCTGCGCATCCTTGCGCTTCTCGGCAGCCTCGACCGCGTTCCATAAAGTGGCGCGGTCGGCGAAGGCTTCGGGCGCGCCTTTGGGCAGCATTACCTCGGAATGAAGGACGCCTGCCTTGTTGGTGAAATCATGGGCGCGGTCGATGCGTTCATCGTGCAATCTCTCGCCAGCACGATAAGCCGCCGCCGCAACGGCACTGCGTCCGCTCGACCTTCCGATGACCTTTGCGCTGAAGTGAAAGATTGCCATGACGGCAATCCAGTTACACGCCAAACGCCACGTCGGCACGACGTATAAGCGCGCCCTCTCATGATAAAATCCTGATCGGGACTAGGCGGTATCACGCTGTCCCGGCGACCTTACTGCATTGGATTACAAGCACGATTATCATGGCTCCATCACACCAACGATGGAGACAACACATGCGCAAACCCCGTGATTTCGATTCAGAACTGAAGGCTCTGGCCGACAAGGCCAAGCAATTGAAGGAGCGCCGCGTGCGCGACCTCGGCGCGCTGGTCACGGCTACTGGAGCCGATGCGCTCGACGCCGATGTGCTGGCGGGCGCACTGCTCGATGCTGCCACCAATAACGACAAGGCGACAGGGGAGGGTTGGCGCAAACGCGGCGCGGCCTTCTTTCAGGGCGAGCAAAGCAACGTTGCGAGCGGACCTGGCCAGCAGCCGGAAGGCACTCTCCCGCTCGGCGGCGGCGCGGCACCGGCTTGAAGCGGCCAAGGCACGAACTGACATGCGCGAATGGCAAGTCAAACGCCGCGAACGGACCCGGCAACTGATCGAGTTGGGCGGGCTGGTCGCCAAGGCCAATTTGGTCGAGCTGACCGACGATGATCGTGCTGCACTTTACGGCGCGTTCCTCACCGTCGCCGCCAAGCTGAGCGGGCCGGATGGTGCGCAGGCGCTGGTGCTGTTCCGGCGCAAGGGAAAGCGAGCGTTCGAAGCGGAAGAAGTGTCCCGTGATTAGACTTCTTCGTAGTAGATCGCATCGACAAGGGCGGCTCGACAATCCCAAGCTTCCGCTTGCTTACTGCTGGGACGTTTGGAGTTATACCAATCCGCCATCTTGATTGGCTCCACGACTCGTTCCCAATAGTTGTCCAAGCCTACTGTCGATGGAGCAAAGCTAAGTGCCTCTGCTAGGTTTGCCGTGTTGCCATTGTTCACGCACACAAAAACATCAGGCCGTTTCATCGCCAGCAGCCTGGTCGCGGTTGGATGCCTTCCAACCCTTGCCGAGTTTGAGAACGCGTCGGTAAACAGTTCGCAGAATTCATCGTAATCGGCTTTCGTGACCAAACCACGACTTGGAATTGCGTCAACAGCTTTTGCGATGTCCTCATCTTGGTTCGCGATTAGATTGGTGAACGAACCGGAGCCTTGCATCGATCCGAACCAGCCGATTTGATATTTCTCCAGCCCAGAATCCGCGACAGCATCGGGATGGACGATCCCCGCCACCGCCTTCCATTCTGCCACCGACAAATCAGAGAACGACCCCACCTTGGCGAACAGAGATTGCAGGTAGCGGAGAAACTTCATCCGCGTCGCAAAATGATGGTTTGGGTCCTTGCGGACCTCCCGAATGAATGTCGGTCCATCTTGAGCAACTCGGAATCGATGCGCCGGAAATCTCTGGTTTCTGTCGGAAGCACTGGTGCTGCTGGTCGAGGTTTCTTGGCCGCGATAGCCGCTTGGCGCCGATAGCTTTCGGCCAGCAGTCTGGTCACGGGCTGCCGATGCGGGGCGAATGAATCGAACATAGCAATAAGACTAGCGATTGCCGGGTCGGAAACACTGGACCGGAGATGCACGCAAACTTCGACATTGGAGCCGAGTCCGCCCCTGGTGAAGTTTGCGCTTCCGACGATTGCTTCGGCATTTTCGCCGGTCACGAACAGATATGCCTTCAGGTGGAAGCGAGCTCCCTGCTTCTTAAAAACGAATGAGTTTCGCACTCCTTGAAGGGCATCCACAAAGTCCGGATCGGTGGCGCAAAAATCCAACCCGACGGTGACTGATTCAAACTTCCGCTTGTTCTCGATGAGCTGGTCGGCAACTGGCCCGCTGTCGGCCCAAGCGACCGCCATGTAGATCTTGTCATGCTTTGGAATGAGGCGAAGGAGCGTCTTGCGGAGCGAACTCGCATCGAGAATCGAAGCCTTCAAGCTGCATCTCCCAATTGCGATTCCCGGCCCTTCTTTCCTGTCATGGGAGAGGTGGCAGACGAAGTTCCTTCAGGTAGGAATTGTGTTCGTCCGTCGCCGCACGGATGCGCTCATCCAACGCGAGTAGCTTCTGATGAACTGCCCCGAGATTTATCTCCGGTTCCGGCTCGACCGTGCTGATGTAGCGTGAGATATTGAGGTTGAAATCGTTCTCCTCGATCTCGCCCGTATCGACGCGGCGGGAATAGCGTGGCTCTTCAGTTCGGAGCTGATAGGGTCGTGGTCTGAGCCCGAAGTTTCTACCAGCTACGAGTAGAGCCTTGGGCCGTTTTGATGCCCATCGCTGGGCGTGATGGCAACAACCGTATTGGGGGCATGCCCCCAATACGGTTTGCC
>JAZBPE010000062.1:0-8083 GCA_036353345.1 Erythrobacter sp. | reverse complement strand
GCTCTCGGCATCCAAAGCGCTGGTCGCCTCGTCAAGGATCAGGATACGCGGGTCGAGGATCAATGCGCGCGCAATCGCAAGCCGCTGGCGCTGTCCACCCGACAGGTTCGCGCCGCGCTCCTCGATTATCGTGTCGTAGCCGTGCGATAGTTCGAGGATGAACTCATGCGCGCCTGCCAGTTCCGCCGCGGCCATCACCTTGTCCATCGCGGTGGTCGGATTGGCGAGCGCGATGTTCTCGCGCACCGTGCGGTTGAACAGGATGTTCTCCTGCAGCACCACCCCCACCTGCCGCCGCAGCCAGGCCGGATCGACCAACGCCAGATCAGTGCCGTCGACCAGCACCCGCCCCTGTTCGGGCACGTAGAGCCGCTGGACGAGCTTGGTTAGGGTAGATTTGCCCGAGCCCGACGGGCCGACGATCCCTAGCATCTCGCCGGCGGCGATGTCGAGGCTGACACCGCGCAAAGCTTCGGGCGCATCGGGGCGGTAGCGGAACCGCACCTTGTCGAAGCTGACCTCGCCCCGGATCGGCGGCAGGCTGGCGCGGTTGGGATTATACTCGGGCTCGGCCGGTGCGTTCAGGATATCGCCCAACCGCTCGACCGAGATGCGCACCTGCTGAAAGTCCTGCCACAGCTGCGACAGCCGCAGGATCGGCTGCGCGACCCGGCCTGCCAGCATGTTGAACGCCACCAGCGACCCGACCGTAAGCTCGCCCGCGATCACCGCTCGCGCACCGAAGAACAGGATCGCCACCGTGGTGAGCTTGCTCACCAGCTGAATCAGGTGGCTGCCCCAGTTCGACAGCACGGTGACGTCCCACCCGGTCTGGACGTAGCCAGCGAACTGCTTCTCCCACCGGTCTCGCATGCGTGGCTCGACCGCCATCGCTTTGAGCGTGCCGATCCCGGTGACGGTCTCGACCAGGAAGGCCTGGTTCTCCGCGCCGCGCTTGAACTTCTCGTCAAGCCGCGCGCGCAATGGCGGTGTGATAACAACCGAAATCGCGATATAGAGGGGAATGGTTAGCGCGACGATCAGCGTCAGCATCGGCGAGTAGAGATACATGACGATGAAGAAGATAATCGTGAAGAACAGATCGATGACGACCGTCACCGCGTTCGAGGTGAGGAAGTTGCGGATGTTCTCAAGCTCGCGCACCCGCGCCACGCTATCCCCCACCCGGCGCGCCTCGAAGTAGCTCAAGGGCAGCGCCACCAGATGCTTGAACAGCGAGGCTGACAGCTCCGCATCGACCCGGTTGGAGGTATGCGCGAACAGCCAGTTGCGCAAAGCCGACAGCAGCGTCTCGAACACCAGCACGGTCGCCAACCCGATCGCCAGCACTTCGAGTGTGGTCATCGACTGGTGGACCAGCACCTTGTCGATTACCAGCTGGAAGAAGATCGGCGTCGCCAGGCCCACCAGTTGCAGGAAGAAGCTGCCCACCAGCACATCGCGCAAGGCCTTGCGATGCTTGACCAGCGCAGGAATGAACCAGCTGATGTCGAAGACGCGCTTTTGCCCGGCAATATGCTCGCGGCTCGTCATCAGGAGAAGCTCAGCCTGGCCGGCTTCGAGCTTCAACTCTTCAGCGAGCCGCTCCTCGCTCCACACTTCAGGCCGCTGCGCTTGCGGCAGCAGGACCATAAAGCGCCGCTCGCCTTCGGCATTGTCGTCAGACTTCAGCACGATGGTCGCCTCGCCATTGGCGAAGCGCACAAGAGCTGGAAGCGGCAATGTGTGCAGCGCATCGGGCCGCGCTGCCTTGCGCCGTGCGATCAGACCGAGCTTCTTGGCGATCCGAATGAGATCGTCGAACGTATACGAACGATCGCCTTGCCCGCGGTCATGATGGATCTGCGCAGGCTCCGCCGGAACACCCAGAAACTGCGCTAGAATGACGAACGCGGACAGCGCGCTATCGATCGCTTCAGACGGGTCGTCTTCCAGTTTCGCCTGCAATGTAAAGCCCCCGCCTTCGGCTCAACCGCCGAACCCCCAACCAACTCATCATCTACGAATTAGCGGTGACAGATCGAAGTCGGCACTTCAGAAAATCTGAAGACTGGTGCGCTCGCGGCAGCATCGACCCGCGAAACGGCCGATGTCTCGCCTTGAAATGCGACGAGGCATCGTCTCTCCCGGGTCTGCAAAATACGTCTGCGCGTGTTTCGCATGCCCGGGGATGAACGCTGTCGTGTTTCGCGCCGGACGTTGCTCAACGCCAACTCGCGCACTTCTGAGCCGGCAGCTACCGGGCGCGTGTAAACTGTCCGCCTAACTGGCACGCTTGGCCCGGGACGAACACTCCGATTACATCCAGAAGCTGATTCCGCTTTTCCAGCATTGTAGTACGCCCCAAGGGCCTTTATCCCTGTTCCGCGAAAAAAGGGTCAGGGTCACACTCCGCTATGCTTTTATCGTCCAGAGCCGTCGCTGCGGCTTTTCTCATTGCTTTTGCAAACTTTGCGCTTGCCGCGCAGCCGCAGCCTCCCGCGCCACCACTCGAGTATTATGGCGACCTTCCCGCAATCGAGGACGCGGTCGTTTCGCCCGGTGGCGAATACACCGCCATGCTTTTCACTACTGCGGGCGAACGTGCCGTGATCATTGTCAATCGGAGCGACGAGCCCGTGAAGCGGCTCGTGGTAGGCGATGCGAAGGTCCGCGGTATCGAGTGGGTCGGGGACGAGGCGATCCTGCTATTGCGTACCGAAACCGGAAAGCTCCCGAGCAATTACTCACAGGACAAAGCGGAGTGGTGGCGTGCCAATGTCATCCCGTTCGACGACCGGCTCGATGTGGTTTCGGTTTTCGCCGACCAACGAAGCATCGTCAATGCCATCCAGGGTTTTTTCGGAGTTCGCCAAGTTGAGGGCCGCTGGGTCGGTTTCTTCGGCGGGTATCGCAGAGGCAACACCTCGGGAATACGCGACAAGCTATTAGACACCGGCCGCGCAATATTCGCGGTTGACCTTCTGACCGGAGGTACCGAGATCGTCGATTATCTCACCGATTACCCGAACGAGCGTGACTGGCTGATCGACGAGGCGGGCAAGGTCGGCGCGCGGATGGAGATCAATCTCAAGACCGGAAGGCGGCGGATCGAGAACGGTGACCGCAAGACCATTGCGAAGGGCGAGCAGGCCAAAGGTCGCGTCAGCATGCTTGGCTTTAATGATGCGGGCACCTCAGTCATCTACAGCGAATTCGACGAGCCTGAAGGCCGGAACCGCCGCTTTGCCGTGCCGCTTGCGGGCGGCGACAAACGCGAAGTCTTCGACGGATGCGGCATCGATCGCTTTCTCTTGCAGCCTTACACGGGGCGTATCCTTGGGGCGCAGCTTAGCGATGGTACGATCACGCTCGAGGACGAGGAAAAGGAGCGGTATCTCTCTAAGGCGCTCGAAGGGCTGAGCTTTGCATCACATGCAGTCGTTTCGGACTGGACCCCTAACTTCAAGACAATGCTCGCGAAGACCAGCGGCAATTACGACAGCGGGACGTGGTTCCGGATCGATGGTGACGGAAAGCGCTCGATACTCGGGCTCGAACGCCCTGCCATTCAGGGCTTGGTTATAGGCAAGGTATCAACCGTTACGTAAGAAGCTCAGGACGGGCTCGAAATCGCGGGTATCTTTACTCTCCCGCCGGGCCGGGAGCCGACAAACCTTCCGGTCGTTATTTTTCCCCATGGTGGACCGACTGCCCATGACGTCGAGGCGTTCGACTGGTGGGCACAGGCCTTTGCTTCACGCGGCTATGCGGTGTTTCAGCCGAATTTCTGCGGTTCGACCGGGCGCGGGATGGCCTTCATTCAATCGGGTGATGGCGAATGGGGGCGCAAGATGCAGACCGACAAGTCGGACGGGCTCATGGCGCTGGCGGAGCGCGGCATCGTCGATCCGGACCGCGCCTGCATTATCGGAGCAAGCTATGGCGGTTATGCCGCACTTGCAGGGGTGACCTTGCAAGACGGGCTCTATCGCTGCGCGGTTTCAGTGAATGGGGTCAGCGACCTGAAGCCAATGCTGCGATGGCGCATGACCGGCACGCGAGACATCTTTCGCCGCGCTGTCGATCGGCAATTCGGGCAGGAGACCGATCTCGACGCGATCTCTCCGGCCAGGAACGCTGACAAAGCCAACGCGCCCATCCTTCTTATCCATGGCCGGGACGACACTGTCGTGCCATTCGCTCAGTCAGTGGTGATGGAGGATGCGCGAAAACCCGTGGAACTGCTGGTGCTTGAAGGCGAGGACCACTTCCTGTCCCAACCTGAAACCCGCAAACAAATGCTCGAAGCCAGCATCGCCTTTGTCGAGCGCCGCAACCCCGCCAACTGAAGCACTGATCCGCCCGTCGCCGCCTGGATAAACGGCCCATCTGCCTCCGATTGCCATCGACGTGGCCGATCTTGGGAAGCTTGGCCCTGCGGGATCCGCTTTCCATCCCGATCAAAGTCATTCAGGCACGGCACAAACTGGATCGACATGCTGACCTTCCGCTTTCGATCCCGCCCCCGTTAAAGCTGCCGGTTCACTATCGGGTGATGACATGGTCTTGAATAGCGATGGAAAGTAGGTTGAAGAAGCGATGTTGGCGCTACTGGTATTCAATATCTATTTAGGGTGAAATATCAGAACTGCTTTGTGGACGTACCCACTCCTTCGGAACTCTAAGCCGAAGCTGAAACTACCCCTCGACGAAGGCCTTGAATGCGTCTCCAAACAGTGTTCTCCAGCCACCTTCCGCGCTGCTCGCTGAGGCTTCAGAGACATTGCCGAGCAAGGCATCAGAGACAACTAGTGCGCAGTTCTCGCGGTGCTCTTCGATCGCAAGTTTCAGCATGGAAGTCGTCGGCCCGCCCCAGTCGGGTGCCATATAGCCGACCAGATAGAGCGCCTTTCCAGGCACAACCATCTGCACCCGGTACCATTCAAGAGCGCTGCCATCAGCTGCAATTTCGATCAATTGGCCGCCGGTTTCCGCGTTCAGGGTGAGGTTCGAGCCTTCTCCCAAGGCCCGAAAGTCATCCATCCACCAGTCGTCGATTTGATCGATCATTAATGGCCAGATGTCGGAAGCGCTGCGCTGGATCGGCACTTCAAATTGATACTTGATGATCTTTGCGTCGGTGAGCTCACTCATGCTTCAGGTCCTTGTTCGGCGATTTGCTTGAGTTCGGCGGCGGAGGATTTCAGCCCGTGAATATACTGAGCCACCCAGCTATTGCAGACAGACCTGATGGGTTCAGGGTTGAGATGATTCCAGCGCGTGCGACCTTCGCGCCGCACATGGATGATATCCCCTTTGGTCAGGATTTCGATATGCCTTAGGACACCGGTTCGCCTTATATCGCGAAACAGATCGACCAGCTCGCTCGTCTGTTTTGGTCCGGTCGCGAGCGCCTCCACGATCAGGCGTCGCTTCCTGTCGGCGAGGGCCTTCCAGACCAGGTCATCGTGGGGAAATTGATATGTCACTATTTCATGACATATGCGCGAGTGGCTGTGTTGTCAATTTTGGCTCGGCCTCGAAGTCCCTACCCGCCCTGCTAGCCAAGCGCCGCCCATCGGCAGTCTTATTGAGCACCTTGCGGATCGCCATGCGTTTGCCGGCGAGCGCGTCTTTGAGCGTCTGCTGCTGCAGCGCTTCGTCAAGTGTAAGTTCGCGCTCCTTGCCGCCGATGGTCGCGGTCATGCGCTTGTCGAGGACGATCTCGAACGCGGAGACGTTCGGGCGGCGCGGCTTGGTTGGTCGACCTTGGGGATTGCCGGACTGTCCGGGCTTGAACCGTGTATCTTTGCTCATGCCGCTTCCTCCGCTGTATCGCTGCGGTGGATCAGTTCAGGCTCTTTGCCGGTTAGATCGCTCCAGCGCTGCATAGCAAGGTCAACATAGGCCGGGTCGATGTCGAGCCCGCGGAACTTGCGTCCGACCCGCTCGGCCGCGATGAGACTGGTGCCCGATCCAAGGAAGATGTCGAGCACGAGATCGCCGCAGTCGGTGACGTCGCAATAGGCATCGGCGACCATCGCGACCGGCTTGACCGTGGGATGGAGCGCCAGGTCTTCGCGGCGCGAGCCCTGCATCGAGTTGACACTCGCATAGTCCCACACATTGGTTCGGTTGCGTCCGTGCTTGCCCAGCTCGACATTGTTCGCATGCACCGCGCCGGGGACCCGGTAGACGAACACCATCTCGTGTTTGGAGCGATAGAGCGAGCCCATCCCGGCATTGCTCTTGTTCCAGACGCAGATGTTAAGAAGGTCATCGTAGATATCGCCCGCGGCCGCGCTCACGTCATCCATATGGCGCCAGTCCATGCAGACGAAGTGGACCGCGCCGGCGCGCGAGACCTCGACGCACGCGCCCAGCGTGTCGGACAGGAACCGGCGGAACTCATTGTCGTTCATCTCGCCAGACGCCATCGCGAACTCACGGTGGCGGCCTTTGGCGTTGGCGTGGCCGTTGATCTTCACATTGTAGGGCGGGTCGAGGAACGCGCAGTCGATTGCTTCGTCTTCGCCGATAACGTTCTGCAAGAATACCACATTACGACCATCACCGCAGCCGATCCGATGTTCGCCGAGTTGCCAGATGTCGCCGTTCTGAACACGCGGGCTTTCTGGCACTGCAGGGATCACCTCGTCGTCCGGATCGTCTGCCTCAGTGAGAACAACATCGATCTCGCCAGGGCTGAATCCGGTTAGACCAAGATCTATGTCGATCTCGGGAAGCGAGAGCTCTGCCAGTTCGAGCTTGAGGATCTCGGTGTCCCAGCCTGCGTTCAGCGCGATCTTATTGTCGGCGAGCCGGAGCGCCTTCTTCTGCTGCTCGTTCAGTCCCTCCAACGTGATGACCGGCACCGTCTCTAGCCCCAGCTCCTTCGCCGCGCGCAGTCGGCCATGACCCGCGATGAGATGGCCGGCTGTGTCGGCGAGGATCGGGTTGGTAAAGCCGAACGCGGTGATCGAGGCAGCGATCTGCGCGATCTGCGCCTTGGAGTGCGTGCGCGCATTGCGCGGGTCAGGGGTGAGGTCGCCGGGGGTCCTGTAAATCACCTCGAGGCGGCGATTGATGAGGGTGGCGGACGGGGAGTCATGCTGGGTCATGGCTAAGAACATAGCGTGACCGCAGCTTCGATCGAAGGGGACGGGGCTTTATTGTCCGGGGATAGAGCGTGCATGGCTGATCGGACTGGACTGCGCGCCCGCTTCGAGCATGGGTGTTCGCGCGCCCGGCTGAGCCGGGCTCGTCCCGGTAGCGGCGACCATTTTTGCCGCCGCGCTTAACCGGAGACGATCATGACCAGCACAACCAAGACCAAGACCGTCGATAAAGCATCGCCGAAGCCCGCCACCAAGCTCGATACGCTTGAACATCTGCTCGCCCGCAAGAACGGCGCGAGCATTGCCGAGATGATGCAAGCCACCGATTGGCAGCAGCATTCGGTGCGCGGCGCGCTCGCCGGCGCTCTGAGGAAGCGCGGCCACGCAATCATATCGCAGAAGGTTGAGGGCACCCGTCGCTACCGGATCGCGGAGAAGGGAGCATGATCGCGGCGCCAGATGCGACAGAGCAGATCGAAGCGTTGGTCGACAAGCTAGAGACGCTCGATCTCGACGGCCTGCGCGCCTTTTGGAACTCGCGATACGGCAACCCGCCGCGCCTGCGCTCCGAGCCGATCCTGCGCCAGCTGCTCGCCTGGCGCATCCAGGCGCAGGCGCTGGGCGGTCTTGACGCGGATACCCGCAAGGCGCTTGCCCGCAGTGGCCCCGTGCAAGCCGAAGGGAAGCACCTCGGGGTCGGCGCAAGGCTCACTCGAATCTGGAAGGGCCGCGAGATCACGGTGGTTGTCGAGGAGAAGGGATTCCGGTGGGATGATCAGCTGTTCCCCAGCCTCTCGGCTGTAGCAACGGCCATTGCTGGCACGCGCTGGAACGGTCCGCGCTTTTTCGGATTGCGGGAAAGCTGATGGGCACGAAGCCCAAGCGCTGCGCGATCTACACCCGCAAGTCCTCCGAAGAAGGTCTCGACCAGGACTTCAACTCGCTCGACGCGCAGCGCGAGG
>JAZBPE010000061.1:0-15906 GCA_036353345.1 Erythrobacter sp. | reverse complement strand
CGAGGGGATGCTGCAGGAGCGCGGACCCGAGATCGATCGTGCCGCTTCCTTCCACTGCGTGCTAGCACTCGCCTGGCCCGGGGGCGAGGAAGCGGTATATGAGGGGCGCTGCGAAGGTGCTCTTACCTGGCCACCGCGCGGCACGCGGGGCTTTGGCTACGACCCCGTGTTCGTGCCCAATGGCTCCGAACAGACCTTTGCCGAAATCGACCCTGCTGAAAAGCACGCGATGAGCCACCGTGCGGATGCGTTCGCGAAATTGGTGGCCGACCAGTTCGGCGATTAGGCGGCGCCAATTGCGGCCAGCGTGCCGTGCGCCTAAGACAAGGAACATGGCCCGCGCACTCTACATCCACTGGCCCTTCTGTGCGAAGAAATGCCCCTATTGCGACTTCAACTCGCATGTGCGCGCGGCGGTGGACGTCGCCGCATGGCAAAGCGCGCTGATCGCCGATATGCGCGCCGAAGCACAAGCGACAGGCGGCGCGGTGCTCACCTCGATCTTCTTTGGTGGCGGCACGCCCTCGCTCATGCCGCCTTCATTGGTCGAAGCCCTGCTGGCCGAAGCCGCAAGCCTGTGGGGATTTGCACCCGACGTCGAGATTACTCTGGAGGCTAACCCGTCCTCGGTCGAAGCGAGCGCATTTGCTGACCTTGCCGCCGCGGGGATCAACCGCGTTTCACTTGGCATTCAGAGCTTCAATGATGACCGCCTGCGCTGGCTTGGCCGGCTCCATGGCGCCGAGGAAGCGAAGGCTGCGCTTTGCGTTGCACAGAAGCATTTCGGCCGGGTCAGCTTCGATCTGATCTATGCGTTGCCCGGCCAGACGCTCGCCGAATGGGAGCACGAGCTTGGCGCAGCTCTGGCAGTGGGCACGGGGCATCTGTCGCTATATCAGTTGACTATCGAGCCGGGTACCCGCTTTGCTAGCGATGTGCGGCGCGGGATCTTCAGCCCGATGGAAGACGATGCGGCGGCGGCGTTCTACACCGCTACCCAAGCACGGACCGAGCGCGCCGGGCTCCCCGCATATGAGACCAGCAACCATGCGCGTCCCGGCGGTGGAAGCCGCCACAATCTCGCCTATTGGCGTTACCAGGACTATGCCGGGATCGGGCCGGGCGCGCACGGACGGCGCGGCGGCTCTGCGACCATGCGGCATCGCAAGCCGGAGAACTACCTCGCAGCGGTCGCGGCGCGCGGCCACGGGATCGCCGAGCAGCGGGCGCTGGCTTCGCGCGAACAGGCTTCCGAAGCGCTGCTGATGGGCTTGCGGTTGGTCGAGGGTGTCGATCTTGCTGAGCTGGAAACCCGCTTTGCCCTGACACGCGACCAATTGCTCCAGCCCAATCGGGCTGCTCATCTTGAAACGCTCGGCTTGATCGCCACCGCGGGCTCGCGCATTACGGTGCGGTCAGAAGGCCGCCCGCTGCTCGACGCGATCCTGGCCGAGATTGTCGCCGACGATCTGGTTGCTGCTTGAGCGGAGCATGAGCGCCGCAGAGCTTCTCGAAGGCTGGCGCGGCCATCTCACTGACAATCTGCGCCGCAGCCCGCATACGGTGCGTGCTTACGGTGCGGCGGCCGCGCGGCTTGTTACGGCTCGCAAGGCATCAACGTGGTCCAAAATCGCTGCCACCGAAGCGCACGATTTGCGGACCCATCTGGCCGCACGCCGGGCCGAAGGTCTCGGCAATGCGAGCGTCGCGCGCGAGCTTTCAGCGCTCAAGGCCTTCATTGCCTTCGCCCGGGCGGAAAGCGGCGATCCAGACCCGGCCTCCCCGCGCCTGCGCGGCCCGCGCCTCAAGAAAGGCCTGCCCCGCCCCATCACTCCGGACGAAGCGGTGAACGTCGCGGCGCTGATCGAGGATACTGCAAGCGAGGACTGGATTGGCGCGCGCGATCGGGCGGTCTTGTTGCTGATGTATGGCTCCGGCCTGCGCATCGCCGAAGCGCTGAGCTTGCAAGGTCGCGATGCACCGCTCGGGCAAACATTGCTGGTGCGCGGCAAAGGCGGGAAAGAGCGGATCGTACCGGTGCTTCCCATCACCCGCGCAGCCGTTGCCGCATATGTCGACGCATGTCCCTGGCCGCTATCGGCAAAGGAAGCGCTGTTCCGCGGAGCCAAGGGCGGCGCACTGGCGCAAGGCATGGTCCAGCAGGCGATGGCGAAGGCCCGCCGTGCGCTCGGCCTGCCGGACACCGCGACCCCGCACGCGCTGCGCCATTCCTTTGCGACGCACCTGCTGGGAGCGGGAGCGGATTTGCGCAGTTTGCAGGAATTGCTTGGCCACGCCTCGCTCGGCTCGACGCAGATTTACACGCAGGTGGACGCGGCAAGCATGCTGGAAAGCTACCGCGCCGCGCACCCGCGGGCGCGTAAGGACTAGGCGTCTTCAGACCGATCCGGTCGCCAGGTGACAACGCGGTAAATGTAATAGCCGATACCCAGCACCACCATCGCGGCGATCGCCAGGCCGACTATCTCCTCATATTGCGCGATGAAGCCTGAAAGCGCCCGCCCGCCAAGGATCAGCGCCCCGTTCCAGACCAGTGATCCCAGGAAGGTGAACAGGCAGAAACGCCACAACTTCATCCGCGCCAGTCCTGCCGGAAGCGAGACGATGGTGCGCAGAACGGGCGAGAATCGAAATAGGAAGATGATCCCGTCCCCATATCGCCTGAACGTCTTGCGCGCGCGGACAAATGTCCGCCACTCGAACGTCAGCCAGCGCCCGTAACGCGCAATAAAATACCGCAATTGCGCCTCGCGCCAGCGCCGCCCAAGCCAATACCAGAACAGGTTTCCCACGAGCGTTCCCGCGGTACCAATCAAAAGCAGGGGCCAGAAGGTCATCTCGCCGCGCGCAACCAGCACCCCGCCAGCACCCATGATAATTTCGGACGGGACGGGCGGAAAGACATTCTCCAGCGCCATCAGGATGAAGATGCCAAGATACCCGCCCCAGCGGATCACATCGAGGATGAATTCGGTCATGCCGCTCAACGCATCGGGGTCATCAATCGTTCATGGCGGTCGCCCGCGCCTCGATCGCATCCCAGATCATGCCTGCGACATCGCTGCCGTCGAAGGCGGATATTGCAACGATGCCGGTGGGCGAGGTCACATTGATCTCCGTCAGCCATTTGCCGCCAATGACGTCAATGCCGACAAAGGTGAGACCACGACGCTTCAGGTCCGGACCCATTGCCTCGCAAATCTTGCGCTCACGCTCGCTAAGCGTGGTGGCTTCGGCGCTGCCGCCCATCGCCAGGTTCGAACGAAATTCACCTTCACCCGGTATCCGATTGATTGCGCCGGCAATTTCGCCATCGACCAGCACGATGCGTTTGTCCCCGGTCGCAACTTCGGGCAGGAACGGCTGGATCATGTGCGGTTCGGGCCAGGTCTGGTTGAACACTTCGAACAGCGCGGTCAGGTTATCGCCATCGGCGGGGATACGGAATATCGCCTTGCCGCCATTGCCATGGATCGGCTTGACCACCACCGCGCCGTGCTCCGCCATGAAGCGTCGCACTTCATCGACCGAGCGCGTCACCAGCGTCGGCGGCATGAATTCGCGGTAGTCGAGCACCATTACCTTTTCGGGCGCATTGCGAACCTGAGCAGGATCGTTGACCACCAGTGTCTCGTCCGCAATTCGCTCAAGCAGGTGGGTCGCGGTGATATAACCCATGTGGAAAGGCGGATCCTGCCGCATCAGCACGACATCGATGTCACGCCCCAGATCGAGCCGCACCTTCTCGCCGCGCGTGAAGTGATCGCCCTGAGTGCGCTGCACCGTCACCGGATAGGCGTGCGCAAACAGGCGATCCTCGGCATCGAGCGTCAGGCTCCCCACCTCGTACTCGAACAATTCATGGCCGCGTTCCTGGGCGGCAAGCATCAGCGCGAACGAGCTGTCGCCAGCGATATTGATCGTGTCGAGCGGGTCCATCTGGACTGCGACTTGGAGCGGCATGGGCGTTCGTCCTCTGGCAAAATGGCTATGGCATCCAGGCATTGGCGATGTGACGCGGGCGCGCGCCGGGGGCAAGCAGGATCACGTCGATCGAGATATCCTCACCCCCTTGCGCGTATTCGTGCGCCACCATCTCGGCTGCTGCTGCGACCCGCGCGAGGCGGCGTTCGTCGATCGCAAGCGCCAGGTCGGCGATTTTGCGGCGCCATTTAACCTCGACGAAGGCGATGAGGTTATCGCGCTGCGCAACAAGGTCGATCTCGCCCGTTTTGGTCTTGCGGCGCCGGTCGAGTATGACCCAGCCCTGTTCTTCGAGCCAGCGCGCCGCTTCGTCTTCGCCCTCCCGGCCCCGGCTTTCGGCGCGCTTGCGTTTGTCGGTCACGTTTTCAGTTCCATGGCACGTGCATAGAGCGTCTGCCGGTCTATCCCGGTAGCCTTCGCCACCTTCGCCGCCGCCTTGCTCGGAGAAAGTTCGGCGAGAGCATCCCGCAAAAGGTCGTCGGGATCGACGGCCATGCGCAGCTCTTTCGGTGGACCGATGAGCAGTACGATCTCTCCTTTGGGCGGATGCGCGCTGTAATGCTCCGCAAGCTCGGTAGCCATGCCCGTCCGACACTCCTCATGCAGTTTCGTCAGTTCGCGCGCGACGGCGATCTCTCGGCCGGGCGCCAGATCGGCCAACGCAGCGAGGCTTTTCACAACGCGAGGCCCGGTCTCGTAGAACACCAGCGTCGCATTCACTTTGCCCAGTTCGGTCAGGACATCGCGCCGGGCCTTGTCTTTCACCGGCAGGAACCCCCCGAACACGAAGCGGTCGGACGGCAGCCCCGATATCGTCAGCCCCGCGATGGCCGCGCACGCGCCCGGCGCCGAAGTCACATTGACGCCTACCGCACGCGCTTCGCTCACCAACTTGTAGCCGGGATCGGAGATCAGCGGCGTTCCCGCATCGCTCACCAACGCTACCGGCTCGACGAGTGCGACCGCAATGATCTCTCTACGGATCTCTGGCGCGGCATGGTCGTCATAACGCCGCAGCTTTGCGGTGATTCCATGGTGTTTGAACAAGCGTCCCGTGACGCGCGTATCCTCGCACGCAACCAGCGCCGCGCGGTGCAAAATGTCGGCGGCACGCCGCGTCAGATCGCCAAGATTGCCAATCGGCGTTGCAACAATATAGAGGCCGGGCTCCAGGGGGTTGGGCTCTCGTTCAACCCGCGTTGAGGATTCGGACGGCGCATCGTTCACGCGGGCGTCTTTGAAGCAGCATGCAAAGGTCGGCAACAATGAAGCTATCGATGGACCGGGTGCGCGACATGGGGCGAGCGAGCCTCACGCGCCGCAATGTGACGATCGCGCTAACCGCGGCGTTGCTTGGCGGGTGCCAGCTTATTCCCAAGAGCGAGCCTGTAGCGCGTGCGCCCGAACCGACGCCGACCCCGGCGCCCACGCCCACCGCGCTGCCTACCGATGCGACCCGTCACCGTATTGCGCTGCTGGTGCCAATGTCGGGTAATACAGCCGAAGTGGGTCAGGCGCTTGCCAATGCGACGACGATGGCGCTGCTCGATACCAATGCCGAAAACCTGCGGATCACGACTTACGACACCGCGCGCGGCGCAGCGGCGGCAGCGCGGCAGGCCGTGGTCGATGGCAATCGGCTGATCCTGGGCCCGCTCCTGGCCGAGAACATTCCTGCGGTACAAGCCGCTGCGCGCCCCGCGGATGTTCCCGCGATCGCATTTTCCAACGATGCAACGGCGGCGAGCGCGGATGTATTCGTGATGGGATATATTCCCGAACAATCCATCCGCCGCACCGTCCGCTATGCCCGGCAGAACGGCTCGAATGCGTTTGGCGCGCTGCTGCCGGAAGGCGATTACGGACAGCGCTCTTACAATGCGTTGCAGAACGCGCTCGGCGATTATGGCGGCAGCCTTGCAGGGTTCGAACGGTATGCGCGCGGCAACACTTCGATCGTTGGCGCAGCGCAGCGTTTGCGCCAGCGCGGAGGCTACGACACGGTGCTGGTTGCCGACGGCGCACGCCTCGCAGTCCAGGCGGCGGGCGAATTGCGTGGTGACAATACCGGAGACGGCACGCGCATTCTTGGAACCGAACTTTGGAGCGGAGAGGCTGCGCTTACCCGCGCCGATGCGGTCGAGGGGGCGCTGTTCTCGGCCGTTTCAGACGCGCGCTTCCGGCGCTTTGCGGAAAGTTACGAAGCGCGCTTTGGCGAAAAACCCTATCGGATCGCGACGCTGGGATACGATGCGGTGCTGCTGGCCCTGCGGGTTGCGCGCGACTGGGAGGTCGGGGCAGATTTTCCTGTGCGTCAGCTGTTCGATAACGGCGGTTTTCTCGGCGTCGATGGCCCTTTCCGCTTCAATCGCAGTGGGATAGCGGAGCGCGCCTACGAGGTGCGGGAAGTGCGCAACGGCGAAATCGTGGCGGTCGATCCCGCCCCGTCGAACTTCGACGACTGACAACCCTGCGTACAAAGCGCCGCCTCGTCCTTGTGAGTGCGCGGCGCGCGCGCCATATCACGAGCGATGGCAAAGGATCTGTTCGAAAACCCGCCAGCGGGCAGCGACGATTACGATAGTTCGGCGATCGAGGTGCTCGAAGGTCTCGAGCCGGTGCGGCGCAGGCCGGGCATGTATATCGGCGGCACTGATGAGCGCGCGTTGCATCATCTGGCCGCCGAAGTGCTCGACAACGCGATGGACGAAGCAGTGGCGGGCCATGCGAGCCGGATCGAGATGCGGCTGGACGAAAATAATCGCCTGACGGTCAGCGACAATGGTCGCGGCATTCCGGTCGATGAACATCCCAAGTTTCCGGGAAAGTCGACGCTCGAAGTGATCATGACCACGCTGCATTCTGGCGGTAAGTTCTCGGGCAAGGCCTATGCGACCAGCGGCGGCTTGCACGGCGTCGGGGTCAGCGTGGTCAACGCGTTATCCTCCCACACCCGCGTCGAAGTCGCGCGTGACAAGCAGCTCTACGCGCAGGAATTTGCGCGCGGAGAGACGCTCGGCCCCATAGAGGCGGTCGGCGCGGCGCCCAACCGGCGCGGCACGAGCGTTACCTTCGTGCCCGACACCGAGATCTTCGGTGACCGTCAGTTCAAGCCTGCGCGCCTGTTCAAGCTCGCGCGCTCGAAAGCCTACCTGTTTGCCGGGGTCGAAATCCGTTGGAAGTGCGAGGAAAGCCTCGCCACCGACGACGTCCCGGCCGATGCTGTGTTCAAGTTCCCCGGCGGCCTCGCCGATCACCTTGCGGAGCAGGTCGGCGCGCGCGAATGCGTGACTGCCGCAGCTTTCACCGGCAATCAGGAGTTCCCGGAGGATCAGGGACGCGCCGAATGGGCGATTGCCTGGCCGCTTTATTCAGACGGCTCGACCAGCTGGTACTGCAACACCGTGCCCACACCCGACGGCGGCACGCATGAACAAGGCCTGCGCAGCGCACTGACAAAGGGGCTGCGTGCTTTTGGCGAGCTTACCGGCACCAAGAAGGCCAAGGACCTCACTGCCGACGACGTGATGACCGGCGCCGAGGTCATGCTGAGCGTCTTCATCCGCGAGCCGCAGTTCCAGTCGCAGACCAAGGATCGCCTGACCTCACCCGAAGCCGCGCGTCTGGTGGATAATGCGGTGCGTGATCATTTCGACCATTTCCTGACCGACAATATGGAGCGCGGCAAGGCGCTGCTTGGCGAGGTGATGGAGCGGATGGACGAACGCCTGCGGCGCAAGCAGGAGCGCGAGATCAAGCGCAAGAGCGCGACCAATGCCAAAAAGCTGCGCCTGCCCGGCAAACTGACCGATTGTTCGGGCGAAGGAGACCGCGACACCGAGCTTTTCATCGTCGAGGGCGACAGCGCCGGAGGCAGTGCCAAGCAAGCGCGCGACCGAAAGAGCCAGGCCATCCTGCCGATCCGCGGCAAGATCCTGAACGTCGCCTCCGCCAGCGCCGAAAAGATACGCGCCAACAGCGAAATTGCCGACCTGACGCTCGCCATGGGATGCGGCATCCGCAAGGACTGCGATCCGGAAGCCTTGCGCTACGACCGCATCATCATCATGACCGATGCGGATGTGGACGGCGCGCATATCGCAACGCTGCTGATGACGTTCTTCTTCCAGGAAATGGCCGCGATCGTGCGCTCGGGCGCGCTCTATCTGGCGCAGCCGCCGCTTTACAAACTGACAGCAGGCAAGGAAAGCCGTTACGCGCGTAACGAAGCCGACCGGGCCAGGCTGGAAGCGAGCGTGTTCAAGGGGAAGAAGGTCGATGTCTCCCGGTTCAAGGGGCTGGGCGAAATGAACCCGAAGCAGCTGCGCGAGACCACGATGGACCCCGATACGCGCTCGCTCATTCGCATCACGTTGCCCATTGAATTCGAGGAGCGCGCAAGCGTCAAGGAGCTGGTCGATCAGTTGATGGGACGCAATCCGGAACACCGTTTCAACTTCATTCAGAACCGCGCAGGCGAAATGGACCGGGACATGATTGATGCGTAATCCGAACGATCCGCGCGCCCATCCCCGCACCCCGGCACGCCCAAACCCCCGAGAAGACGACATCATGGCGGGCGATCGCCGTATCTCGCGGCCCGACAGCGCGCTGCCCGACTGGTATCTGCCAGATGCGCGCTATCGCCCGATCCCGATAGCCTGGTTCGCGGCGGCTTTGGTGCTTCAGGTAATTGCGCAGCCGACGATCTTCTTCGCCCTGCTCGAACAAACTGCGCTGGCGACGATCCTGGCCGGTTTTCTGGCGAGCCTAGCCATCGGCCATCTCGCCTGGGAGCGCGGCATGGCGCGTGCAGGAGCAGCATGGAAGGGCGCGACCATCGCCATGCTCGCCGTTGTCTGGGCGGTCACCGTGCTGGGAGCGCTCGCACGGGTCTAGTCGCCAGACTTGGCGCTGGTCGTATGGATGTGCAATCGCCCCTCCAGCGTCTTGTGCACGGGGCATCGGTCCGCAATCGCGATGATCTTTTCGCGCTGCTCTCCACTCAGCGCGTCGCCCAGTAGCGTGATCGAACGGCGGATCGCCTGAATCTTCTGGCCCTCTTCGTCGTCGATGCAGTGTTCGCAATCCACCTCGTGATCGCGTTCGTGCGTCAGGTGGATCCGCGCGCCTTCGAAGGGCCATTTCTTGCGGTCGGCATACATCTTCATCGTCATTGCGGTGCAGGTACCAAGCGCGGCCAACAGCAAGTCGTAAGGAGTCGGCCCACTGTCATCGCCGCCATGGGAGCGGGGCTCGTCAGCAATGAAGCGGTGCCCTCCTGTGTGAACCTCCGTGCCGAATTTGCCATGGCCGGTCCGCACCACGATGCCGTTTTCGGGCATAGGCCAGTCACGCTTCATCGGGAGGTAGCGCTGGGCCCAGCCCGCGATCACATCGGCAGCGAAGGTTGCATCGGCAGGGTCGTTCAGCAGGTGATCGGCGCCCGCCAGACTGATGAAGTTCTTGGGATGAAAGGCCGCTTCGAACAGCGCGCTCGCATGATCGATCCCCACGATCGCATCGGTCGGCGAATGCAGCACAAGATAGGGCAGCCGCAATTTCGCCACGACGTGCAGCAGATCGACCGATCTGGCGCTATCCAGAAAGTCGCGGCTGAGCGCGAACGGACGCCCGCCTATGCTGACCTCCCCCTCCCCTTCGCGCGCGATCGCTTCATGGTCGCCTTTGATCGAGGCGAGCACATGCGGCACGTTAGAGGGCGTACCGATCGTCGCCACGGCGGCGACCGTCTCCTTGCCCAGGCGTGCTGCTGCGGCAAGCACGGCCGCACCGCCCAGGCTATGACCGACGAGGAGGAGCGGGCCATCGAACCGCTCGCGGATCATCTCTGCGGCCGCGCAAAGATCCGCAATGTCCGTCGCAAAGCCGGCCCGCCCGAACTCGCCCTCACTCCCGCCGAGCCCGGTGAAGTCGAAGCGCAGGCAGGCGATCCCGCGTGCTGCCAGAGCGCGTGCCACGCTCACCGCCGCGCGACTTTGCTTCGTGCACGTAAAGCAATGCGCGAACACCGCCGCCCCGCCTACGAGCCCTGCAGGCAGTTCGAGCGCGCCTTCGAGATGATGGCCGGCGGCGGTGTCGATCGAGAGGGTCTGGCTGGGCATTCAAGGCTCCTGGATGGGCGAGACGGAACCATGCGGACCTGACACGAAGCGCCGGGCTCTTCCACCGCGAATCGGCCTTCGCGCTTGTCCCAGAGCGACGGCGACCGCCTTGCGCCGCTTTGATGCGCGCCCTATCGCCGCGCGCAAAGCAAAATGAAGGACGAGCCCATGACCGACACGCAGCGTTTCGAAGGCACCAGCAACTATATCGCGACCGAGGACCTGAAAGTCGCGGTCAATGCCGCGGTGACGCTGCGCCGCCCGCTATTGGTGAAAGGCGAACCCGGCACCGGAAAGACCGTCCTCGCGCATGAAATTTCCAAGGCCATCGATGCGCCGCTGATCGAATGGAACGTCAAGTCCACGACCAAGGCGCAGCAGGGCCTGTACGAATATGACGCGGTTGCCCGTCTGCGCGACGGTCAGCTCGGCGATGAGCGTGTCCATGACATCTCCAACTATATCAAGAAGGGCAAATTGTGGGAGGCCTTCACCGCGCCCGAACTTCCCGTCCTCCTGATCGACGAAATCGACAAGGCGGATATCGAGTTTCCCAACGATCTTTTGCAGGAACTCGATCGCATGAGCTTCGACGTCTACGAAACGCAGCAGCGGATCGAGGCGAAGGAACGCCCGATCGTGGTCATCACCTCGAATAACGAGAAGGAACTGCCCGATGCGTTCCTGCGCCGCTGTTTCTTCCACTACATCAAGTTCCCGGATCGCGAGACGATGCAAGCGATCATCGACGTTCACTTCCCGGACATCCAGAAAAGCCTGGTCAAGAAGGCGATGGATATCTTCTACGAGCTGCGCGAGGTGCCCGGGCTGAAGAAGAAACCCTCGACCAGTGAACTGCTCGATTGGCTGAAGCTGCTTTTGAACGAGGACATGCCGCTCGAAACGCTGCAGGACAGCAACCCGAACAACGCGATCCCCCCGCTCCACGGCGCGCTTCTGAAAAACGAGCAGGACGTGATGCTGTTCGAACGACTTGCGTTCATGGCGCGCCGCAATCCGGGCTGAACGGGCCTATGTGTCTTCGAGCAAATGCTGAAACCCGCCCAGCATGTAAGCAAACTTCAGATCGCCCCAGCGCTGATTCTGGATGAATAGCGGCACATAGACGCTGCGCACGATGTAGTAGGTGCTGCCATCGCCCTCCTGTCGGAAGACCGACATGCGATAGGGGGCATTGCTGGCAAGGGCTGCTCTATCGGCGGCATCCATTACGATCCGCCCGTTGCGGCAATAGCGCGTATCATGCGCCACGTTGCCGGTCGGGGCTTTTGAAAACTGTTCGATATGGGTTGGCATGAAACCGTTTGTGTCCGCGCACACCGCCGCCACGCAGTCGCTCACTTGATTGGTGATCGCGGTGAGGATCGGGCGCCAGTGCGCATCGGCGAAGGTAGTAAAACGGTTCGTGTATCGCTCGGGGTTCGAACCGGGAATGAGCTTGTAATCCGTATCGAAAAGGGCCGCTTTCATCAGTCCGCCATCGGCAATTGCCGCCTCGACCGCAGCGACGACTTTGTGCGCGGTAGCTTGGGCATGATCGACCATGACGCTGTCGCGTGGCGAGAGCCCCGCCTGCACCAGACCATCGAACATGTCGTTCGCGGTCATTTCCAGCTCGCTGATCCGCTCCTGCGCGGATTGCAGCTCTTTCTCGTTCGCGCGCGTCGCCGTGTCATATCCGCCAAGCACGCTTTGCACTTCGCCCACGCGCTGGCTGATCGTGCCGGTCGAGCGCGCGATGACATCGTTCTGCTTGTCCACCTCCTCGACCAGTTCGCCCACATTCGCGATCGTGCTTTCGATCTGAGCAACGGATGAGCGTGCTTCGTCGCTCGCCTGCGATCCCGCTTCGATCCGTCCGATGACCATCCCGGCTTCCTCACCGAGCTTGTCGATCGTCGTCGCGATCTCGATCGTCGCCTTGCGCGAATCGTTGGCCAGCCCCTTCACCTCACTGGCGACGACGGCGAAGGTTCGCCCGGCCTCGCCCGCACGCATCGCTTCGATCGTGGCATTAAGTGCGAGGATGTTCGTCGTCTCCGCGATTTCCTCGATATCCTTGGCGCTACGGCGGACCTGTTCCATCGCTGCGGAGAAGCTGGTGACGTGCTGTCCAAGCGTGTCGACCAGCTCCAGCAGCGAGCCGATCTTGCCAAGCGAGGATTCGATCAGCGCGGTTCCCTCGCTCAGCCGCTCGATCGCGCGTTCCGAAAGCAGCCGCGCCTCATCGCTCGCCTCCGAGACCCGTGCCTGGTCCGCTTCGAGAGCTTCGACCGTGCCGCGCAAGGCTTCGTGCTCGCGGCGCAGGACTTCGGAGGACTGGATCACGTCCTCCACCATCCCGGCAACGTCCGAGCAGCCAACGGTCACCGCACCGCATTTTTCGGGAATATAGTCCAACGCGGCGGCATTGGCGACATCGATCACTTCTGATTTCATACGAGTGCGCGCCCCTGTTCGAACGCCGAGTGGATAGCCACGCGATGGTTATCAAAGGCTTAAGGCAGTCCGCAATTCGTCGGTCGATCGCCGGCTTTTTCGACGGCTCTGGAAAAGACAGCGGTTCGTTTGTATGCGCTCCTTCATGTTCTTCAATCTTGTCGACGAATTGCGCGAGGCCGGGATCGGCGCCAGCTTCAAGGAGCACCTCACATTGCTGGAGGCGCTTGACAAGGATGTGATCGAACAGACGCCCGAGGCGTTCTACTACCTCGCTCGCGCGACCTTTGTGAAAGATGAGGGAATGATCGATCGATTCGATCAGGTGTTCCAGAAAGTCTTCAAGGGGGTGATGAGTGATTACGGTCAGAGCCCGGTCGACATCCCCGAAGACTGGCTGAAATCGGTCGCCGAGAAGTTCCTGACCGAAGAGGAGATGGCCGAGATCGAGAAGCTCGGCGATTGGGACGATATCATGGAGACGCTCAAAAAGCGGCTCGCGGAGCAGGAAAAGCGCCATCAGGGCGGCAATAAATGGATCGGCACGGGCGGCACATCGCCCTTCGGCAATTCGGGCTACAACCCCGAGGGCGTGCGCATCGGCGGTGAGAGCAAGCACAAGCGCGCGGTGAAGGTGTGGGAAAAACGCGAGTTCAAGAACCTCGACAGCACCAGGGAGCTGGGCACCCGCAACATCAAGGTGGCGCTGCGGCGGCTACGACGTTTCGCGCGCGAAGGTTCGGCGGACGAGCTCGACATCGACGCGACGATTACGGGGACGGCCAAGCAGGGCTGGCTCGACATTCACATGCGACCCGAACGGCATAATGCGGTGAAACTGCTGCTGTTTCTCGATGTGGGCGGATCGATGGATCCTTTCATTAAAATGGTCGAGGAATTGTTCAGCGCGGCGACGGCGGAATTCAAGAACCTTGAATTTTTCTACTTCCACAATTGCCTGTATGAAGGCGTATGGAAGGACAACAAGCGCCGCTGGCAGGAACGCACCAAGACCTGGGACATCCTCCACAAATACGGCCATGATTACAAGGTGATCTTCGTCGGAGATGCTTCGATGAGCCCGTATGAAATCACCCATCAGGGTGGCAGCGTCGAGCATATGAACGAAGAAGCGGGCGTCACCTGGATGCGCCGCGTAACCGACACCTACCCAGCGACCGTCTGGCTCAATCCCGTGCCCGAAAAGCAATGGGGCTATTCGCAATCGACCAAGATGATGAAGCAGCTGGTGAACGACCGTATGTATCCGCTGACTTTGGATGGGCTGGACGACGCGATGCGGGAGTTGAGCCGGAAGGTTGGGCATTGAAGCAACTGGCCCGTTTTCGCGGGCGCAAGTGTTGTATTGCTGTCAAACAAGAAGCGTCCGGTGTTTTTGCAGGTCGTGCCCGAGGCTGGAAATAGAAAAGATTTGACCAATTTCAGCTGAAATCTGCGATCGGTCAATTTCTGCTGATCGCACTTGCGGTGTTCCAAAATGCAAAGCACCTGGTGAGGTATTAAATAAGATCAGCAATCAGGGGCTTTTCATGTTTCTCACCGTGGCACATGCAATTGTCGGGACGGGGTATCCCGCTGGCCAAGGGAATTACGGCGCCGGAGTTCCTATGGACATTGTTCGAACTTCGATCTGGACATTTGTGCCAGCGGACGTCGGGGAAAGCATTTGGCGAGCTGACGACAGGCAACCCGAAAGACCAAGTTTGGTCGAACACCGGCCTTGTGGCGCCCCCCAAGCTTACATTTCCTACGCCGAGTGCGCATACTATATACTTGGCTGCTCTTTCCAATTGTCCGCTGCCAGGGAAACATGAGGGCCGCCAGGTTTCGTTGCGGTCCGAATTGCAAAGTGTCAACTTCGCTTCTCGGCTCGAAAACCTTGAAAAACATGGGTTTGCCCAAAGAAAACGCTGGTGACACCGTGTCATTTGTGTCAACTTTGCCGATCTGCCTTTTGTCAATTAACACTAGGCGCTTCTAAGGCCTGGACGATGGGCGCCTCGTCCAATCAAGCAAACACCCCCGCACCGTCTGCAGCCAAGCCGTTTCGTCGTGCGACGCCGCCGCATCCGACGCATCGGGCCCTGCCCCCGCATGATCGACTTATCCGGACAGATCATCGCCCCTCAAGGTGGAGGCACCCCCGGGCCGGCCTTACTCACCGCCCGCTCCAACCCGCAATATGTCCACTATCGGGACGCGGTTGGCGAAATTGGGGCTCCTTCACCATTTACCCCTGCTTTTCCGGGATGGTTTATGTATGCTTACGGCGACTAACACGAGGCGACGCCGTCACGCGTCGTTCGTAAAGGGGCTCCTTGGAGGGAAATTATGCGTCGGCTTATTACGAAGCTTGCTGTGGGCGTGGCCTTGTCTGTTGGCGCGCCAGCCATGGCCGCCGAAACCATCTGGCTGGATACGAGCACGAGCCCGTATAACGGCGACCAGGGGTTTGGCGATGCGCTGATCTTTTCCAGCGGCGGCATCAGCGTGTCGGTCACCGGCTGGTCGGTCAATAATAACGGTGTGATCAATGACGGCGCGCTAGGGGTCTGGCGTTCGGGGATCGGCGTCAAGAACAGCGCTGGCGACAATTCGCACACGATCGACAACGAAGGCTGGCGCGACTTCGTGGTGCTTGAGTTCAACCAGATCGTCTCGCTCAGCGAAGCGCGGTTCAATACTGGCTGGCATGGTTTGAACGATACCGATGCCACGATCGGGTTCATGACCGCGCCGTCCGGTTCGCTTGCGCTCAATGGCGCGAACGCCTCTGCACTTGGTATGTTCAACCCCTACCTCGCAGGTGAAGGCGGTCAGAGCGGCAGTGTGACGAGGAATATCAACCTGCTCGGAAACGTAGGCAATATGTGGCTCATCAGCGCAACCGATGCGCCGGGGCTTTCTGGCAATGACGGGTTCAAGCTGAGGAGCATCCGCGTCGAAAGCGCCGTGCCCGAACCCGGCACCTGGGCGCTGATGCTGGTCGGCTTTGCATTCCTCGGCGCTTCGATGCGACGCCAGCGTCAACGGCAGCGGGTCAAGTTCGCTTTTTAAGCGGCCTTCGGAACCCGGACGCGCTTCAACTTAGCTGCCAATCAGTATAGTAGGTGCCGCCGCACCGTTTGCACCCATGCCGCTTCGTCATGGGACGCCGCAGCGTCCAGCGCATCCGGCCCGGCCCCCGTATCGTCGACCCATTCGCGCAAATCCGGCCCGCCATTGATGACGTCGATCGCCAACCGCCCATGGGCGTATTCATAAGGGAAGTCCCGCCACAGATCGTAGCTCGGGT
>JAZBPE010000004.1:0-3344 GCA_036353345.1 Erythrobacter sp. | reverse complement strand
TTCCTCGTCAACCTCCGTCCAGTTCCGGCCGCTTTCGTCGCGTGCAGCGGCGGGCCCGGCGTTGCGCACGCCATCGTGCGCCTCGCCCTCTCCGTATGCGGGGGCAGACCTTCGATCACGCGTCGCAAAGCGGTATCCGGTATATCCAAGCGCGCCGAGCAGAGCCAATCTCTTCAGCATGATCCAGCCTCCTTATTCCATGTTATGAGTGTCTGATGAGTCAAGCTCTGGCAGGGCGGACAGGCGGCGAAGCCATCAAATGTTGGTCGCTTCCCGCCGGCCCCTTTTCTCAGCCGCCCAGCAGGCGTTCGAGCAGGCTCGGCTGTTCAAGCGGAAGGATCGGGCCGTGCTTGCGGCGGCGCATGGTCGCATCCGAAAACGGGCGCGGGGCAGTCCAGGAATCGGGACGGCTGGTGTGAAATCTCATGTGGCTCATCTGCATGTCCTCCGGTCGTGGGCGGCCCTTGCCTGCGCCCGGCGAACCGGAACGGTGCAGCCGGCAGATTGGCTGTCGCGGCAGAGGCCTTGATTTCGCCACATAACCTCGCGACCCGGAAGGTTGGCTTGCATCCTAACATTCATCAACTCGGACATGGCTTGCGCACACATGATGAAACCGTGGCTCGCCCGGCACGGCCCCCGCGCCGAAGCAAGAATGGCACAAATTGCCGTTATCCCCATTGAACCGGGACTATGGTTGCACCATCCATCATCACACGCTCGTTCCGATCCCCGTCGATCGATCCCGAGACAATCGCCACGCAGGACAGCGGAGATTCCCGGATTGCGCGGCACATCGATGCGTTTCTCGCAAGGCAGCCGCATCACGCGCTCAGCAAGAACGGTGCCGAGAAACTTGCAAGCCTGCTGCGCGATGAGCGCGCCGTCGAAGATCGCGAGACGCTCTCGCATCGCGGCGAGACGCTGACACAGGCCGTGCTGCTGCTCGAAGGTTTCGCGTTCCGCACGATCAAGCGCGACGAACAGCGCGCGATCGTCGGGATCAGCGTTCCGGGCGATTTTCTCGACCTGCACGGCTTCCTGCTGGGGCGGATCGATCACGATGTGGTCGCGGCGGGTGCCGGGCGCGTGGCCTGCATCGATCACGACCAGTTCAACTCGCTGCTTGACGAGAGCCCGGACCTGGCCCGGGTCCTGTGGCGTTCCTCGCTGCTCGACGCGGCGGTTCACCGCAGCTGGATCCAGACGCTCGAGAAGCACGACGCCCCGCGCCGCATCGCGCATATCTTCTGCGAATTGCAGGCGCGTCTCGAAATGACCGGGCGGGCGAATCCGCATGCAGTGCGCACGCCTTTCACGCAATTCGACCTTGCCGACATGTGCGGGGTCAGCGCCGTCCACGCCAATCGCGCGGTCGGCAAACTGCGCGAGATGGAACTGGCCGACATCCGCCGTGGCACGTTCTATCCCGGCGACTGGGAGGCGATCCGGAACTATGCCCGGTTCGATCCGGATTACCTGTTCGCGGTATCCCGGACGAATTGATCGAGGCCGACCGGGAGCCGCCCGCGCACGAGCGGCCCCCGCCTCGTCTTTTGCCTCGAAATCAGCGGGTAACCGGCTCGATCTGCTGGGCGAAGGATGCGCTCTCGGAGATTTCCTTCAGGCACCTTGCGATAACTTCACGCTCGCGCGGGACCAGCTCCTTGTCCTTCAGCCCCTCCTCGAAACGGTCGCGCAGGAACTGCTCGCCCTCCTCGACGTGGTTGATCACGGCATTGTCGTTCTGCCCCAGCGCAGCCAGCACGGAACCCCAGATCTTGTGGAACGTGCCAAGCGCCGATCCTGAAGCGACGCGTTCATGGCCCTGCTCGGCCAGCGCGTCATTGAGCCGCAGCAGCGTGGTCTCGCGCTCTTCGACGCGCCGCGCAAGGGCACTGGCGATTGCAGGGCTTTCGGCGCGTTCGCGGGCCTTGCGATAACCCTCGATCGAATCGTGCGTGTAGTGTGCGAGCGTTTCCAGCCTGGATGACATCATCCTTCTCCTGTCGATATGGTGTTGTGTTATGTGTTTGAGAATGCGGGAGAGGTTAGGCTCGCGCGAATCCTAACATTGATCCCCAACTGGCGCCCGGCGAGAGGCCGGAACGAGAAGAGGCGGATCGTCCTTCCGGTCGACCCGCCTCCTGTTCTTGTGCCTCCCGCAAGTCGCGGAAGGCATATTCGCTTTAGCGCGTCGCACGGCCCCGCAGGAAGCCGATGATCGCGAGGATCAGCGCCACGACGAACACGACATAGGCGATGTTGGTGGCCGCACCCGCGACGCCGCCAAAACCCAGCAGCGCTGCAACCAGCGCGATGATCAGAAAAGTAATGGCCCAGCCAAACATGATATTCCTCCTGGTTTGATATGATCAATCAAGAACAGGGGGAGGCGCGTGTTCCATTGGCCGGCACGGGATGAGCAGGCGCGGCCTTCACCCGTGGCGCGCGGTGCACGGTTCGTCGTATCCCTTCCGGCGCGCCATGCGCATGCTAACGGATATCGACAGCCTCTTCGTCAGGCAGCGGGAAGACGAAGGAGACGTTATATTTGTTCTCTTGCTCGCCCGCTTCGAGCGTGCCGCCAAGCTGCCCCGCGAAGGCGTGGACCAGTTCGCTCCCGACGCCTTCGGAAATGATCTGGCCGAAGGTGCGACCCGCGATCACGTTTTGCACGACCAGTTCGGCGTTCGCATCATCGGCAGACAGCTCCACCGTGATCTCGCATTCCTGCTGCTGCGTCATGCCATACTTGATCGCATTGGTGAGCAATTCGTTGAGCATCAGCGCGATGGTGACGGCATAGCGCGACGGCAGGCGCACGCTCTGCGCCGTCACATCGATCCGGCAGCCGGTGGTCTTGATGTCGATGGTGCGTTCGAAACTGCGCACGAAGCGTTCGAGCAGGTGGCCCGCATCGACCCATTCCACGCCCTCGTCGGCGAACAGTTCGCCATGCACGTCCGAGATAGCCATGATCCGGGTTGCAGCTGTTTTGAGCGCTTGCTCGACCGCGGGCTCTTCGCTGGCGCGCAGCTGGTACGAAAGCATCGCCGAAGCGATCGCGAGCGAGTTCTTGATGCGGTGATTGCTCTCGACGACGAGCGCGGCGTTGCGTTCGGACAGCTCCTGCATGCGCGCGCGGGACTGCTCGATATCGCTCATGTCGATGAACGCGCCGAACAGCTTGGGGACGCCATCGGACGGATCGCGTTCGACCCCGGCACGCACGCGGATATAGCGCAGGTCGGAACCGCCGGGCACCTCGACACGGTAATCGAATGACGCGCTGGTTCCCGGCCCGCCGGCCATGGCCCGTTCGACCTCGGCAAGAACGGCCG
>JAZBPE010000060.1:0-5650 GCA_036353345.1 Erythrobacter sp. | reverse complement strand
GACAGTCGAGGTCTTTGATGCCGCGTCAGCCTGGGAAGAGTTCGAAACCGTCCTGCGCGGTAAATACGCCTACTTCGAACGCGACGATATCGATGTTGAAACGCAGCTTGATCGCTCCCGGGCGCTGGCCATCAATGCGGAGGACAAGGCGGAGTTTCGTCGCATCATTCACCAGACTGCGCTGACTTTCATGGACCCGCATTTCATTGCCGGGCCATTTGAAGACGACGACTATGCCATCATCATGACGGCGGCGGATCTGTCTGCGCGCTTTGTCGATGATGTTGCGAGAGTCGAGGACGTGCGGCGCGGGTCACCTGCGTTCGAGGCGGGACTGCGGCCGGGCGATCGGATCATTTCCATCGACGGGATGGAGGCACGCGTTGCTGCCATGCTTCCGTTCGGAAACGTGCTTCGCGAGGCCACAGTGGCGCAACGCGAATATGGTCTGACGCTGGCCGTGAACGGTCAAGGAGCATCCGGACGCACGCTGGAAGTGGCTAGCGCTGACGGCATAATCCGAACCGTGGAGCTTGTCTCCACTCGCGAATACGCCCGAATGCTTGAAGATCGTCCGCCACTGGAGCTTACCTTCGTCGGGTCGGACGGGGATATCGCGCTGATTACGGTGCTCAATTCGCTTGGCAACAGCGACACGATTACGGCCTTCGATGAAGCTGTAGAACGAGCGGCGGATGCACGGGCGTTCATTCTTGATTTGCGCGATACACCGAGCGGCGGAAACACCGAAGTGGCGCGCTCGATCATTGGCCATTTCACACCGGAAATCCGGCCCTATCAAATGCACGTCATCCCCGCGTTGGAACGCGAATTCAGCGTTCCGCGCCGGTTTGTCGAATATGTCTATCCCCGCCAACCTTTTTTCGGCGGTCCTGTTGTCGTGCTCCACGGTAAATGGACGGGCAGCATGGGAGAGGGAATCGTTATCGGTATGGATGCGGCGAGCGAAGCAGTCACTATCGGTTCGGACATGGGCGACTTGCTTGGCGGTCTGTGGAACTGGACCCTCATTAAGAGCGACGTTCGCATGGCTTTTGGAGGCGAAGCTCTGTTCCACGTCGATGGAACTCCGCGCGAGGATTTCACCGCCGACCTGCCGATGATGCCCGCGTCAACGGCGGCGGACGGCACCGATCCGGCGCTGAGCGAGGCGATCAGGATTATTGAAGGAGAGGCGAATGCAAACCAAAGCCGGTGATCCGGGCGCGTTCGCCCATTTCGATCTCTCCCGCGTCGACAGCCCCGCCTTCGTTGTAGACGCCGCGAAACTGCGTGCCAATTGCCAGATTCTGGCGGACATTCGCGACGCGGCGGGGTGCAAGGTTTTCGCCGCGCTCAAGGCGTTTTCGATGTGGTCCACTGCCCACATTCTCGGTGAGTATCTTGATGGCGTTTCCACCTCCGGCCTGTGGGAAGCGCGGCTGGCGTCCGAGTTCTACGATGGTGAGATCGCGACCTATTGCGCCGCTTACAAACCCGAGGATCTGGACGAGGTCTGCCGGCTCTCCGACCATGTCATCTTCAATTCGCCCGCCCAGCGCGCGCGCGCAGCGCTGATCCTCGATCATGCAGCGACGACCGGGGGGGATGTGTCCGTCGGCCTTCGGCTTAATCCTTTGGTCGCGACCGGCGAGGTGCCGCGCTATGACCCCTCCAGCCCCGGCTCGCGGCTCGGCTTCCCGATCGATCAGCTGACCGAAGAGCACATGGAAGGGATCGAGGGCATTCACTTCCACAATTTGTGCGAACAGGATTTCGAGCCGCTTCGGCGCACCTGGGACAAGGTGTTCGATGTGATCGAGCCATGGTTCGGTCAGCTCAAATGGATAAACATGGGCGGCGGCCACCACATCACCCGGGCCGACTACAGCCGAGAGGAGCTGGTGGAGTTTCTGAAGGATGCAGCCGAAGATACCGGCGCCGAAATCATTCTCGAACCCGGCGAAGCCATCGCGCTCGATGCAGGTATTCTCGTAGGCACGCTGCTCGATACGGGATTCAACGAAGTGCCTTTTGCGATCACTGATATTTCAGCGACTTGCCATATGCCTGATGTGATCGAGGCGCCTTACCGGCCCGCAATGCTGGGCGAAGTAACCGATGCGGAGCAGGTTCCGATCCGTCTGGGCGGTCCGTCCTGCCTCGCGGGCGATGTCATCGGCGATTATCGCCTGCCCGTCGCCGCGCAACCGGGCGCGCGCTTTGCCTTCCTCGACCAGGCGCATTACTCGATGGTGAAGACCAACACCTTCAACGGCGTGCCGCTGCCGGGTATCTGGTTGTGGGATAGTGAGATCGACGCGCTCGAATGTGTGAAGCGCTTCGACTATGCCGATTTCCGCGATCGGCTGAGCTAGCTTTCGTCGAGCGCGCGCACGGTCCGGCCGCGCTCGGTCTGATTGATGGCGAGCGCGAGGCGCGCAAGCGATCCGAACTGGCGCGCGGCCTGTTCGACCCTGGCGCGGTCTTCGCTTGCATTCATCCCACCGCTTTCGAACAGGTTGCCGCTTTCGACCGCCATGACGATCTGGCCCGCTTCGAACAATGCGCGGATCGCCTTGCCGCCAAACGCGTGCTCGACGCTAAGAAGGTGCTCGAGATAGGACGGATGGATGATCGTGCGTGCCTCGACCTGGTCGTCGCTCCAGACTTCGAACACGTCCTCGAAGGCCGGGTGGACCTGATCGACATAGTCGAGCCGATGCCCTCCAAATGTTGCATGGTCGGCGCGCCCGCCGAGGCCGAAGAAGCGTTTGTGCTTGCCCGCGCGTTGGAGCAGCGTGGTCGAAGTGAAGGGTCTTCCGAACGCGATCTGCACGATCGCGCCGCGAAAGACGGTGACGGTCCGACGGTTCTTGCCGCTTCCGCGCTCCTCGGTCAGATGCGCTTCGTAAAGGTTGAAGGCGTGCCCTTCAAGTTTGCCCGACCAGTGGTCTTCGAACTTCGCATCATCGTGATCGGGAAGCAATCCGTAGGCGTCGGCGACCTTGAACTCGATCCCCGGTTCGATGTCGTGGGCGTAGCCTAATCCTAACTCCCGCGCGATTGCCGAATTGATGCCGACTTTCACCGCGCGCTTGGCCTGCTGGACCGGATGATAGGCGAAGGCAGACAGGCCACCAAACGCGGCCAAGGTAAGGAAGGCGCGAAAAGGTTCGGCCATCGCGGACGGGAGGAACCAGATGAACGCGAGGACGGGGACAAGGACAATGGCCCCATAGAACCAACGGTTGAAGCTCTTCGCCTTCGCAGCGGCGCGCATGACGTCCTGCTGTTCGAGCCAGCGCCCGAGGTCCCCGCGCATCAGCGTGTCGATATCAGCCTGCATCGCGTCCCCTTTCCCTGTCGCGCCCGGCTCGACACGCATTAGCTGCGGTTGCTTAACCAATCGTCGGTAATATACCGCCTACACGGCCGGAAGGGGCAGCATGGATATCGGAACCATCATCGTGATCGTGGTTGTGGGCGGTCTGGCGTTGCTAGTCATCGGGATCTACAACCGACTTGTCGGCCTGCGCCAGAATGTGCGGCAGGGCGTCGCTGATATCGATGCGCAGTTGCGCCAGCGCCACGATCTGGTGCCCAACCTAGTCGAAACCGTAAAGGGTTATGCGGGGCACGAAAGCGAGACGCTGGAAACGGTGATCGCTGCGCGCCAGCGGGCAACCGACGGCTCGCCCGACAGCCGCAGCGAGCAAATGCTGCGCGGTGCGCTCGATAAGCTGCTGGCTCTGAGCGAGGCCTATCCCGACTTGAAGGCCAACACCAACTTTCAAGAATTGCAGCGCGAGCTCGCCGATATCGAGGACAAGCTGGCCGCCGCACGCCGGGCGCTCAACGCCGCGGTCTCACGCTTCAACACGGCGCGCGAGAGTTTTCCCGCCGTGCTGTTCGCCGGGCCGCTAGGCTTTTCCCAAGCCGATTTCCACCGGCTCGACGATTCAGAGCGCGGCACGGTCGATCAGGTTCCCAAGGTCGCTTTCTAGGCATCTTTCCCGGAACATCGCGCGCGTCATGCGTTGTTTGCGAAATAGTAACGTGCTCGAACGCTCGTCTTCGCGCCAATTCACCCTTGCATGCCGGCCTTACGCGATTATATGCGCCACTCCGCTGCTCCAAGGGACTGTTACCGCAAGGCAGCCTCGATCGGTTTGTTTGCAGGCAAGCAAACCTGCCAACGCGATCCGGTAACCAAACCTTCTGGAGGTCCCTTGAATTGCACACATTTCCCGACGCTCGATCCGTAGTCAGCGCGCTTGCGCCCGAAGATCCGGTGATTTGCAACCGTCCGCATGCCGCGCGGCGGGCGGCAGCGTATTTTCTCGACAAGTTTCCAGGCAAGGTGCTGTACGCCGTCAAGGCCAATCCCGCGTCGGACCTGATTGCGACCCTGTGGGATGCGGGCGTCACCCATTACGATGTCGCCTCGATCGCCGAAGTGCGTCTGGTGCGCGCGGAACTGCCCGAAGCTGTGCTGTGCTTCATGCATCCGATCAAGACGCCCGGCGCCATTCGCGAAGCCTATCACGATCATGGCGTGAAAACCTTCAGCCTCGACACGGCCGAGGAATTGGCGAAAATCGTCGAGGCCTGCCGCGACCCTGATACCGGCAAGCCTGCAACCGATCTGCGCCTGTGCGTGCGTTTGCGCGTTTCTTCCGAACACGCGCAGCTTAGCCTTGCCGCAAAGTTCGGGTGCGACCTGACCGAAGCGCCGACCCTCCTGCAACAAGCCCGCCAGCATTGCGACTGGCTGGGCGTGTGCTTCCATGTCGGCAGTCAGGCGATGAGCCCGTTTGCGTTCGTCCAGGCGCTCGATCGCACCCGCGCCGCAATTGCCGAGGCGAGTGTCGTGATCGACATGATCGACGTGGGCGGCGGGTTTCCCAGCATCTATCCCGGTCTGGAGCCGCCCCCGCTCGAAGATTACTTCCAGATTATTCACCAGCATTTCTACGCGCTCCCCATCGCTTACAACGCCGAATTGTGGTGCGAGCCGGGGCGGGCCTTGTGTGCGGAATATTCTTCGATGATCGTGCGCGTGGAAAAGCGCCGGGGCGCCGAGCTCTACATCAATGATGGTGCTTATGGCGCGCTTTATGACGCGGCGCATGTCGCGTGGCGCTTTCCCGTAGCAGCGCTGGAAACCGATCTGCGCGATCCGGAGGTCGACTTCGCCTTTTACGGCCCGACCTGCGATGATGCCGATTACATGGCCGGACCCTTCCCGCTGCCCGGCGACATTCAGGCGGGCGACTATATCGAGGTCGGAATGCTCGGAGCTTACGGCGCGGCGATGAAGACCGGCTTCAACGGCTTCGGCGATGCGAAGGTCGTGATCGTCGAGGACGAGCCGATGATGAGCCTGTTCGACGGCTCACGCCAGCGCGAAGCGAGCGATAATGTGGTGAGCTTGCGGTAGGTTTGGCGTCGGTCTTATGTATGAAGGTTGGCTTTGCGTTGGGTAATCGCTCAAAGCGGCCATTCGGCTTTCGATCCCAAAGCGGTCGTCACAACAGCTACGGCGGCTCGTTCAAAGCATCCGTTAGATATGCCAGATCATTCTTATCGGCTCTCACCATTGCTGCGTATTTCAGCACGATCGAGGTTCGCGATCACCCGCTCTAGG
>JAZBPE010000059.1:0-3583 GCA_036353345.1 Erythrobacter sp. | reverse complement strand
TAGCCGGTCGCGCATCGCCAGCAGCGCCACGGTCAGCCGCTCGTCGAACCGGCGCGAGGTGTGGATCAGCTCGCCCTTGTGGAAATGCGGCACCTCCACCCCGTTGAGCGCGCGTTCCATCGCGGCCTCCGCCAGCGCATCGAACCGGCAGCGCATCGCGGCGTGCCAGGCCAGGTCGAACGGCTCCCCCTTCAGCCGCGCGCGCAGGCCATAGGCGCTCTGGCGGCTCATCCCCGCCGCCCGCGCGGCCTTGGCGACCGACTGCGTGCTGGCGAGCGCGCGCAGGAACGTCGCCTGCCGCGCGGGCGTCCAGCCATCGTGGCGACCCGGATGGGCGAGGGAGTGATCCGAGAGGGCGAGCGGGGAGGAGGGTTTGTGCGTCATCCGCCAGAATTGCGCATATTCGGGCGGAGTAGGAAAGGTTTTCGGGTTGGGCAGGGGCGTCCGGTTTCGACATTCCCAGCAGAAAAGCTGTCTGTCGGCAAACGACCCCAGAGCAGAAGTTCGGCGATGAGTGAAACTTGCAGAGGAAAAATCCAGCACATCCTTAGCCTGTGTCACCCCTGACCCTATCCTCGGCGCTGTCCTTTTCGAAATCGATCATGACCTCCGCCGCATCGCGCTGATCTTCGGCGCTCGGTCCATCGGCGTCATCATTGCGCTTTCGTGCCGGTTTGGGTGCAAGGCACAATTGCGCGATAACGGGTCGGTGATCCGAACCGACTGGCTGACCCACGTTCATATCTGCAAGCAAGAACTCTTCTGTCACGAAAAGGTGATCGAGCGGCCAGCCGAGCCAGGTTTTATCAGCAGGGAATGTTGCGTAAGTTCCGCGACCGATGCGCGGATCGAGGAAACTGCCGATATCCATGAACAGGCTCGTCGTATCAGACCAAGCGACATCGTTGAAATCACCGATCGCAAGGACCGGAATATCAAGATTGCGCGATTGCTTTGCAGCGATAATGATCTCCGCATCGCGCTCTTCGGTGTCTTGGCCGGGCGTGGGCGGGCGGGGATGAAGACCGATCACTCTGAATTCTCGCTTGCCCGCCATCAATGTTGCGAAAACTGACGGTGTGTCCTTCTGCGCCATATCCTGGATGGTTGCGTCCCTCATGGGAAGGCGCGTCGCAAAAAGCAGGCCGTAAGTATTGCTGAGTGGGCGATCAATATAGCTGGAATAATTGGCCATGATCGGGGCCATTGCATCTGCCCAGGGCTGATCGGTTTCTGTCAGCAACAAAATGTCTGGATCGATATTGCGGATCAAATCTGCCGTTCGCTGATATTCGCGATTGGTTTGCAGCACGTTGAGCGTAAGGACGGTGAAGCAACCGTCACCATTAGCTTCGCCAGGTAATGTATGTGCCACCTGGGTGCCCGCGATCGGGGTATAGGGATAGACCCGATATAGTTGCCAAACGCTCAGGCCGACTAGAATAAGGGGAAACCAAGGGCGCCAGCCGCGATCAAGGAACCATAGTGCCATTGCCGCCAAAACCATCGTGATAAGGATTTGCACCCGAGGGAAGTCCCAGATCCGTATCCACCATTCGTTGAGATCAGTCGTACTGAGCAGGGTTCCGGCGATTAAACATAAAGCGAGCAAACGTAGGAGCCAAAGCCCCGCCAATATCCAGTTGTTTGTAAACGTCGGCGCCATATCCGGGTGTTCTCCTGCGTGCACAGTTAGCCGCCTCTCGCGCGTCGAACCAGCTACTTCGGTCGCAACTTAAGCGCACGTATAATCAGGAGTAATCGAACGGCCGCTTCCCACCCAATTCCCGCCATGAGCGGGCTCGGGGATCGAACCCGAAAGCGGACGCGCCTATTCCTCCGCTTCGTCAAGCAACCGCGCAAAAGTGCGCGCCATGGCGGAGCGCTGGCGGTCCGCGTTCATGTCCGGCGGGGCGCGGTACAGCGCGGTGAGCAGCGCAAGGTCCCACTGGGTCAGCGATGGGGGGTGATCCTGCCCCGCGCTGCCGCTTTCGAACAGGCGCAGGATCGTCTCCACCCCGGCAAGGTCCTCGCTCCCTTCGCGCGCGCTCAGCAATCCGCGCATGGCGGCGAAATCGGCAAGCTGCAACGCGGTGGCCCGGGTCGCTGCCGCGCGCTCGACCAGGACAATTCCGTGGCCGATCTGCTGCTTCACCGGCTGGAGCAGCCGCGATTTCACATTGGTCATTCCGGCATTGTAGGCTGGTTCTCCCAGCAGCGCCGCGCCTGAGCCGACCGCACCTGTCCCGCCGCCATTGAGGACCGCGCGGTTGCCGCCGCCGTCGCTGGAAACCGGGTACACGGCGTGCCAATTGTAGACCGGGCCGGGGCCGCGCGCGATCCGGTCGCGTTGCCAGTGCGGCATCCGGCCGAACGCGCCGGGCCGTCGCGATCGCAACACCCGGATCGCGTCCTCCCCGTTCTCGACCAGCACGAGGTGCAGATTGGGCTGACACCCCGCGGGTGCGACCGCGATTTCGGCGGCGTCGGCCACCGCGCGAATCCGGGCTTCGATGGCCTCGCCCTGATCTTCGGCAAAGCCGATCGCGGAAGGGCACACCGGAGCATCGAACCGGGCATATTGTCCCACCGGCTCGGGGCGGATCACGGCGCGGATGAAGCGGTTGATCGCAGCGGGGCGATCCTTCCGGGCGGCGTCCCCCCGAACCACGATCTCGCCCGGCTCTGGCGCCTCGCCCGGTGGTTGGTTCCCCGGCACAGGCTGCGCCAGCGCGGCCGCGCACCAGCCGGTCAATACAAGCAGGGGCAGGCAAAAAGCGGCTTTCATTCCGGATGTTTACCGCGTTTCGAGGCGGCTTTCCAGCCAGCAACGATTGCCCGGCAGGGGCTGCCCGGCGCGTGCGATCTGAAAAGTCCGCCCAATTGTCATTCCATTTGCGTAATCACATGCATTAATGCAGTTTCCTGCAACATGGCATGGCCAAGGAGCATCGTCATGACCATCGTCCCCCGCCTTTTCTCCTGTCTCGCCGGCGCAGCGCTCTTCGCCGCCGCTCCGCTTGCCGCTCAGCCGGGCGACATGGATCCCGAGAAGATGCAAGCGGCGCTCGAACAGCTCACCAAGATGCTGAAGGAGGCCGACGCGAATGAGGACGGTTCGACCACGCGCGAGGAATTCGCCCGCTACCGCGCCGACCGGTTCTCCAAGCTCGACCGCAATGGCGACGGGGTCGTCAACGGCAAGGATGCGCCGCGCGGGCCGGTGCCCAAGAAGAAGTTCGGCGAGGCGATCGACAAGGCGAGTGCGCAGTTCGATACCGATCTCGACGGCACGGTGACGCGCGCCGAATGGAACGCGATGAAGCGCGATCCCTTCGAAATGCTCGACGCAAACGGAAACGGCGCGATCGAGGCGAGCGAAATTCCCAGCCTGCCAGCCGGGTAGCAGCGGGGGCTAGCCGCCCATCAACTCGCGCACGAACGGGATCAGCCCGGTCTGCCGCGTGCGGCGCATGCGTTCGGCGTCGAGGATCTCGCGCACCCGGTCGAAACATTCGTCGACATCGTCGTTGATGACGACGTAATCATATTCGGCCCAGTGGCTGATTTCGGCCCGCGCGCG
>JAZBPE010000058.1:0-15502 GCA_036353345.1 Erythrobacter sp. | reverse complement strand
TTCTCGAACAGGTAGAAGCTGTCCTGCGGCCCCGGTGATGCCTCCGGGTGGTACTGCACCCCAAACGCGCGCTTGCCCTTCACCGCGATCCCGCAATTCGAGCCGTCGAACAGGCTTACATGCGTTTGCTCCACGCCATTCGGCAAGGTCTCGCCGTCGATGGCGAAGCCGTGGTTCATGCTGGTGATCTCGACCAGCCCGGTGCTTTCGCCCCACCCTTCCCCGACCCGCTGGACAGGGTGGTTCGCGCCGCGGTGGCCCTGGTGCATCTTGGCGGTCTTCGCCCCGAGCGCCAGCCCCAGCATCTGGTGGCCGAGGCATATGCCGAACAGCGGCACATCCGCCTGCAGCAACTTTGCGATGACCGGCACCGCATACTGGCCCGTCGCCGCCGGATCGCCCGGACCGTTGGAAAGGAACACGCCATCAGGTTCCAGCGCCATCACCTCGTCGAAGCTCGCACGGCCCGGCACCACCGTCACCTTGGCGCCCGCGCGGACGAGGCTGCGAAAGATGTTGTCCTTCGCGCCGAAATCCAGCGCCACCACGTGCGGTTTTTCAGGCCCGCCCGCGCCATAGCCAAAGCCCAATTGCCAGTGTCCGCCGCGCCATTTCTCGGCCTCGGTACGCGAGACGCCCGGCACGAGGTCCAGCCCCTCCAACCCGGAAAAACCCTGCGCCTGCGCCAGCAGCGCATCGAGATCGAACTGCCCGCGCGGATCATGCGCGATCACAGCATTGGGTGCCCCGCCCAAGCGCACGCGGCGGGTGAGGGCGCGGGTGTCGACTCCGGAAAGGCCGATCTTGCCGTTCGCGGCCATCCATTCGTGAAATTGCTCGGTTGCGCGAAAGTTCGAATGCGGCGTCACCCCTTCGCGCACGATACAGCCCACCGCGCCCAGACCGCGCGATTCCACATCTTCCGCATTCGCGCCGACATTTCCGATATGCGGGAAGGTGAAGGTAACGATCTGACTGTCATAGGAGGGATCGGTCATAACCTCCTGATAGCCTGTCATAGCGGTGTTGAAGCATACCTCGCCTACCGCATGGCCGGCCGTACCAAAGCCGCGACCCCAGACAACCGTGCCGTCCGCCAGAACAAGGCACCCGGTCGCCGTTTTGGGCTGCGCAGGTGTGTTCGCGGGAAGGGCCATTCAAGCGCTCCGATCCAAAAGGGGCCAGCAATGCGTGCTAAGTCCCAGCGGCTATACCCGCCCCAACGCGGCGTCAACCTAGGCGCGCTCCCCGCAATGCGATAGAGTGCGAAGCAGAGCTGAAACATCCACAAGAAAGACATTTATCCTCTCATGATCCGCGAAGATATAAAGGCCGCCACGCTCACCGCCATGAAGGCGAAGGACAAGGAGCGCACCGCGACGCTCCGCCAGATCAGCGCCAAGATCAAGGACCGCGATATAGAGCAGCGCACCAGCGCCAAGGAAGTGCCTGATGACGAGATGGTCACCGGTGTCCTGCAGAAAATGGCGAAGCAACGAGCCGAATCAATAACCATGTATGTTAACGGTAATCGTGAAGAACTGGCCGAACAGGAGCGCCGGGAACTGGCGATAATCGAAGAATTCCTGCCGCAGATGATGAGCGAGGAAGAAACCGCGGCCGCGATCGAAGACATCAAGGCAAGCACCGGCGCGACCAGCATTAAGGATATGGGCCGCGTGATGGCGGAACTCAAAGCGCGTCACGGCGCTGAGATGGACATGACCAAGGCGAGCGCGCTCGTCAAAGCCAGCTTCTGAAGGGAAACCATTCCATGATCCGCACCAATATTCTTGCCCTGCCGCTTCTCGCGCTTCCGCTTCTTGTCAGTGCCTGCGCCGATGGGCGCGAAGATGACGACGCTGCCGAACTCGAGGTGGCAACCACCGATGGCGAGGCGGCGGCAATGCAGGTCGATATCGAGCCGATCGATTTTGCAGACCTTGCTCTTGGGCCAAAGGTCGAAGGGCCGCGCGGGACGGAGGTGAAAACCAGCCTGTCGAACGAGGCGGGCATCTTTGCCGACATCACCTCCTACGTCGCCTGCCCGCCGAGCATGTCGCAATGCGATCCGGCAACCGCGCCCGAGAACACGCTCTATACCTATGTTCATATCGTTTATCCCGGCGAGGATATGGACGCTTCCACCGGCGCAGGCCAAGGCGCGGACGACATTGATGTCGAGTCCGCAAGCGCGTTCTACATGACAGCGCCAGCACATGGCTTCATGGGCCATGCCGGGTTCTCCAAGGCCGAAGCGATCTCTGCCGCGGGCGAAAGTGTGCAGGTCGTCATCACCTGCACCGCCACGGGCGCGCTCAGCTGGACGGTCAATGCCGGCGATGGCGGCAATCAGTGGGAAGACGCGGAACCGCTCACTTTCTTCTGGCAGTCTACCCTTCCTCCTGCCGGGCCCGCCGCATCCTACGCCATCCGCGCCAACGACGTGACGGCGACCGGCGAAGGTCCGTATCCGGCGGAAAATGCCGAAACGGTGAATTTCTGCACTGATGGTGCCCCGACTCCGGCATCCGGCCAGCCACAGCGCGATACCGCCGATATCGCGCTTGTCCGCCCCTGATTTGTCCACCTGCCCTTGATTGAAATGCCTGCTGCGCGCATCACCCTGCGATGGCGATCACACCGGCTTGGAAGGACGAACTGCGCACGCGGCTGACCTTGTCGAGCATCATCATGCGCGACCTCAAGCTGCTAAGGGCCGGGCGCGAGTGGAAAGCGTGCTGCCCCTTTCATGACGAGGCAACGCCGAGCTTCTATGTAAATGATCAGAAGCAGTTCTACCATTGCTTCGGCTGCGGCGCGCATGGTGATGTCATCAGCTGGATGACCGAACAGCGCGGGCTGTCCTTCATCGACGCGATCAAGGAGCTTGCCAGCCAGGCGGGGATGGATGTTCCCGCACCCGATCCCGTGGCGGCCAAACGCGCCGAGAAGCGCGCCGAGCTTGTCGATGTGACGAGCGCGGCGCAGGAATGGTTCGCAGCCAATCTCAGCGCGTCGGAAGGCCGGGAAGCACGCGACTATCTTGCGCGTCGCGGCTTCGATGAAAGAACCCTGAGCGCATTCGGCTTCGGCTATGCGCCGGAGGACAAACAAGCGCTGGGGAATGCGCTTTCGCGGTTCGAGCCTCCCATGCTGATCGAAAGCGGGATGCGTATTCAGACCGAGGACGGAGCGACCTACGATCGTTTTCGCGGCCGCGTCACCCTTCCCATCCAGGATGCTCGCGGTCGGGTGATCGCATTTGGCGGACGCATTCTCGAGACCCGCGAGGGCGTCGCGAAATACCTCAATTCGCCTGACACCCCGCTCTTCGACAAGGGACGAACGCTCTATAACCTCCACCGCGCTGCCCCTGCGGCGCGCCAGACGGGCCGCGTGCTGGTAGTCGAGGGCTATATGGATGTCGTCGCCCTTGCTCAGGCGGGCTTTGCCGATGTCGTCGCCCCGCTCGGCACCGCACTGACCGAGATGCAGCTCGAACTGCTGTGGCGCATGGTTAACGTGCCGCTCCTGTGTTTCGATGGCGATGCTGCGGGGGAGCGTGCGGCGATGCGGGCAATCGCGCGGGCGCTGCCGCTGCTGGGCCCGATGCGCTCGCTCGGCATCGTGCGGCTGCCTGCGGGCTGCGATCCCGACGATCTGGTCCGTCAACAAGGAGCCAAGGCGATGGCAGCGCTGCTTGACGCGCCCAAGAGTCTGCTCGACACTTTGTGGGAGGCGGAGCGCGACGCAAAGCCGCTGGGCAGCCCGGAAGCGAAAGCGGGTTTGAAAGCGCGGTTGATGGACCATGTCGATACGATCGAAGACCAAGACGTGCGCGCACTGTATCGCCGCGAACTGCTCGATCGGTTCTCCGCCTTCGCCTACCCACCGCGTCCGGCATTCCGGGGCTCCGCCAGCCCCGGTGGATATGCACGCCCCTTACCCCTCGGCCGCCTTTCGAACGAAGCGCGGGAAACTCTGGGCGCCCTTACGTCGCGCGGCACCCGCGGCGCCCTCCTCACCGCGGTGATCGCAGGCTTTGCGCGCCATCCGCAGGAAATTGCGCGCCACCGCGAACGCCTCATCCGTTTGGCAGCGATCGACCCGGATGCATCACCTGCAATCGAATCGCTGTTCGACTTGTCGGAAACGCTTGATTCGCACGGGCCAGACGCCATATCGCACGAGCAAGGCTTTCCCGCCCCACCGGCGAACTCTCATTACGCCTTCCTCAAGGATGGCCACAGCTCCGGTGAAGCGCGCGAGGAACTGGCTGAAGCTGTCGCGTTGCTGGTGCAAAAACCAGCGCTCGAAGCCGCGCTTGCGGCGACGATCGGTCGGTTCGACGAAGACCCCGAAGGGGCCTTTGCGGAACAGCAGCGGCTGCGCGAACAGCTTGGCGACGTGAACGAGCGCCTGAAGGTCTTCGGGCGGCGCAAGGCCGGGTCTCCGGTGACGCAAGACTAGTTGACGCATACGCGTTGGCATAGGCAACGGGCCGGCTGTCAGGCCGGTATGGGATTAACGCTCGGGGAACCGGCAAGGGGCGATTCGCGATACGCCCTCGCTCTTCCCCGGACAATGGATTGACGAGAGTTCATGGCCTCGAGTGCAAAAACCGCCGACAAGGACGACGCACCCCTGCTCGACCTCAACGAAGCTTCGGTAAAGAAGCTGATGACGCAGGCGAAAAAGAGGGGCTACATCACTTATGATGAGCTTAACGAAGCGCTGCCGTCTGGCGAGATGAGCCCAGACCAGATCGAGGACATCCAGACCGCGCTTTCCGAAATGGGCGTCCAAATCGTCGAGAATGACGAGGAAGCCGAGGCCGAAGCGGAAGCCGAAGCCGAGGTCGAGGAAATGTCGGTCGCAGAAAGCGGTGCAGGCGACAAGAAAGACGCGAAAAAAGACACCAAGGCCGCGGTCAAGAAGCCTGCTACCGGCGAGCGTACCGATGACCCGGTGCGCATGTATCTGCGCGAAATGGGCGCGGTCGAACTGCTCAGCCGCGAAGGCGAGATTGCCATCGCCAAGCGGATCGAAGCGGGTCGCGACATGATGATCATGGGGCTTTGCGAAAGCCCGATCACGTTCCACGCCATCATTCACTGGTCCGAAGCGCTCAACAACGAGGACATGCAGCTGCGCGAGATTCTCGACCTTGATGCGATGCTCTCCAAGGAGCCGCCGGTCGACAAGATGGAGGAGCAGGCCGAGGATGACAGCGGCGAGATCTCCGAAGAAACCGCAGGCCCGACGATCCGCGATGATGATGATGATGACGATGCGGACGACGAAACTTCTGAAGACGAGGACGGCGAAGAGGGCTCGTCCAAGAAGGATGACGAGGAAGAGGAGGATAACACACTCTCCCTCGCGCAGATGGAAGCCGCGCTGAAGCCCGACGCGATCGAGCGCTTTGCGCGTATTACCAAGCTGTTCAAGACGTTCGAGAAACTGCAAGGCGAACGCGTCGATACGCTTGCTGCCGGACACGAATTTCCCAAGGCAAAGGAAAACAAGTACGAACGGCTGTCTGAAGAGCTGACCGCCGAGGTCGAAAGCGTCCAGTTCCATGCGACCAAGATTGAATTTCTCGTCGACAATCTCTATGCCTTCAACCGCCGCCTGACCGCGCTTGGCGGCCAGATGCTGCGGCTGGCCGAGCGTCACAAAATCAAGCGGATCGACTTCCTCAACTCCTATGTCGGCAACGAGCTCGACGATGGCTGGATCGCCGAAAAGGCCAAGAAGGACAAGAAATGGGCTGCCTTCGCGACGCGTGAGGACGCGGCCATTGAGCGTATCCGCGCCGAAATCACTGATATTGCCGCGCAGACCGGCATGGCGCTTCCCGAATTCCGCCGCATCGTCAACATGGTGCAGAAGGGTGAGCGCGAGGCTCGAATCGCGAAGAAGGAAATGGTCGAGGCGAACCTGCGCCTCGTGATCTCCATCGCCAAGAAATACACCAATCGTGGACTGCAATTCCTCGACCTTATTCAGGAAGGCAATATCGGCCTGATGAAGGCGGTCGACAAGTTCGAGTACCGCCGCGGTTACAAGTTCAGCACTTATGCGACGTGGTGGATCCGACAGGCGATCACTCGCTCGATCGCCGACCAGGCGCGCACTATTCGTATCCCGGTGCACATGATCGAGACGATCAACAAACTGGTGCGCACCAGCCGTCAATTCCTTCATGAGGAAGGTCGCGAGCCGACGCCCGAAGAGATGGCTGCGCGCCTCTCGATGCCGCTCGAAAAGGTTCGCAAGGTGATGAAGATCGCCAAGGAGCCGATCAGCCTCGAAACGCCGATCGGCGATGAGGAAGACTCGCATCTGGGCGATTTTATCGAGGACAAGAACGCGGTCATCCCAGTCGATGCCGCGATCCAGGCGAACCTCAAGGAAACGGTCACCCGCGTGCTTGCCAGCCTGACGCCACGTGAGGAACGCGTGCTGCGCATGCGCTTTGGCATCGGGATGAACACCGACCACACGCTGGAGGAAGTCGGTCAGCAATTCTCGGTGACCCGCGAACGCATCCGCCAGATCGAGGCGAAGGCGCTGAGGAAGCTCAAACATCCCAGTCGCAGCCGCAAGATGCGCTCGTTCCTGGATCAGTGATCGCACGCCGCCCTGTCAGAATGTGACCTTCGGTGATAGCGCCGCATACAAGCGAGCAGACCATGTCTGAAGTGACAGCCTGCCTGAAGGAGCTGCCCGGCGGCTTTCTCTATGTGCCCAATAGCGGAAATGCGGGTGATTCGCTGATTGCGGAAGCGACCTACCAGGTGCTGGAGGATACGGGATGCCGGTATGATGTCGGTCAGCTTACCGACGTGCTTGGCGAGAGCCGCAGGACCGTGGTGGTAGGCGGCGGCGGGAACCTCAACGGCGTTTACGGAAATGTCCGGCAGTTTCTGAGCACGAATTTCGATGCCTTCGACAGGCTGGTCATCCTCCCCCATACAATTCGCGGTGAGGACGAGCTCCTGGCACGGATGGACAACCGCTTCGTGCTGTTCTGCCGCGAAGTGCCTTCATACGAATATTGCGTGAAGGCCGCGCCGGGTGCGCAAGTGCTGCTTGCCGACGACATGGCGCTCCACTGGGATCGCGACCGCACGCATAAACATGCCGCAGCGGCCATTCGCGCTGGGCTGTCGAACCCTCGCTTCAGCTTTCGCCAATTCAAGCACAAGATCCGCAGCATTCAGCATGCGGGCAAGGTTCGCAGCGGAACGCTAAATGCCTTCCGGTCCGACATTGAGGCAATCAGCGCGCAAACGCCGCGATCCAATGTCGATCTCTCCGGCGTTTTCGCAACCGATGCCATGACCCGCGATTATGCTGCGAGCGCGGTCCAATTTCTCGCTGATTATCTCGACAAAACGAAAAACGTTCGGACAGACCGATTGCATATCGCAATCCTTTCAGCATTGCTGGGCAAGTCGGTCGATATGTATGACAACAATTACGGCAAGAACCTCAGCGTTTATGAGCACTCTCTTGCCGGCCGGTTCCCGAATATAAGTTTCCACAAGCAATCCTGAAGCCCGGCTGCGATCACGTTTCGCGGTGAGGGGAAAACCGTCAGGTTCCGGGTGGAGCGGTCGCGCAGCTTGGGTTATAGCTCGGTCATGCGCATCGCTATTGCTTCAGATCATGCTGCCACCGAGCTCAAAGCTGCCCTGGCCGAATGGCTGATGGACGAAGGCCATGAACTCGCCGACCTTGGCCCTGATGCGGGCGAAAGTGTCGATTATCCCGATTACGGATACAAGCTCGCCGGCGTGATTGCCGATGGCACGGCGGAATTCGGCATTGCCTTGTGCGGATCAGGCATCGGTATTTCGATCAGCGTCAACCGTCATCCCGCCCTTCGCTGCGCGCTCGTTTCCGAACCGCTCTCGGCCGCATTTGCCCGCGAACATAACAACGCGAATTGCATCGCCATGGGCGCGCGCCTGATTGGCATCGAAATGGCCAAGTCGTGCGTAGCTACCTTTCTCAATACCGAGTTTGCAGATAGCGACGATCCTGCCGGACGGCATCAGCGCCGCGTGGGCAAGCTTGGCAACCCGCCCACTGGCCCCGACTATATCGAGACCCATCAATGAGCACCAATCCCAAAGATGTGACCGGTCCAATGGACGGCTTCTGGAACGATAGTCTTGCCCAGGCCGATCCGGAAATCGCGGCGGCCGTCGATAACGAACTGGCCCGCCAGCGCGACAAGATCGAACTGATCGCCAGCGAAAATATCGCGAGCCGCGCCGTGCTCGAAGCGACCGGCAGCGTCTTCACCAACAAATATGCAGAAGGCTATCCGGGCAAGCGCTATTACGGGGGCTGCGAGCATGCAGACGTGGTGGAAACGCTCGCGATCGAGCGCGCCAAGCAATTGTTCGGGTGCAACTTCGCGAACGTTCAGCCCAATAGCGGCAGTCAGATGAACCAAGCGGTGTTCCTCGCGCTGCTGGAGCCGGGTGACACCTTCATGGGGCTCGACCTCAATTCGGGCGGCCACCTCACACACGGCTCGCCGGTCAACGTGTCGGGCAAATGGTTCAATCCGGTCAGCTATGGCGTGCGCGAGAATGACGAGCTGATCGACATGGACGCCGTGGCAGCGACCGCGCGCGAGCATAGTCCCAAGCTCATTATCTGCGGCGGAACCGCCTATTCGCGGGTGTGGGACTTTGCCGCCTTCCGCGCCATTGCCGATGAGGTGGGCGCGGTCCTGCTCTGCGACATGAGCCATATCTCGGGCCTGGTCGCGGGCGGTGCGCATCCTTCGCCCTTCCCCCATTGCGATATCGTCACCTCCACCACGCACAAATCGTTGCGCGGTCCGCGCTCGGGCATCATGCTGTGGAACGACGAAAAGTTTACCAAACCGCTCAATATGGCGGTTTTTCCAGGCCTTCAGGGTGGTCCGCTCATGCATGTTATCGCGGCCAAGGCGGTAGCGTTTCGCGAAGCGTTGCGGCCCGAATTCAAGATCTATGCCCATCGTATCATCGAAAATGCGCGCGCACTTGCAGCGAGCCTGGAGGAAAACGGTCTCAGGATCGTTTCGGGCGGGACTGACAATCACTCGATGCTCGTCGATCTCACTGCGAAAGATGTGACGGGCAAGGCTGCGGAAAAAGGGCTCGATCGCGCCTATCTCACCTGCAACAAGAACGGCATTCCGTTCGACACGCGCTCACCGTTCGTCACCAGCGGGATTCGCCTCGGCACGCCGGCGGGGACCACGCGCGGATTTGGTCCGATCGAGTTCCGTGAAGTCGGCTCGCTCATCGCCGAGGTGGTGAGTGGCCTTTCGCGTGAAGGCTCGGAAGGCGATCCAGCAGTGGAAGAACGGGTGCGCCAGCGCGTGAGCGAAATGTGTGCCGACTTCCCGGTCTATCCCGGCCTCTGACACCCCACCTTCGTCGCTTAATCTAAGATGCGCTGCCCCTATTGTGCCCATGAAGACACGCAGGTGAAGGACAGCCGTCCTACCGAGGATGCGACTGCGATCCGCAGGCGGCGTCAATGCACTTCATGCGGCGCTCGCTTCACGACGTTCGAGCGGGTGCAATTGCGCGAAGTGACGGTGGTCAAATCCGGCGCGGTCGGTCAGGAGCGGCGCGAACCCTTCGACCGGGTGAAGATCGAACATTCGGTCAATCTCGCCTGTCGCAAGCGCGGCGTATCGCCCGAGCGGATCGACAAGCTCATATCCAGCATCCAGCGACAGGTTGAAATTGCGGGCGAAGCCGAGGTCCCCTCCGCACAGATTGGCGAGATGGTGATGGAAGGTCTGAAGCGGATCGACAGCGTCGCCTACATTCGCTTCGCCTCTGTGTACCGGGACTTTTCCGAAGCACGCGATTTCGAGGAATTTGCCAGCACTGTCGCCGAAGCGGCAAAGGACTGAAGGCACTTTTGCTGAACGAACCTGCCATCGTTCTGGTGCGCCCTCAACTTGGCGAGAATATCGGCAAGGCGGCGAGAGCGATGCTCAATTTTGGGCTCACCGACCTCAGGCTTGTCAATCCGCGTGATGGCTGGCCCAATCCGTCCGCCGGGCCGTCCGCTGCGGGGGCGGATATCGTGCTCGACCGCGCCCGCATCTACGATACCACCGCCGAAGCGGTCGCCGATTGCGCGCATGTGTATGCGACCACGGTGCGCAAACGCGGCGTGACCAAACCGGTCGTCGGTGCGGACGGAGCTGCTGCGCTGATCCATGCCGAGCCCGGTCGCCATGCTGTGCTGTTCGGCCCGGAGCGCTCCGGACTGGAGACCGAGGATGTGGCCTTGGCGCGTCATATCATCACCGTTCCGATCAATCCCGACTTCGGATCGCTCAATCTTGCGCAGGCGGTGATCCTCGTCGCTTATGAATGGTCGCGCGGGACGGGCGAGCAGGACATGGCAACGCTCGTACAGCCCACGGCCGAGGATGAAGCGCTCCCCCCTGCCCCGCAAGATGAGCTCGACGGGCTTGTTGCGCATTTGGAAGCGCTGCTGGAGCCACGTGGCTACTTCCTCCCGAAGCCGCGCGAAGGAGCGACGCGCCGGACATTGCGCAGCGTTCTTACCAAACCGGGCTGGAACCACTTGGAAGTGCGCACCCTGCGCGGCATCCTGAGCACGCTGGAGCGTCGCCCCCGCCCTTCCGACGAGGCTTGACGATAGCGCCGTGCGGGCCTATCTGCGCGCCTTCGCGAATTGGCTCCGCATCCCGGTGAAGCGGTAGCCGCGCAGGGCATAAGTGGTCCTGCGGTGCGATACCGGGTTCAAGAGACCGGCAGCATCGCCCGTCTTTCGCAAACGCAAAGGTAACATGAATGTCAAAGCGCAAAAGCGCCAAGTACAAACTCGACCGTCGGATGGGCGAAAACATCTGGGGTCGTCCCAATTCCCCCGTCAACAAGCGGCAATACGGCCCCGGTCAGCATGGCCAGCGTCGTAAGGGCAAGGTCAGCGACTTCGGCCTGCAGCTGCGCGCCAAGCAGAAGCTGAAAGGCTATTACGGCGACGTGACGGAGAAGCAGTTCCGCTCGACCTACAAGGACGCGACGCGGATGAAAGGCGACACAGGTCAGAATCTGATCGGCTTGCTTGAGCGTCGTCTGGACATGATCGTGTACCGCGCCAAGTTCGCACCCACGATCTTTGCCGCGCGTCAGATCGTCAATCACGGACATATTCTCGTAAACGGGGTGAAGTGCAACATTCCGAGCCGTCGCTGCGACGTTGGCGACGTCATCAGCCTGGGCAACAAGGCCAAGGAGATGGTTCTGGTGATCGAGGCGCAAAGCCTGCCCGAACGGGATATCCCGGATTACGTCGCGCCCGATGGCAACGAGAAGGTGAGTTTCACCCGCGTGCCCAAGCTTGACGAAGTTCCCTACCCGGTCACGATGGAACCGAACCTAGTCGTCGAATTCTACTCGCGCTAAGCGATAGTTGCGAAGCTTAAAAAAAGGGCGGTCTTTCGGGGCCGCCCTTTTTTTGTTGGTAAGAGGCGCCCGGCGTATCTCGCTACAAGAAAGGGCGATCCGTTATGGACCGCCCTTCGATTTGCACCTCTTGGTGAAGTTTGGGAAATGCTTCATTTGCGGATACGATCCCATTCGCGAAATTCATAGGCAATTGATCCTTCGACCAGACGCTCCCAGATGTCGCCGATGACGTCGCCCGGCAGTCCGCGCGTTTTGGCATTTTTCACCGCCTGTTCGATCACATAGGCCTTGCGCGTTTCGTCACGCACCGCTTCGCGCTCCGCTTTGATCCGGGCAGCGGCACGCATGTAACCAAACCGCCGCTCCAGCAGTGCGACGAGTTCGTGGTCGGTTTCATCAACGCCGAACCGCACCTCGGCCATAGTTTTGCATTCTTCGGGCTGCGGCATCGAAAGGCCGCTGGATCGGGTCTTTGTCATCGGCTGCGCATGTGGCCCGCAGCGTTGCTTTTGTCGAGGGTCTAGCCAGCCAACGCGTCGGACAGGAAACGGTCGATCGCCTCCAGCATGTCGGCCCGCGCCTTGCTATCCTCAAGGCCGTGTTGCAAGTCCTCGAACACCATGAATTCGACCGGGCGACCGGCTTCTTCCAATGCCGTGGCCATCGCCCGCGAATGACGAATCTCGACGTTTAGGTCGAGCGTGCCGTGAAACAGTGCGACCGGGGAGCGGAACGCCTCCGCATGCCGGCGGGGGCTGCCTGCCGCAATATGCGGCCCGGAGCCCAGCTGTTCATCGCGCATCCGGAAATTGGTGTAACGGCGTGCGGAAGTGCGGAGAAATTCGAGGTCGGTGACCGGCGCAATCGCAACCACCGCCTTGAAGAGATCGGGATCGACGACCTGCGATTGCAGCGCGGCGTAACCGCCATAGGACCAACCCGCGACCGCAAGCCGATCGGCATCGGCTATTCCTTGAGACACCAGCCATCGCCCGGCATCAACGACATCGCCGATCGCGACATCCCATGCCTGATAGCCGTTGCGCCCGAACCACGCCTCGCCATATCCGGAAGACCCGCGATAATTGGGCTGGAGTACTGCGTATCCGCGCGCGGTGAAAAATTGCACCAACCAGTCGAACCCCCAATAGTCGCGCGCAGCCGGGCCGCCATGGGGCAGCACGATGGCAGGCAAATTCTTGCCGTCAGAGCGGGGCGGCAAGGTAAGGTAGGCGGGTATCTCAGTTCCATCAGCGGCCGGATAGGTCACCGGCTGCATCGTTCCCATGGGTTGATTGACGAGATATTCGCGCATGGGCAACAGCTCTTCGAGCTGCCGGGACTGCTTGTCGTAAAGATAGACCGCTCCAGGATCGGTATCGGATGATGCCGCGATAAGGAGGCGGCTTTCATCCGCGCTCGCACCGGCAAAATCGATCAACGGCTGATTGGGCAAGGCCTTTCCCAGAGCGTTTGCGAGGCCAGCCAGTTCTTCATCGAAGAATTCAAGCGATCGCTTTTCAGTCGCATAACTCACGCCAACCACCCGGCGCTGACGTCCGATTCGCAGCAGCCGGTCAACATCAGCGTCGTCGCGCCTCGCCAGCACCTTCGCCTCGCGGCTTGGACCGAGGGGAATCTCGATCACCGCGCGGTAGCCGTCGATTGTCTGATAAGCGAACAAGGCATTGCGGTCCGCATCCACTGCAATCGGCTCGAAGTTTTCAATTGACTGCCCGTCAAGGGTCACACCATCGAACTCTTCCCAGTTCGATTGGCCAGGCGCGCGCACCATCAGGATCTCTTCGCCGGTAAGGTAACCGCCCGGACTGGTCATGAAGCGCGACTTGAAACGCAATTCGCCGTTCTGGTCCGCGAGGTAATACCCGGCCTTTTCGTCCGGCAGTTCCTCGACTCGGCGGCGGCCGCTCTCGATATCGATCCGGTCCACGCCAAGACCGGTTTTGCTGTTGGCCAGACGCGTGCCCATCGAGTTTTCCTCGATCCATTCGCGCGTCATCAGGATCTGACCATCTTCGCCCGCCACATCGAGAGCGACGATATCCCCGCCGTCCTGATTGAAGCTCATGGCGCGAAGCGACTGGCGCTCGGTCAGCGATTCTGCGTCCGACCCGTCCTGGTCGATCGCGAACATCCGCGTGAACGGAAGCAGCGTGCCATCGCCGCCCTTTGTCATCCCATAGATTTCGCAAACAAGGCGCGTATCGGTGGCCCAGCGACAGCGATCGAGATTGGCGTATATCCTGCTGTTCGAGGCGATCTGTTTGATCTCGGGGTCGCCCGCGAGATTGACGACGTTCACAACCTCGCTGTGATTGGGGCCAGGTGCGACCCATGCGATCTTCGTCCCCGAAGGCGACAGGCTTATATCAAGAACCGAAGCACGGATCCCAAAGCGCTCTGCAATTGCGCGTGCGTCTTCGGCACCTACGGTGTCCTGCGCTCGCGCGGCTGGCGGTGCGACGAGCGTGATCAGGCAAAGCACCGCGCCTGCGGCGAACACGCCGAAACGTTGTAGAAAATCCGATTGCATGAACTGTCCCCTTGTGCCGCTTCGCACGATCGTATGGAGAAGACGCTTTAAATCAAGCGTTAAGGGCGCAAGTAATTGCCGCGAAACTCCCGAGCAAATGCTTCGAACGAGCCATTGGCGATCGCCTCGCGCATTGTTTCCATCAGGGTTTGGTAGAAGGCAAGATTGTGCTCGGTCACCAGCATCGCGCCCAGGATCTCGTTCGATTTGACCAGGTGGTGGAGGTAGGCACGCGAATAGTCGCGCGACGCGGAGCAATCGGAGGCTGGGTCGAGCGGCTCTGTGTCCTCGGCGAAGCGGGCGTTGCGCAAATTGATCGGACCGTTCCAGGTGAAAGCCTGTCCGTTGCGGCCCGAGCGGGTCGGGAGGACGCAGTCGAACATGTCGATACCGCGCTCGACCGCACCGACCAGATCGTCCGGCTTGCCCACCCCCATCAAGTAGCGCGGGCGATCTTCGGGCAGCTGTCCTGGCGCGTAATCGAGAACACCGAACATCGCCTCTTGCCCCTCCCCCACGGCGAGCCCGCCGACAGCGTAGCCATCGAACCCGATCTCGGCGAGCTTGCCGGCGCTGATACGGCGCAAATCTTCATCGAGCGCGCCCTGCTGAATGCCGAAGAGCGCGGCGCGGTTCGCATGGCTCTGACCGGCGTCGAAGGCTTCGCGGCTGCGCTTCGCCCAGCGCATCGACAATTCCATTGACGCCGCAATCTCGTCGCGCGGGCGATCGGCGCGCGGACATTCATCGAAGGCCATGACGATATCGGAGCCGAGCAGGCGCTGGATCTCCATCGAACGTTCTGGAGTGAGCATGTGCTTCGAACCATCGAGGTGGCTGCGAAACTCGACGCCCTCTTCAGTCAGCTTGTTAAGATCGGAAAGGCTCATCACCTGATAGCCACCGCTATCGGTCAGGATCGGGCGATCCCACCGCATGAACTGGTGCAGCCCGCCAAGCCGCGCAACCCGCTCTGCCCCGGGGCGCAACATGAGGTGATAGGTGTTGCCGAGGATTATGTCGGCACCGGTCGCGCGCACAGTCTCGGGCTTCATCGCCTTGACAGTGGCAGCAGTGCCGACCGGCATGAAAGCGGGCGTGCGGATTTCGCCGCGCTGCATGGTGATCCGCCCGCTTCGCGCCTTTCCATCGGTCGCTTCCAGAACGAAGGAAAAACGCTCGCTCATTCCCGCAGGCGCCAACCGGTCTTGAAGATGAACGCGATGATCGCGACGCATGCGGCCAGAAATGCGAGTGTCAGAGCGAGCGCCGTCCAGATCGAGACGTCTGCACTGCCATAGAAAGTCCAGCGCAGGCCGCTGACGAGAAAGGCGATGGGGTTGGCGAAAGCGATGGTGTCCCATGGGCTCGGCAAGTCACCGATCGAATAGAATGTGCCGCCCAAGAAAGTCAGTGGGGTCAGGATCAGAAGCGGGATGATGCCAAGCTTTTCAAAACTGTCCGCCCATAT
>JAZBPE010000003.1:0-43077 GCA_036353345.1 Erythrobacter sp. | reverse complement strand
TCGAACCAGCGACCTACTGATTAAAAGTCAGTTGCTCTACCGACTGAGCTAAGGGCCCGGCGCGAGGCGCGGATGCTCCCTAGGCAGCGGGCGGCGGGTGGTCAAGCGCGCATGAAGCTGACGTATTGTGAGGCCTGTAATCGGATCGCGCCAGCACGGCGCAATCGCGCGCGCCGGTCCGAGCACGAAAGCGCGAGTGCGGAATGCGCGGTGAGGGATGCTGAGGTTCGGTCCTGCGAATATCCCACCGCTCCATAGCACGATATCGAGATCCAGCACGCGGTCTCCCCAACGTTGACCGCGGCGCCGGCCGAATGCGCGCTCGATCGCCTTAAGCTCATCGAGCAGGGCGGGGGGCTCCGCAGCGCACGCAAGCAGGCAGGCCGCATTCGCAAACCGCCGCCGCGCCGGGCCGATCGGGGCGCTGTGCTCGATCGCCGAGCGCGCTTCGATCCGGCCCAGGCGTTCCAGGTCGGTCATCGCCGCGTCGACCACATGGGGCGGGAGGCCGTGGCGGTAATGGCGCCGGTTGGAGCCAAGCGCGATCAGATAGGACTGCGCTGTCTGCCCGCGCGCCTCTCCCCCACCTTTCACCGCGTCAGATGTCCTGAGCGATCCGGCCATAAAGCTCTGGACGGCGGTCGCGGAAGAAACCCATCCCCGCCCGGTGCCTGGCGGCACGCGCGAGGTCCAGCGTCGCCACCAACGCGCCCTCGTCATCGGCATCAGAGCTTGCGACCAGATCGCCCCATTCATCGCTTATGAAGGAGTGACCGTAAAAGCGCTGCTCGCCCTCGGCTCCTTCCGCGCCGATCCTGTTCGCGGCGATAACGGGCATGCAATTCGACACAGCGTGCCCTATCATCGCGCGCCGCCACATCCGGCTGGTATCAAGGTCGGCGTCATATGGCTCGGATCCGATGGCGGTGGGGTAAAGCAGCATCTCGGCACCCATCAAAGCCATAACCCGCGCGCTTTCGGGATACCACTGGTCCCAGCAAATTCCGACGCCGATGCGCACCGGCTGGCCAGCATCGCCCGGCACGTCCCAAACCTTGAAGCCTCCATTGCCGGGCCTGAAATAGAATTTCTCCTCATAACCCGGACCATCGGGGATATGGCTTTTGCGATAGGTGCCCATGATCGCGCCATCGGGGCCAATCATCGCCAGACTGTTGTAATAGTGATGGCCGTCGCGCTCGAAGAAGCTCGTCGGGATCGCGACATCAAGCCGCGCTGCGAGCGCCTGCATCGCGCGGACACTCGGATGTTCGCGCACCGGGCGAGCAAGCGCGAAGAGCGCCTCTTCTTCGACCCGGCAGAAATAGGGGCCGGAGAACAGCTCGGGCGGCAGGATCAGCTTCGCCCCTTGCGCAGCCGCCTGCTCCACCAAAGCGCTGATCGCGGCGATATTTGCAGCCTCGTCCTCGCGTCCGAGGGCGAGCTGGAGGGCAGCGATGGTCAGAGAGCTCATGCGCCGCCCGGCCGGGTCAATCGGCTTTCCTGAACAATAGCGTCATCCGGTCGCTTTCGCCGATGGCAAGGTATTCGCTGCGCCGCGGATCGTTCTCTCCCGTCGCGAGCACTGGGGGCAGGGTCCATACGCCGCCCTCCCAGTTGGCGGGATCGTTCGGGTTGGCGTTGATCTCGCTCTTATCAACCAGTTCGAAGCCATTCGCCTCGAAGATGTTCACCACATCGTCTTCACGCATGTAGCCACGCTGGCGCGCGCCGTATTCGTCATAGCTTGCACCTTCGGGCGCGCGGTGCTGGACCACGCCGACCAGGCCATCACCCTTCAGCATCATGCGCGCGGCCTTGAGCACGTCGTCCGCCTGATTGGCCATGTTGAGGCCATGCATCGAGCGGAAGATCATCACCCTGTCGACCGTGCCCGCAACATCGTCCGGCATCTCGTCTGTTTCGAACGCGATGACTTCGCCGGCTTCGACATCCATGCTTTGTGCAAAGCCTGTCTTGAAGCTTTCAGTCCAGCCCTTTGCGCGAACCTCACGGGCGCGGTCGGGATAGTCGCGCGCATCGCTGTCGGCGTTGAAGGCGATATACTGGCCCGCAGGCATGACATATGGCGCGAGAACACGGGTGTACCAGCCACCGCCCGGCGCGAATTCGGCGACGGTCATGGTCGGCTCGACCCGGAAGAATTCGAGCGTTTCGGCGGGATGGCGATACTGGTCGCGCGCACGGTCTTCAGCGCGCTCGTCCATCGCGAGCACTTCGGCCAGCGTCGGCGCAGCGCTCTCCATGTGGCTGTCGGCAAAGGCCGGCGAGATGGTGGCAGCACTGGCAGCGAGAGCGGCGAGTGGGGCGGTAAGGGCGAGCTTCATAAACGTGATCCTCTTCCGGTACGAATTGCGCGCATTTCCCTTAACCGGGGTTGATGCGGTGATACAAGCCGCATGCGCCCTCTGGCAAATAGGTGCGTGCGCCCTACCTTGCGCAGGTAACGTAGCGAATGCGAAGGAAAGGTGACAGGATCATGGAACAGGCAATCATTGCAGGCGGGTGCTTCTGGTGTACCGAGGCGGTGTTTCGCGACGTTGTTGGCGTGAGCGAGGTCGAAAGTGGATATATCGGCGGGGAGACCAAGGACCCGACCTACAAGGAGGTGTGCTCGGGCCAAACCGGCCATGCCGAAGCGATCCGCGTAACCTATGATCCCGATGCCATCAGCCTTGCCGAGGTCTATGACGTATTCCTTGGCACGCATGACCCGACCCAGCTCAACCGCCAGGGCAACGATGTCGGCACGCAATATCGCAGCGCAATCTTCCCGCTGAGCGAGGCGCAGGGCGAGGAAGCGCAGGCGGCGATCGGCCGGTGGAACGCGGAAAACGGCAAGATGGCGGTGACAACGATCGAAGGGCTCGACGGCGGCGAGCAAGGCCATGTCTGGTACCCGGCCGAGGACTATCATCAGGAATATTGGGACGGCGAAGGGCAACGCAATCCCTATTGCCTCGCGACCATCCCGCCCAAGCTTGCCAAGCTGCGCAAGAGTTTTCAGAGCAAGGTGCGCGAGGGGGCTTGATCACTCAGCGGTACTGGCCCGCCGTGATGAATTCGCCGAAGCTTTCGCACCACACGACGATGGTGTCATAGTCTTCGATATTCACACCGGCGGGCACGTTGAGCAGGAAACCATCGAAGGTCTTGACCGGACCAAGGTCGAGCGCATCCGCCTTGACCGCTTCGAAACCCGCTTCATCCTCGACAAACTCTCGTGTCAGATAGACCCTGTAATCGGGACCGGGTGCCAGTTCGCCCTGGTGAACGACACGCTCGGCCGAGATGCCAATCGTGCCTTCGCCCCAATGCAGGGCGTCGCTGCCCGCAAGGTCGCGGGTGAGTTCAGCCGAGAAGGACGCAGCCTCAGCCTCACTTGCCAGCAAGGCGGCGTCGGGCGCATCGGGCGCGGTGAGGATTGGCAGGAAATAGACGCCGAGAGCGAAGCCGCCTGCCAGAGCGAGCGCATGGGTCAAGGCAAGAGCAATCAGACGTTTCATCGCAGCATTCCTTTCGTGAGTTTCCAGGCTCCCGGTTCGCCGCGACGCGGCGAAAAGTTACGTCATGCCTTGCGCCAGCGAGCGATGAAGAACCCGTCCAACCCGCCTTCTTCGACCAACTGCCCGGGATGCGTGCGAACACAACCTTCGTCGGTCGGCGCGAGGCCCGACGGCAGATCGCCAGCGGTGATCGGCATGCGTTCCAGATCAAAGGTGTCCTCAACCCAGTGCGCCTGTCCCTCGCCCTCCTCCGTTTCGAGCGAGCATACCGTATAGACCAGCGTGGCCCCGGACTGCATCCAGCCGATCGCGCGCTTGAGCAATTCACGCTGCATCTCCACCATCTCGCCAATCTGGCGCGCTCCGATGCGGTGGAGCACGTCCGGATGGCGGCGGCAGGTTCCGGTCGCGCTGCAGGGCGCATCGAGCAGGATCGCATCAAAGCGTTTGGCGGGCGTGTAGGTCAGCGCGTTTGCCTTGACGATTTCGGCCTCCAGACCGGTGCGTTTGAGATTGGCGCGAAGGCGCTTCAGCCGCTCGCCGCTGATGTCTAGCGCCGTGACCTTCCAACCCGCTGCCGCCAGCGCCAGTGTCTTGCCGCCGGGCGCTGCACACAGGTCGAGCGCGCGCATGCCGCCTTGTTCGCCGCTACCATCGCCCAGCAGCCTCGCGGGGATCTGCGCTGCCAGATCCTGGACCCACCACGCTCCTTCATCGTAGCTCGGCAACATTTCGATCGGCGTTCCGCGCGGCAGGCGGACATGTGCGGGCGCAAGACTGACCCCGCCCATGTCGAGCGCGGTCTGCGCGGTTGCCATGGGATCCTTGAGGGCAAGATCCACTTCGGGTGGATCGATGAGGCCGCGTGCGATCTCCTGCGCTGCGTCTTTGCCCCAGCGCTCGCGCACCGCGGTGGGAAGGGTGGGCACGCTGGGCAATTGTGCCTCGCCCTTCATGAGGGTGGAGAATACCCCATGCGCCAACTTTCGCGGACCACCTGCAAGCATGTCGAGACCGGTCGCAATTACCGCGTGTGACGGCGTGTTGAGCCGCAAGGCCTGCGCGAGCATCAGGCGCAGGACTGCCCGGACCTTTGTATCGTCGCCCAGGCGTTTGCGGGTGGCGCTGTCGATCAGGGTGTCGAGATCGGTCAGCCAGCGCAGCGTCTCCCCCGCGATTGCGCGGGCAAGCGCGCGATCGGCCGGACCGGCGATCCCTGCAAGTGCCGCATTCTCGGCTTGCTCCAGGGTTTCGCCCCGCCGCAGCACGGCTTCGAGCAGTTTGAGCGCGCCGCGTCGGGCGGGAAGGCCAGGTGTCGCGGTCATCCCTCCCCTTAACGAGCCGCGAAACCAAGCGCCAGCATCCGCGTTTCTACCCCTATGACCAAGAAAAAATCAGACGCGGCCAAGGCGTTTCAAAAGCCCGCCCACTGGACAAGCGACCCCGCACCCGAACCCAGAGCGGTCGATCCGCTAAAGGACGAACCCCGCGAAATCTCGCCCACGCGCTATGGCGATTGGGAAAAAGACGGCATCGCCTGGGACTTCTAGTTTGGGAGGTCAGCGTTCTGGTGCGAAATTCGCGACGAAGAAACGCGCACCTGATTTGACGATGCAGGTCACGACCGGGAGCTCGACTTCCGGCGGATCGAAAGTGCACGTTCCCTCCGCCGCGTTCCATTCGTTTTGCCCGCGCAGGCGGATGCCGGTTATGTTCAGGCGACCTTCCTTTTCGAAAGCGCCGGCGAATCGGATCGACCGGTTGCGCGAGGCATGGTTGAAATGCAGCTCGACCCTGCTTCCGGTCCGACGCATTTGCAGGCGGTCACATATCGCGAACGTGTGAAACTGTTCGAGCAGGGGCGCCAGACGGTCAGCATATTCGCATTGTCCGGCGATCTGGACCGGCTCCGCTTTATCGGCACGTGCTCCGACCGGAAGCGCGCTCGAAACCGCGAGACATACGCACATGGCAAGCTTGGCGACACGGATCATGTCCTTGACAGTCGGCCAGAGACGATTGCCAAGGGCTTAACGGCATGGTCCGTTAGGTCAGAGGGCTTTGAACTCGACCTTCAGCCCGTCCTTGGGTTGCGGGATCGGCCAGGCTTGCCACTCCGGCGCATAGCCGTCTTCGGCCACGATCCGGTAGCGCTGGAGTATCTGCGCCATCAAGATCTTCACCTGCATGTAGGCGAAATGCAGGCCGAGACACATATGCGCGCCGCCGCCGAACGGGACCCAGGCGTATTTATGCCGCGCCTTCACCTTGTCGGGCGTGAAACGCAGCGGATCGAAAGTGAAGGGCGCGTCCCAATATTCATCGCTATGATGAGTCCAGTAAATATTGATCCCGCAAGGCTGGCCAGCCGGAATCGAATATCCGCCAAATTCGAAGCTCTTGAGCGCCCGGCGGGGCATTGAGGGCACGGGTGGGACCAGACGCAAGCTCTCCTTGAACGCCATGTCGGTCATTTCGAGCGCGCCGATATCCTCGTAGTCGAGCGCGCGCGGCAGCCCGTGCCCGTCGGGGCCGCCGGTGGTCGCGAAGATCTCCTCGCGCAGTTTCTCCTGCCATTCAGGCTCGGTCGCGAGGTAATATACAAGCGAGGTCGCAGACGACGTGATCGTATCGTGCGCCGCCATCATCAGGAAGCTCATGTGATCAACCACCTCGTCGACGGGCAGCATGGACCCATCCTCGCGTGTGGCGGTCGCGAACTGGCTGAACATGTCTTGTCCGCCGCCTTCGGTTCTGCGCCGGTTCGTCTCGCGCGTTAGGAAATCGACCATGAAGGCGCGCCCGTCTACGCCGCGTTTCATCTTGGTGAAGGGCAGTGGCTTGCGAACCGGCGCCACGCTCGCCTGCACCATATCGACGAAAGCGGTATTGATCCGGTCAGCCTCGGGTCCCCACGGGATGCCTAGGAAACTGTCGGCTGCAAGGTCCAGCGTCAGCTGCTTGATCGCGGGATAGAACAGTAGACTGCCCTCCCACTTTGCGACTTCGCGCGCGATACCGCTGTTCAGCGCTCCGGCATAATGGCGCATTGGCCCGGGCTTGAACGCGATCGAAAGCGCGCGCCGGTCGATCCGGTGGTGATCGAAATCGAGCAGCATGAGCCCGCGCGGAAACAATTGGTCGAGCACCGGGCCCCAGCCTTGCTCGCTGGAAAAGATCTTGTCCTTGTTGAACAGGACCAGTTCGTTGGCATCGGCTCCGATCAGGGCGACCTGCCAGCCGCCAAAGGCATGGGTCTTGTAAACCATCCCATGGCTTTCGACCATCCGGCGGGTGAACGCATGCGGGTCGGCGAGCATCTTGAAGGTGTTACCGACAAACGGCAGCCCCTTTTCGCCCGGAATGTGGCTGATCGTATCAGTGCCGGGATTGCCTTCGCTCCAGTGATCGAAGCTTGGAACAGCATTGTGATGGGCGGCAAGCGTAGCCATGGCAAGGCAGCCTCGTAGCAGCAGCAGGGGGGAACAGGTTCGCTATTGCTACTTACACGAGGTTTAATAAGAGCAAAATCTAAATCCAGCCGGACAGCTCGCGCCCGATCAGCCCTCTGACCATCGCCGTCCCAGCGGGCGAGACATTGAGACAATCGAGCACGGCATAATGCTCGCCGCCCGCGTCGAGGAATTCGTCGCGCCCTTCGAGCGCCAGTTCCTCCAGCGTCTCCACGCAATCTGCCGCAAACCCAGGGGCCGCGACGACCAGCCCCTTGGTGCCTTTCTCCCCTTCCGCAACCAGCGTCGCATCCGTTGCAGGTTCGAGCCATTGGGCCGGGCCGAAGCGCGACTGGAAAGTCGTCTCGAACCGCATGCCTTTGAACTCGGGCCGCTCGCTCAGGCGTTCACGCAGCAACCGCGCGCTCTTCTGGCAATGGCAATAATACGGGTCGCCGCGCTCCAGCGTGCGCTGCGGCATGCCGTGAAAGGAGAGGAGCATAACGTCGGGCCGGAAATCGAGTGCGCTCACTTGCCGGGTCAGGTCGTCCGCCAAGGCGGCAAGATAGAGCGGGTCGTCATGATAGGGCGGCATGAACCGCAGCGTCGGCTGCCAGCGCATGCCGGAAAGGATGCGGGCGACCTCGTCGAACACGGTGGCGGTGGTCGCGGCGCAATATTGCGGATACATCGGCGCGATCAGGATCCGGTCGCAGCCCTTATCGGTGAGTTCGCCCAGCCGCTGTTCGATCGAGGGCGAGCCGTAGCGCATCGCATAGTCAATCAGAACGTCGCCGCCGAAAGCGCCCGCTATCGCTTCTGCCTGCCGAGCGGTGATATCGGCGAGCGGCGAGCCGCGTTCGGTCCAGATTTTCGCATAGGCCTTCGCGCTTTTGACAGGCCGTGTATTCAGGATGATCCCCCGCAGGATGGGTTGCCAGGCAATCGGAGGAAGCTCGATGACGCGTCGGTCGGACAGGAATTGCGCAAGGTAGCGTTTGACCGACAGCGGATCGGGCGCATCCGGCGTCCCCAGATTGATTAGGAGCACGCCGATCAACCCACTCCTCACCGGGGGGTGATCTTTGGGAAGGCGCTGGGGCTGCCAAGTCATGCGGGTCTAACGCTCGATGTGAAGAATGAGGTTGCAGATACGGGTGAGGACAGTGCCCGGAGGCGCGGGCGACCAGTTCGCAGCGTGTCAGATCCCGCCTGAAAGTAAGGGCAGGCGGCGCAACCGCAAGCCCGTCGCTGAAAAGAGCGCGTTGGCGATGGCGGGCGGGGCAATGATGGCGCCCAGCTCGCCCGGATCGGCGGGCACTGCATCGCTCGGCAGAAAATCGACCGCGATCTCCGGCGTGTCGGCGAGCGTGGGAAGGCCCATGTCGGCATAATCGGTGCTGGACGGAACTCCGCCGCGTATGGCCAAGGCTCGGCCCAGCGCGGTGCCGATGCCGAACACCAGCCCGCCCTCGATCTGCTGGCGCGCGATATCCAGATTGACGATCCGCCCGATATCGACCGCGACGGCCATGCGGCTCAGGCGCACTCCGCCGCTTCCACTTTCGGCATCGCGCCGCGCGGTGGCGACGCAGGCGATCCGCGCGCCGCCCTGTTCATCGCCCAGTCGGTAGCAGGCGAGGCCCTGTCCGCTCTGATCGCTTCCCCCATCCCATTGCGCCATCGACGCGGCGCGCTGAAGGCACGCGGCCAGCCGCGGATCGCTGCCCAGCATCGCCATGCGGAAGGAGAGCGGTTCGCGTGAGGCCCTCGCAGCGATCTCGTCCACGAAGCTCTCGGTCGCAAAAGCCATAGGGCCATGCGAATTACCCCGCACGCGCCCCGTCGGAAGACGGATTTCGGTAGGGATATGATGCGCGCTCATCCGTGGGATTTGATAGGCTGGCAGCGCACCTTCGAGCGCAAGGGGGTCAGGCTTGCCGATGGTCTCGCGGATCGCCGCCCATGCCGTGAGATTGCCGAACAGCCGCCGCCCGAATTCATGGCCGGCGCTGGGGCAGGCGATCCGCATCCTGAGCGTCTCGATCATGCCGCCAGCGCCGCCACCAGCGCGTGTCAGCTGAGCGCCGAGCAGCATCGCGTAAGGTGGGCGCGGGCGTGAGCGGATCATCTCGCTACGTCGCGACCAGGTAAGTTGGACCGGCCGCTCCAGCGTTTTCGCGATATGCGCGATCTCGATGGCGTGGTCATGCTCCAGCCGTGCATCGAAGCTACCGCCGGCGGGCATTGGGTAAAGGGCCACCTGGTGGGACGCGAGACCAACCGCCCGCGCCGCCGCTTCACGCGCCTGTTCGGGGGCCTGGCTCGCCATCCACAGGTCGAGCCGGTCACCGGTGTAGCGCGCCGTCGCACTGGCCGTCTCCAGCGGCGCGGCATGGGCAGGGGCGGCATCATAGCGACGCGCGAAATCAACGCGCATGTCCTGACCTGCGGCCTCGCTTTCGCCTACCCGCGCGATCTCGAAGCTTGCTCCGCCGTCAAGCTGGGTATCGAGCCGCGCTTCGATTTCGGCGCTGTCGACCGGGTAAGCGGCGCGAAAGCGCGGTCGCATGGCGGTTAGGGCCTGTTCGGCGGTCCACCATGTCGTCGCTGCAACCGCAAGCCAGCGTCGGTTCCTGACCGCGCCGATCACGCCGGGTATTCCAGCAGCGCCTGCTTCGTTGAATCCAGTCAACTCCGCGCCGTTATTGGGCCCGTGGCGGATTGCGGCATAGACCATGCCGGGCAAGCGAACGTCGGCCGCAAAGGCAAGGCTGCCATCGACCTTTGCCGGACAATCGATGCGGGGGTAGTCGGAAGGGGTTTCGATATCGCCGGGGATGAGGCCGTGCGGCAGATTGGGGAGCGGTGCGGCGACCGGTGCGGCGGGCCGTAATGGCGGCGGGTCGGGGGGCGAGCGTTCTGCTGCACCGCTCGCAAGTTCGCCAAAGGTCGCGCTGCGATCGCGCCAGATGACAAGCCCGCGATCAACCTCGCATTCCTCCCACGTGGTTCCCCATCGCGCCGCCGCTTCCATTGCCAGCATCGCGCGCGCCGCTGCTCCCGCCGAGCGGGCCATCGCCTCGTACGCAGCGAGGCTGGTCCCATCAGCGGTGGCGGTGAAGCGCTGTTCGCGAGCAAAGCGCGCCGCCAGCCATGCGTCCGATCCTTCCGATAGGCCAGCGACCAGTGGGTCCCATAACATCGCCCAGCGCCGTGCGAGCGGGACATTGGGATAAGCGGGCGAAACCGGTGCAGGCTCTATCGCGACCTGCCGCCAGTCCGCACCCAGTTCCTCTGCGACGATCTGGGGGATCAGGGTCGATATGCCCTGACCCATTTCGAGCTGCGGGACGGCGACGCTAACCACCGAATCCTCCGCGATCTTCAGCCACGCGCCGAACAGGTGTTCGCCTGCCGCGGGTTCCAGCGGGATCGGAAAAGTGCGCGGCACGAATGTCCAGGCCACCAACAGCCCACCCCCGAGCGCTGCGCCCGTAATCAACCCGCGCCGCGTAACCCTCATTGTCTACACGGTTCCGCTGGGCATCCAGCGATCGAGCTTCTGCGCAATAGCGATGAAGGGTGCCGCTATCGCTCCGCCCTGAGCGGCTGGCGGTGTCCCGGCATCGCCGCTCTTGCGGGTCTCGATCGTCAGCGGAATGCGCCCCAGGAAGGGAATTTCGAGCGCTTCGGCGAATTTCTCGACCCCGCCCGAACCGAACGGATCGCTTACCTCGCCGCAATGCGGACATTCATAGCCTGCCATGTTTTCGACCAGACCGATGATGGGAACGCCGCCTTCTTCGAACAACTGGCCCGCACGGCTCGCATCCAAGAGCGCGAGATCCTGAGGGGTCGATACCAGGATCGCGCCATCGGGTTTGTTGTCGGCCATCATCGAGAGCTGTACGTCGCCGGTGCCAGGCGGCAGATCGATGATGAGGAGTTCGGTATCGCCCCAGTCGGCTTCGATCAGCTGGCCCAGCGCCTTGCCCGCCATCGGTCCACGCCATGCGAGCGCCTTGCCCGGCGGCACCAGATGCCCCATCGAAAGCACCCCGACCCCGTGTGGGCTTTGGATCGGCAGCAGCTTGTTGTCCCGCGTCATCGGCTTGTCGCGCTCGGTCGCGAGCAGGCGTGGCTGCGATGGGCCGTAAATATCACCGTCGATCACGCCGACCTTGCGCCCCATTTTCGCGAGCGCGACGGCGAGGTTGGTGGTGAGCGTCGATTTGCCCACGCCTCCCTTGCCAGAGCCGACCGCGAGGACCGTGCGGCGCTTGCGATCCGCGATAAGGGCAACGCGGACCTCCGAAACATCCGGCTGCTCGCTCAGCGCACCGGTGATCAGTTCTTCCAGCTCGTCGCGCGCCTTGGCTCCCAGATCGCTTGCATCCGCGATGATCACCGCGCGATTGTCCGTCACCCGCGCCGAGCGGACCCGGCTCGCTATCTCAGGTGGCAAAGCGTCGCGCAGCCGGACTTCGTCATCGGTCGCGGCATTGTTGGTCTTGTCCGGCTTGTCCATAACGCCGCGCCTCTAGCATCAAATTCACGCAGCCCACCCCTGTTTTTCCCCATACCGGGTCCCTATAACGGTGCCATGGGATTTTTTGACGGTTCTATGAAGCATTGGGGTCTCGCAATGGCGGGCAAGAAAAACCCGTGGGGCACTCCGGGCAAGCGCGGTGATGACAGCGTGCCTGATCCGGACACGCCTTCGGGTGAGAAGTCCGATGGGCCGCGCAACCCCTGGTTGCCTGGCGGCGGTTCAGACAATGCGGGCAAGCGTCGTTCGGCTTCGATCGAGGATATCTTCAAGAACCGCGGGCCCGAAGGGCCTCGCCGAAGTGGCGGACCGGGCGGCCCGCAATTCCGCCTCCCGCAAGGGCCGGGCGGCCGCAATCTCGTGCCCTGGATCATCGGCGGGCTTGCCGCGATCTGGATTATTGCAACCAGTGTTCACTTCGTCCAGCCGGGCGAGGAAGCGGTGGTTACTCGCTTCGGCGGCAAATATGTCGACACGTTTGGTCCGGGCACCAATGTTTCCTTTCCCTGGCCGATCAGCCAGGTCGACAAGGAAAACGTGATCGAGATCCGCACCGAGGAAGTCCCGACCAAGCTCATTCTCACAGGCGACCAGAACCTCGTCGATCTGTCCTATTCGGTGCGTTGGAATATCGATGATCTGACGCTCTTCCAGTTTCAGCTCGCCGATCCGATCGAGACCGTGCGCGAGGCGGCGGAAACCGCGATGCGTTCCTCCGTTGCGGAGAAAACACTCGACAACGTGATTTCGGGTGAAGGCCGCGCCGATGTCGAACAGAACGTGCGAACCCGCATTCAGGCCATCCTCGATGGCTATGGCGCGGGGATTGCGGTGCAGGGTGTGGAGATCGACAAGACCGATCCGCCCGAGCGGGTGATCGAGGCTTTCAACGACGTCCTCGCCGCGCAGCAGGATGCCGAGCGTGAACTGAACCGTGCGCGGCGCTACGCCCAGCAGGTGCTTGCGCGCGCCGAAGGTGATGCCGAAGCGTTCAATCAGATTTATGCCGAATATCGCATGGCCCCCGAAGTGACGCGGCGCCGCCTTTATTACGAGACGATGGAAGCCGTGCTGTCGAACACCGACAAGACCGTGATCGATGCCGACGGCGTGACGCCGTACCTGCCGCTGCGCGAAGTCGAACGTGGCAGGCAGAACAGCAATCCGGCTCCAGCGCAGGAAAGACCAAGGCAGTAAGATGCAAACCATTTGGGATAGATACAAATTCGCGATCATTGCCGCGATCGCCGTGCTGGTCGTGCTTGCCTCGACCCTGTTCGTAACGCCCGAGACCAAGCAAGCCGTGATCGTGCGAACGGGTGAACCGCATTCGATAGTCAACATGTTCGACCCGGAAGATCCGTACGGGCAGACCGGCGCGGGCTTCTGGTGGCGCATTCCCTTCGTCGATCGGGTACAGATGGTCGAACGCCGGGTGCTCGATCTCGACATGGACAACCAGCAGGTGCTCACCAGCGATCAGCAGCGCTTGCGCGTGAATGCCTATGCCCGGTTCCGCATCATCCAGCCGGTAACGATGGTCGAACGAGCGGGTGACGAAAACCGCCTGCGCTCGCAGCTTTCGCCGATCCTTACCTCGGTGCTGCGGCAGGAGCTGGGTCGCCGGACCTTCGCCAGCCTGCTGACGGCCGAGCGTGGGACCGCGATGACGAACATTCGCGATACGCTCGACCGGCAGGCCCGCGAATACGGAGCGCAGATCATCGATGTACGCATCAAGGCCGCCGATCTGCCCGAAGGCACGCCGCTCGAGGCTGCCTTTACCCGGATGATATCCGACCGGCAGGAGCAGGCCGAGACGATCCGTGCGCAAGGCCGCAAGAATGCGCAGATCATTCGTGCCGAAGCTGATGCGGATGCAGCCAACACTTACGCTGACGCCTATGGCAAGGACCCGGACTTCTACGATTTCTACCGCGCGATGGAGAGCTACCGCCAGACTTTCATCAATGGTGAAGGCGGCAGTTCGATGGTGCTCGACAGCGACAATGAATATTTCAACCAGTTCCGCGGACGCTGAGGCATAAGGACGTTGAGTATCGCCACGTAAAGAACCTGCTAAGCGGTCCGACGAACGGCCGACAGGTCTCTATCGGCGACGTCGCGTGTTCAAAGGGCGTTCAGTCCGTGTAGCCTCTTTTGCGCGGCATAGTTTGATGGGTGTGCAAGGGCGAGCTTCTTCTGGATCGCCTCGACCCGGAGGAAAAGGAACGAGAGGACGTGAGCAACGTGCGTTATGTGTATGGATTGACGAGTGCGCTGCTGGTGGGCGGCGCAGCGATTTCGCTTGCGACCGGCATTCCGGCTGGCGCTCAGGTCGCGCAGAACGATGATGCGGTGATGGAACGGGTCGTGCCGGTACAAGGCGCGCCTGCCAGCTTCGCCGATCTGACCGAGCAATTGCAGCCTGCGGTCGTCAACATCGCGACACGCCAGCGCGTGACGATCGAGTCCAACCCGTTCGCGGGCACGCCTTTTGCCGAGCTGTTCAATCGGCGCGGTGGCAACCAGCCACGGACCCGTGAAGCACAATCGCTGGGTTCAGGCTTCATCATCAGCGCCGATGGATTTATCGTGACGAACAACCACGTCGTCTCACCCGATAATCGCGCGACGCTGGAGGAAATTACCGTCACGATGACCGATGGCCGCGAATACGAAGCGGACCTGATCGGCGCGGACCCTGCTTCCGACCTCGCGGTGCTCAAGATCCGTTCTGGCGACACCTTTCCCTTCGTGCGGTTCGGCGATTCAAGCCAAGCGCGGGTCGGTGAATGGGTGGTCGCGATCGGAAACCCCTTCGGTCTTGCCGGCACGGTGACCAGCGGGATTATCTCTGCCGTTTATCGCAATACGGGACAGGGCGGCGCCTACGATCGCTATATCCAGACAGATGCCAGCATCAATCGTGGCAATTCAGGCGGCCCGCTGTTCGACATGCGCGGCAACGTGATCGGCATCAATAACGCGATTTTCTCGCCGTCTGGCGGCAGCGTCGGCATCGGCTTTGCGATCCCCGCCGAAATTGCCGCTCCGATCGTTGCACAATTGCGCGAAGGAAACGAGATCGAGCGCGGCTATCTCGGCGTGAGCCTTAACCCGATTGACGAAGAATTCGCCGGTTCGCTGGGGCTTGACCGCAACCGTGGCGAGATCGTCCAAGTCGTCAGCGATGACAGCCCGGCCGAGCGCGCGGGCCTTAAGGCTGGCGACATAATCATCGGCGTCAATAAGCAGGAGGTAAGCGCGGACCAGAGCGTCTCCTTCCTCGTAGCCAACATCGACCCGGGCAAGACCATACCGATTACGGTCCTGCGTGACGGGGAAGAAGTGACGCTCAACACCACGCTTGGCCGACGGCCAAGCGAAGCCGACCTTGCGCAGGCGCAGCAGACGTTCGATCCCGACAGCGAAGAACCGATGGATCCGAGTGAAGGCGATGACATGATCGCTGAGAAACTCGGGCTTCAGGTGCTCGGCATGACGCCGCAGATCGCGCGCAGCCTCGGTGTGCCACCTGAAACCAGTGGCCTGGTAATCGGTGCGGTTGATCCGAGCTCTGACGCGCAACGCAAAGGCCTGCGACGTGGCGACATCATCCTTTCGGCAAACTATACCGATGTGCCCACGGTCGAAGCGCTGCGGGCGCAGATCAACGCTGCCGAAGCTCAGGACCGCGACGCGGTGCTCCTGCGGATCCAGCGTCGCGGCGCACCGCCCCGTTTCGTTCCGATCCGTCTGCGGTAACTCGCGGCGAAATCCGTTCTGACTACGCAAAAGGTGCCGGCGCGATGAGCCCGGCGCCTTTTTTGCGCTGTCCAACCAATTATGGGCGCGGTGATTGCTGGCCGTTTTGCGATCGGCCGGGTGAAGGCAGGTCGAGCGTGTCGCGCGGACGCGGGCTTGGCGCGGCGCGAGGCGGAGGTGGCGCGCGGACCGGACCGCCGGTTGCCTCTTCAAGGAAATCCTCACTGACCGCTGCCGGTGGTTCGTTCGCGCTAGGTGTGCGGGGGCGCGGGCCTGATGCCGGACTTTCGCGCCGACCGCGCTCTTCGCCGCGAGAGATCGGATCGCCCAGTGGATCACCGATGGGATCGCTTGAACCCGGTTCGATCAGATTGCCGTTCTCGTCGATATAGTAATAGTCCTCCGGGTCACCGAACATGTCCTCTTCATCGGGCTCCAGCCGCCATTCGGGCAGATCGAGATCGGTATCGAACTCCACGATGGCGCGGTCGCGTACGGCATAGCGCATATAGGCGGCAAAGGCCTGTGCGGGGGCGCGTCCACCCTGAAGGCCCGCCACGGCAGCGGCATCGTCGCGGCCCATCCACACGCCCGTGGTAATGCCAGATGAGAAGCCGACGAACCAGCCGTCCTTGTTCGAACTCGTCGTTCCGGTCTTGCCGGCGACTGGCCGCCCGATCTGTGCTGCGCGCCCGGTGCCCGTCTGCACCGCGGCTTGAAGGAGGTCGGTAATCCCGGCCGCGACGTAATCGGGAACAAGCTGCGTTTCGCGCGCGCGCTTGTGCTGATACAGAAGGTCGCCATCCGCGGTTTCGACCTTGATGATTCCATAGGGTTCGACCGCCATGCCTTGCGCCGAAACGGCAGCGAAGGCGCGGGTCATCTCGATCAGGCGGACTTCGGAAGAACCGAGCACCATCGAAGGGAAGGTCGAAATCGGACTGCTGATGCCAAAGCGTCGGGCCATCGAGGCGACCGTGCCGAAGCCGACCTCGTTGCCCAGTTGCGCTGCAACGGTATTGATCGAATAGGCGAATGCGGTGCGCAGATTGGTCTCGCCCACATTCCGCCCGCTCGAATTGCGCGGACTCCACCCGTCGATGGTGATCGGTGTATCGACCACGCGGTCATCCGGAGTGTAGCCTGCTTCGAGCGCGGCAAGGTAGACGAACAATTTCCACGACGAGCCCGGCTGGCGCATCGCGCTGGTCGCGCGATTAAAGTTGGTCTCGACATAATCGGTGCCACCCACCAGCGCGAGGATCGCACCATCGCGGTCCAGACTTACGAGCGCACCTTGCGTTCCTTCGGGCGTGTTTGCATCGATCGCAGCAGTCGCGGCGCGCTGTTTGCCGACATCAAGCGTGGTCCACACCTCGATCGGCGCGTCGGTCTCGGGCAGCAGGATGTCGAGCTGCGGCAAGGCCCAGTCGGTGAAATAGCGCACAGAGTTCTGCCCGACCTGCTCCTTTAATTCGACCGTACCAACATCGACCGACGCCTGACTTGCCGTGATGTAGCCCTGTTCGCGCATCAGCCGCAGCACTGTCTGCGCGCGCGCGACCGCCCGGTCGACATCGGCGGTCGGCGAGTAGCGACTGGGCGCCTTGACCAGTCCTGCAATAATTGCACTTTCGGCAACGCTCAGCTCGGAACCGGGATGGCTGAAGAATTTCCGGCTGGCGCTGTCGATCCCGTAGGCGCCGCCACCGAAATAGACTTTGTTGAGATAAAGCTCGAGGATCTCCTCTTTCGTAAACCGCCATTCCAGCGCGAGCGCTAGCACCGCCTCGCGCGCCTTGCGGTCGAATGAGCGGTTGGAGGAGAGAAACAGGTTGCGCGCCAGCTGCTGCGTGATCGTCGACGTTCCGCCAACCCGCTCGCGTGAACCGGTCACGCCTTCGACAATTGCGCCAATTGTGCGCCAGGCATCGATCCCGACATGAGAATAGTATCGCCGGTCCTCGACCGCGACCATCGCGTTCTTCATGTTGTCAGGGATCTGATCGAATTCGAGCCATTGGCCAAAGCTTGGCCCCAGCTCCACAATCTCGGTCCCATCGCGGGCGCGAACCAGGATGGTCTGCCCGACCTGGTTCGCCTTTAACTGGTAGAAGCTGGGTATCGAGCGGGAGGCGAAGCCAACGGCGAAGGCGAGGAAAATTGCTGCGAGCAGGGCAGCCGCCGCGCTCCAGCCCGCGATCCGCTTCGTCCAGCGCCACACGAAGGAGGGTTTGCGCGGACCGTCGCCGTCGGACGATGCGCGCGCGGGCTGCTCAGTACCGCTCGCACGTTCACGAGCCGCCTTGCGCGATCCGCGCTTGTTCTTGTTCTGCAAGGAGTTCCCGCGTTTCGACATTCAGACCCATGCGTTTCGCAAGGGCTTCACGCGCCCCTCAGACCCCGTGCATAGAGCAGTTGTAACGAGCCGTGAACACCAGCGCGCACGCTCCTCCCCGATGGTAGGCGTCACGCGCCCCCATCTGCCGTATCGGGCTCGAAATCGAGTGCGGCGGAATTGATGCAATAACGCATTCCCCCCGCTTCGGGTGGGCCATCGGGGAACACATGGCCAAGATGGCTGTCGCAATTCGAACAGCGCACTTCGACGCGCTCCATCCCGAAGCTAACATCGCGGTGCTCTTCGACATTCTCGTTATCGGCAGGCTTGAAGAATGCGGGCCAGCCGCAGCCGCTATTGTATTTGGCATCGCTGAGAAAAAGGACCTGCCCGCAGGCACCACAGGCGTATTCACCTTCCTCAAAGTGCTTGTCATACTTGCCGGTAAAGGCCCGTTCGGTCCCGGCTTCGCGCAGGACATAATATTGTTCGTCCGACAGGCGCTCGCGCCACTCGGTTTCGGTCATCGCGACATTCTTGTCGGTCATCGATCGTATCTCCTTCGCCCCAGATATCGGGATCGGGCGCGCGGGAGGCAAGCGCATGCGCTCTCAGACATCGACCAGAGCGTAATGATCGGGCGGCCGAATTGATTCCATCCGCTCGGCGAGGAGGGGGCGAAAGCTCGGCCGGCTCTTGAACACGGCATACCAGCCGCGCGTCTGTTCGTGTCCGCGCCAGTCGATCCCGCCAAGATAATCAGCCACGCTGATCTGTGCGGCGGCGGCCAGATCGGCGAGGCTCATCCGCGATCCGGCGAGCCACGGGCGATTGTCTATCAGCCAGTCCATGTAATCGAGATGGGCATGCGCCAGTCGCATCGCTTCGCGCAGCGCGCGGCTGTCGGGAGGCTCCCGGAAGAACAGCCGCTTTTTCATGCGCTCCAAGAGCAGCGGCGCTGTGACTTCGGCGTAGAAGTTTTCATCGAACAGCGCGACCAGCCGGCGAATTTCCGCCCGGTTCGCCGCCGTCCCATTGATCATGGGCGCACGCTCGACCGTCTCTTCGAGATATTCCGCGATCGCGCGGCTATCGGCGAGGACCAGTCCCTTCGCCTCTTCGACCAGCACCGGAGTGCATCCCGCGGCGTTGCGGTTGAGGAAGGCTTCGGACGGATCCCAGGGGTTTTCGCGAACAAGGTCGTAGGCAATATTCTTCTCACCCATCAGGAGCCGGATCTTGCGGCTGAAAGGGCACAGGGGAAATTGATACAGCTGCCACATCGCGGATCTCCGCTAGTGCACCATGTTCGCGAGCTTATCCATACCTTCGTTGCACCCGATCCAAATCGAGGCGGATCGGATCGCGCTGTGTTACAAAGCCGCGGCGTCGAGCATCAGCAGGCAGGCGGGCATGATCGCATCGACCTCGCCACCGTCCGACAATCTTTGCGCCTCGGCTTGGGCCAGTGCGGAGATCCCGGCGCGATCGAGCCCGGTCTGGTCCATCAACTGCGCCATCGAACGAACGAAGAACTCGCGCCCGCTCTCGCCCACGGGGGGCCATTTGTTCGCAGCTTCGTTCCCGATCGACTGGCCGTGCGCCACGAGCGAGACCGCCGCCGCGCAGCGCAAGGCCGCGCGCGCTTCGGGGCCGAGCGTGCGCATTGCCTCGGTGACGGGCGGCACTTCGGCCGGAGCGGACGGTAAGGTCGGTGCGCTGTCTTGCACGGTGACGAGCGCGGCGAGCGCCAGGAAAAAGGTCATGGGCTGCCCTTTAGGAGAACGCGCATGAACGGTTGGCGACAATACGTCGCACGACAGGTCTTGCTGGCGTCATAACGCGCGCCTATTCCGCGGGAAAGCGAAGCAATCGAGGAGAGACATAGTGATCAACCACGTCATGATCGGAACGAACGACATCGACAAGTCCAGGAAATTCTACAATGCGGTGCTCGGCGTGCTTGGCGCTGGTGAACCGATGGAGCACACCAACGACACTGGCCAGACCCGGTTGTTCTACATCCATGACGGCGGTACGTTCGCCGTGAGCGAACCGATCAATGGTAAGCCAGCCGAATGCGCCAATGGCTTTACCATCGGGTTCAAGTGCAAGAATCTCGATCAGGTGAAGGAACTGCACGATGTCGCGGTGGCAAACGGCGGCACCAGCATCGAAGACCCACCCGGCCCGCGCTCCGGCTCGATGGGCACGATGAACCTGAGCTATTTCACCGATCCCGACGGACACAAGATCTGCGGGATCCAGATGGGCGCCTAACGCCTGAGTTCGAACACCGCGAATTCGGCGCGCCAATTCGCTCCGACGGAGGCAAGAGCGCGCTCGTCCGCGAAGAACCAGGACCGGGCGATTGTCGCTCCCTTCTCGCGCACCAGTTCGCGAAAGTCCGCGATAGTCACGTGGTGAATGTTGTCGGTCGCATACCAGCTGACCGGCAACGCCCGCGTGATCGGCATGCGACCGCCAAAAAGCAGCGCGGTGCGAGTGCGCCAGTGCGCGAAGTTGGGGAAGCTGACAAAGGCGCGAGTGCCGATGCGCAGCAATTCGTCAAGCATCCGGTCAGGCCGGGCGGCGGTCTGCAATGTCTGGCTGAGGATCGCGTAATCGAAAGCCTTGTCCGGGTAGTCCGCAAGATCGGTATCCGCATCGCCCTGAACGACAGAGAGCCCGCGCGCCACGCAGCGTTCTACCAACGTCGCATCGAGCTCCATCCCGCGTGCGTCGCAACCTTTTTGCGTTTCGAGAACCTCCATCAACTGCCCGTCGCCGCAGCCTATATCGAGGAGGCGCGAACCGGTCGACACATGGCGCGCAATGGTCGCCAGATCCGGGCGTAGATCGCCGAGCTGCGCGCGCATCATTCGATGAATCCTGCAACTACGCGGTCAAGCTGTTCGTGTCCGAGCAGGAAGCTGTCATGGCCGTTGGGCGCTGACAGCTCGACGAAGCTCACCTTCGCGCCGGCCGCGTTCAGCGCGTGGACGATATGGCGGCTTTCCGCCGTGGGGTAGAGCCAGTCGGTATCGAAGCTGACGAGGCAGAAGCGCGCCTCGCTTCCGGTAAAGGCGTTTGCGAGCGTGCCGCCATGGTCTTCGGCCAGATCGAAATAGTCCATCGCGCGGGTGATATAGAGATAGGAATTGGCGTCGAAGCGCTGGGTAAAGCCGCTGCCCTGATAGCGCAGGTAACTCTCGATCTGGAAGTCGGCATCGAAGCCGAAGCTCTTGGCACCTTTCGTCCCGTCCGGGCGATCCTGCAGGCGGCGGCCGAACTTGGCGGTCAGTCCCGCTTCGGAAAGGTAGGTGATGTGCGCGGCCATCCGCGCGACGGCAAGGCCGTTATCGGGCGCCGCGTCATGAGCGTAATAGTCGCCGTCCTGCCAGGCGGGATCGGCCATGATGGCCTGTCGCCCGACTTCGTGAAACGCGATGTTCTGCGCCGAGTGCCGCGCGGTCGAGGCAATAACGAGCACCCGGGCGGCACGCTCCGGCCAGTGGGCAGCAAGACTGAGCGCCTGCATCCCGCCCATCGATCCCCCGATCACCGCATGGAGCTGCGCGATCCCTAGATCGTCAAGCAGCGCGACGAGCCCGCGCACCATGTCGCGGATCGTGATGACCGGAAAGCGCATCGCGTAAGGCGCGCCGTCGCCCGCCAGGCTCGATGGCCCGGTCGATCCCATGCAACTGCCGATGACATTGGCGCAGATGACGAAATGCGTATCGGTATCGACTGGCTTTCCCGGCCCGACCATGCGCGCCCACCACCCCGGCTTGCCGGTTACCGGATGCTCGCTCGCCACGAACTGGTCGCCGGTCAATGCATGGCAAACGAGGATGGCGTTGGACCGCTCTGCATCGAGCGTGCCATAGGTTTCGTAAGCGATCTGCGCGCCCACCAGCGCTTGCCCGCAATCGAGCGGCAGCGGATCGGGGAGGGCAAACGTGTGAGAAAGCGGCGGCGAATTCATCGCGATCGCCAAAGAGGAAAAACCGCCCTTCGACAAGCTTGAGACGAGCGGTTAGGAGGACGCCATCTTTTTTCCGGGCCATGCTGCGTTTGTCGAAGCACCGCCCCAACCTTACCGAATGCGCGATCCCGGCACCATGACCGACAGACCATCAGCCAAACCCTATGTCCTCGACATCCATGCCTACGTGCCCGGCACATCCAAGTCGGCAAGCGGCAAGCCGCTCGTGAAGCTCTCCGCCAATGAGAACCCGCTCGGCAGCAGCCCGGCGGCGCTGGCGGCTTTGGCCGAGGGGCATGTCGCAGCGGATTACCCCGATCCAGATGCGCGCGCGCTGCGCGAGGCGATTGCGGCAGTCCACGGGCTCGATCCGGCGCGCATCGTGTGCGGCACCGGCTCGGGCGAGCTCTTGCATTGCATCGTGCAGGCACTGGCCGGGCCGGGGGACGAGGTGCTGGCCTCGCGCTATTCCTTCTCGCTCTATCCGCTGCTGGCCCAGAAGGTCGGCGCAACGCCGGTGCTGGCCGAGCCCGAGGGCTGCGGCGCCAGCGTCGACAACCTGCTGGCGGCGGTCACGCCCGCGACCAAGGTCGTGCTGCTCGACAATCCCAACAATCCGGTCGGCAGCTACCTCCCCCCGACCGAGGTCGCCCGCCTCCACGCCGGCCTGCCTGCCGACGTGCTGTTGGTGGTGGATGAAGCTTACGGCGAATACATCGACCCATCCGAACAACACGCTGGTTTCGCGCTCGCCGCCGCGCATGAAAACGTGCTGGTGAGCCGCACCTTCTCCAAGGCCTATGGCCTCGCCTCCGAACGGGTCGGCTGGGTCAGCGGCGCGCCGCATCTGATTGACCTCGTCAACCGGCTGCGCGGCGCGTTCAATGTCAGCGTCAGCGGGCAGAAGGCCGCGCTCGCCGCGCTGGGCGATCAGGACTTCGTCGCCGCCAGCCGCGTCCACAACACCCGCGAACGCGCGCGGCTGGCCGAGGCAATTGCGGCGCTGGGCAACCACGGCATCAGCGCTTCCCCAAGCGAGGCAAACTTCCTGCTCGTCCATTTCGAAGGCGATGTAACCGCCGCGCAGGCGCTCGCGGCGCTTTCAGACGCAGGCTACGCGGTCCGGCACTTGCCCTCGCAAGGCCTGCCCAACGCGTTGCGGATCACCATCGGGAAGACTGCGGACATGGAGCGGGTGACGGTAATCCTGCGCCAGCTATGCGGCGAAGCGGATTAGTGTGAGCAGGCTTCAGGCACCGAGCGGGACCTCGCCACGCGGCGGCAGGCGTTCGGGCGCATTCAGGGCGTTGATCGCCTGGTGCACGCGGCGCTCCATTTCGGGCCGACCCAGGCCTGCGGGAATACGCTCGCCTACTCGGTACGTGATCGTTCCACTGCGTTTTACCGCACGCTGATAGAGCGGACCGCTATCGACCGCGACTGGAATGATCGGCAGACCGAGCAGCTTGTAAATCCCTGCAAAACCCGATTGCAATGCGGGCGTGTCCCCATGAGCGATGCGGGTGCCTTCGGGGAAGATCACCAGCACCCGGCCTTCGCCCGCACGGGTGCGCGCCGTCGCAACCATCTGACGCAGCGCGAGCGCGCCTTTCTCGCGCGCCACCGGGATCAGGCCATAGGTCCGTGCGACCAGACCCCAGCCCGGAATCTGAAACAGCTCGCGTTTTGCAAACACGGCCGGGTAGGCGAACAGCCGGGGCATGTCGATCGCTTCGAAAAAGGATTCGTGCTTGATCGCGACCAGGACCGGCTCTTCCGGAATAGTCCCTTCCTGCACGACGCGGATCCCAAGCACATGATTGACGCACCACAAGTGCCAGCGCCCCCATCGCGCAACCATTTTCCGCAACGCCATATGACCGGAAGGGATCGCGAGCATAGCGGCCAGGACGATCAGCACGCTGACGCCGTAGAACAGAGGATAGAACACGAAGCTGCGAAGCGCCGCCGCGATGTCCGAGGCCCTCACAAGTCGATCCACCCGGCCAGATAGCTTGCAAGCAGCTTGTGATATTCAAGGAACAGGCTCGGAAAGCTTGGCTCGGAAGGGACGGCATCGCGCAGCACCGCGATATCATCCGGCAGTGCCCGGTCGAGCTCGCTCGCTGCTCGGCGCATGTGCCAGTCGGTCGTGACAAGGCGCAGCGAGCGCACGGCATTGGTTTCGACCCAGCGCGCGGTTTCGGCCGCATTGCTGCGGGTATCAACGGCAGCGAAGCCCAGGGTGACGCAGCAATCCATGCGTGTGTCGGGCACGTCGAACTCGGTGGCGAATTCGTCCGGCGTGACTTCGGGATCGACGCCGGTGACAAGAAGACGCTCTGCCAGCCCCCGATCGAGCACGTCGAGCCCTTGTCCGATCCGGCCCGCGCCGCCAGTCGGGACGATAACCGCGTCGGTGCGCGCTTCGCCAGCGGGCTGGGGCAGGGCGATAACGAACCACAAAAAGCCCAGCGCCCAAGCGAGCACAAGTGTTGCAACACCATAGAAAAGAACCCGCATGGTTAAAGCATCGCCCTTAGCGCGCCAGAAATGGTGATCCGCGCCGTCACCAGCGCGAGCATAATCCCCGCCGCGGGAACCAGCGCGATCGCGACCCAATCCCCAATGCCGAAGCGCGCGCCCGCAATCAAGCCGCCGTCCAGCGCGGAAAATTGCGCGCCGAGCATGATGATCGCGGCAAGGCCAAGCGCGGCGCCGAATGTCGCACCGAAAATTGCATCGCGCAGGACGGACCGCTCGAAAATGCGGGTGACCTGGCGGTCCGTCCCGCCGAGCAAATGGACGATCTCCACAACCTCGCGGTGATTGACGAAGGCGTTGCGCGCTGCCAGCCAGACCGCCGCCGCGGTAGCAAGCGCGACCAGCACGATCAGCGCGAGCGCAAGATACTGCAGCGCTGCCAGCGCATCGTAGACCGGCCGCAGCCACTCCGATTGTGCATCGATACGGGCCTGCGCCCCCGCTGCCTCCAACCGGGTTTCGAGCGCCGAGATATCTTCTGCTGAAGCACGGCCGGAAAGCTCGACATCGATCAGCGCAGGCATCGGAACTTCGCTCTGCGCCGCTGCCTCTCCAAGCCAGGGTTCGAGCAGTTCCTCAAGCTCGCGCTCCGGTACCACGCGCACGGATGTGACCCAGGGATCTTTGCGCAGAACCTGCGCCGCGGTTTGAACCATGGCGGCCTTGCGCGCGGGATCGGCTTCAACGATCTGCACGGTCACCGCATCGGCAAGGTCCGCGCGCGCGCGCTCGGTCAGGTTGCCGAGCGCCAGCGCACCCGACGCAGCGATCACGACCAGTGCGATTAGTATCGCAATCACCCAGGGCATCGGCCCGCCCAGCCGTGTAGGGGCAAGCAAACCGGCGGGCGATCCTTCGTTTCCCGCGCGCTCCGGTATCGCTCGCTTGCGCACAAGCTTGGACGACAACCCCGTCACCGCGCGTCCCCGATCACCGATCCGGGAAAGCTGGCGGGCTCCTCGCGCTGCCGCTCTGCCTTGCCGCTCGAGGTTTGTGTTACCCGCGGTGGGTAACGCAATGCGCCGGTCGGGTCCGACAGTCGCCCCTTGTCGAGCCGCATGATGAGCGACGCGGGTACTTTCTTCAACAGATGGACGTCGTGTGTCGCCACTACGACAGTCGTCCCGATGCGGTTGTTGAGCGCTTCGAACAGCCGGAGAAGCTTGAGCGCCATTTCCGGATCGACATTGCCGGTCGGCTCGTCCGCAATCAGGATCTGAGGGCGCGAGATGACCGCACGCGCAATCGCCACGCGCTGTTGCTCCCCGCCTGACATCCGCGCAGGCACTGCATGCATCCGCTTGGCCAGCCCGACCCAGTCAAGCATTTCGCTAACCGCTTTCTCGATCCGCGGCTCAGGCGTGCCGGCCAGGCGCAGGGGGAGCGAAACGTTCTCATGCGCGGACAAATGCGGGACGAGGCGGAAATCCTGAAACACGACGCCAAGCCGACGGCGATAATCAGGCAGCGCTTGACGCGGGAGGGCGTGCATATCCTCGCCGAACATCGTGATCGCTCCGCGCGAGGGACGCTGCGCAAGATAGAGGAGCTTCAGCAAGCTGGTCTTGCCCGCGCCACTTGCACCGGTGAGGAAATAGAAACGGCCCGGATAAAGTGTGAAGCTGAGATCGCTCAGGACTTCGCTATCGGTGCCATAGCGAAGCCCGACGCTGTCAAACTTGACGATGTCACCGGCCCGCTCGTTCATGACGCGCGCACTATCAGCGCGCCCCGCTCGGCGAAAGCCCCGCAGTGCAGCTCCGAGGCTTGCCCAATACGCGCTGCGATGTGGAAAACGCGCCGATTGCAGCCTTATTACACATGTGTACCCTTGTGCCCCCTGTGCCCCGTATTATGCCATAGGGCTGCCATGATCATAACCTGCCCCGCCTGCGCGACGCGCTATACGGTGCCCGAAAGCGCAATTGGCGCTGAAGGCCGAACGGTGCGCTGCGCGAACTGCAAGCATAATTGGCACCAGTCGCCGCTGTCCGCATCGCAGGATGACAGCGGTGTCGATCGCGCCGTGGCGAAGAGCGAGATGCGCGCGCCGACAGACGACAACGTCTCGGCCTCCACCCAGCCGAGCGAACGACGCGCCAGCGATGATCGCGCTGCGGATATGCCGCAACGGGCGCCGGCCACCACCCGAACCGCTCCCTTGCGGCAGCCCGGGCCCAGCGGCGAAACGCCCGGCGTTCCCGCGCGGTCCGCAGCGCCACCCGCCGAACCTCGGACGGCCCCGGCCCAGGACCAGCCCCAGGATAAGCTTCATTCCAAGCCCCTGGTTCAGCCCGGGCCCAAGGCCGGGCTCGCGCCTGAGGTCGCAGCGCCGGTATCGCGCGCATCCGAAACGACGCGTGACGACAGCGAAACGGCGGCAGCTATCAAAGACGACAATGCCTCGTGGGAACCCGAGCTGTTGGAGCCGCAACACCGTTCGCGGCAAACGTGGATCATTGCTTTGGTGCTGTTTGTGTTGCTTGCGATCGGAACGGCCTTTGCCATAAATCGTTATGGCCTACCCGATTGGGTTCCGCTGGATCGCCCGACCTTCGGTACGGGCCAGCCCGATCTTACGCTGGTTTTCCCCGAAGCCGACCAGCGCGAAGCGGTTCTCGCAACCGGTGAGACCATCTTTGAGGTGAACGGGTCGATCAGCAACAAGGGTGCGCAGCGGCAGCGCGTCCCCAGCCTTCTTGTCGTGTTTCGCGATGGACGCGATCGGCAGGTCGGAACTTGGGTCATCGCGCCATCGAAGGGCATACTGGCTCCGGGCGAGAGCGTCGTCGTGACCGAAGCGATCACCGACGTTCCAGCGCCTGCCAAGTTCGCGGAAATTGGCTGGGCACCGAACTAAGCGGATCTGAACCGGGGCACCCCCCCGTTCTTCGTGCTTGCGTGCGTCAATCGGCCTTGCTAGGGGCGCGCACCTACCGCGGGAAGGCTGTTTGCGCCGTCCCGATCTGAACGCGTGCGGTCGTGGCGGAACTGGTAGACGCGCAACGTTGAGGTCGTTGTGGGCTAACGCCCGTGGAAGTTCGAGTCTTCTCGACCGCACCAAACAGTCCCCGAGCGAACCTCAGGCCCTAGGCCGGACGCTTTGCATGCGGTGAGGCCGTGCGGTGAGGCCATGCGGTGAGGCCATGCGGTGATGAAAGCGACATGGGAGCTACGCCTTCCTGAATGGTCTGGAGCCAGCACAGGCCCGCCCCAATCAAAACTGCGCCAGGTGTTACTGAGTTCATTGCGCTTGCGCGAAATTGCTTCGGCAAACGCTTCGGGCTCTTCCTAGTCCGGCAGCGACAGCTCGGCTCGGATATGCCAGCGGATAGTTGACACCTGGCTATCGCATGTCGCCCCTGAGGGAGCGATTTCAACGCTTGAACCACATAGAACGCTGATTGGAGCATCACGTCCGGCAAGTTGCACCGACGGTTTCTTGCGGCCGAACCGTTCATCCTTGATCGCGGTCTTGTGCGCCGAACCAGCCTCCATCCGCTGAGTTGCCGGAAATTAACCCAAAATCAATCGATGTTGGATTCGGCGCGGTCTTGCGCTCGCGCAGCTTGTGGATGGTACATCCGAATGGTGGGAGCACGATTTTGCACATTCTTTCGATTGCGCTTGGAGGTTGCCTGCGCGGCGAACCCGTCTTTTACGGAATCACCGAAGATACGGGCGGCCATATCGCCTACATACTGGGCGAGATGCGTGCTTTGGCCCGTCACCCTAAGGTCGAACACGCGGAGATCGTGACGCGCCTGTTCGCCGACCCAAAGCTTGGAGCCATCCATTCGCGAAAACGTGAGGAACTGGAGCCGGGTTGTTTCATTACGCGGATCGATAGCGGCAATCGCAACTATCTTGCAAAAGACGAATTGCGCGCCGATCGGGCGGCTTTTACCGAAGCGTTTATTAGGGAACTGAGGCAGCGCGACCGCCTTCCCGACCTGATCCATGCACACTTTGCCGATGCCGCTGATGTCGCCGCGCACGCGCAGCGAACGCTCGGCATTCCGTACATCTACACCGCCCACTCGCTCGGAATGGACAAGCTGGAAGCAACCGGCACCCCCTGCAAGGTTCTGGACGCGCGTATTGCCGAGGAAGACCGTGCCATTGCTAGAGCTTCGGCGGTAATCGGGTCATCGCGCGATGAGTGCGAGCGTCAGCTGTTTGCCTATCCATCCGCGCAGTTGAACCGCATTCACCGGCTCATACCCGGAGTATCCGCCGCGCGCCCGACGCAGATCGATCTTGAGAGCGCCAACACGCTCATAGCCCCGTTCTTGCGCGATCCTCAAAAACCGGTCGTGCTCGCCATAGCGCGCCCGGTTCACAAGAAGAACCTTTGCGCGCTCGTCGAGGCGTTCGCTCCGCTGCGAGAAAGGGCGAACCTCGTCATTCTCGCAGGCCAGCGCAGTGCCAGCAATGTCGGAGAGCGCGAACAGGTCGAAGTCATGACCGAGCTTCTGCAGCTTGTCGACCGCCACGATCTTTATGGTTCGGTAGCGCTCCCCAAAACGCATACCAGCGCGGATGTTGCAGCGCTTTACGAAATAGCGGCTCGATCGCGCGGGGTGTTCGTCAACCCGGCATTGATCGAGCCTTACGGTCTGACCATCGTGGAAGCCGCGGCGCATGGCTTGCCGGTTGTGGCGACCAAGGTCGGCGGACCGCTCGACACGATATCCGAACTGGAACACGGCACGCTGATCGATCCGCGCAATATTGCCGAGATCGGGCATGCGATCGCGGAGCTTTTGACCGATGAGGAACGTTGGTCCGCCTGTTCGCGAAACGGCCTGCGCAATGCGCGCGCGCTGAGTTGGGAAAGCTATGCGAACAATTTCGTGGGTATCGCCAGCGAAGTCCTTTCCAGCGTCCAGCGTGTGAAACCACGTGGAAGCAAGAAGCACGACAAGCTAATTGTCAGCGACCTCGACAACACGCTCACCGGGTGCACCGACGGGGTGGATCGCCTGCGCGCCTTTCTCAGCGCCAATCCCGATTTTGCATTCGCCATAGCCACAGGCAGATCGCTCATCGAAGCGCGCCGAATCGTGCGCGAATGGGGCATTCCCCAGCCCGCCGCATGGATCACTTCGGTCGGAAGCGAGATCTACTGGTCGAAGGATGCGGATTATTCGCGTGACCGGTCCTTTCCGTGTCTCGCCAAAGCGCGCTGGCAGCCCGAGCTGGTGGATCAGGTCATGGCGCGCTTCCCCAAGGTTCAACCACAACCAGGTTACGAACAACGCGCGTTCAAGCGCAGCTATTTCTATTCAAACGCGGACGAAGTTGCGACGGTGCGGAGCGCCCTGCGCAAGGCGCAACTGCCGGTTCGCGTCATTGCCAGTCATGATCGGCTGCTCGACATTCTTCCCGCAAGTGCCGGAAAGGCGGCTGCGATGCAGCATGTCGCGGCCATCCTCGACATCGAACCGGGTTGTATCTTTGCGGCCGGTGACAGTGGCAATGATGAGGACATGCTGACCGCTTGCGAGAACGCAATCATCGTGCAGAACCATTCCGACGAGATCGCAAGGCTTGCGCGCCGGCACAATGTCTATCTTGCTCGGCGTTCGCATGGACAAGGCGTGATCGAGGGGCTCGAGGCGCATGGTCGGCGGCGGGCAACAGGTACGGTCCAGCTTGCCATCGGAGACAGTCGATGACCGATCAGCCCATCGGCTATTTTGTCCATCACCAGGGCCGCGGCCATGCTACCCGCGCGGCTGCAATAGCCAATGCCCTGATAGAGCGGAGACCGGTTACGCTCTTTTGTGCCAAACCCGATATTATCGCCGGGCTCGATCCGCGTATTGAGATGGTCGAACTGCCTTCGTTGTTCGAGCCTTCCGGCGGTGAGGCCCCGCTGATGGCTGCACTCCCCGCGCCCGGTACGGTGCATTGTGCGCCGCTTGGCTGGCCCGGTATTCGTGAGGCAATGGCGCTGATGGCAGGGTGGTTTGCTCAAGCCGATCCGGCACTGTTCCTGACCGATGTCTCGGCTGAACTCGGTCAGTTTGCGCGACTGTGTTCGGTGCCCCACGTCGCGGTCATGCAGCATGGCGAGCGCTCCGATCCCGGGCACATGGCCGCTTATGAAAGCGCCGTCGGGTTGCTAGCTCCCTATTCGCGCGATCTCGAGCAGTGCGACCGGCCGCAATGGATGAAGGACAAGACCCATTACGCCCCCGGGGTAGGTATCGATCTTCCTTCCATGCCCGATCGCGATGCGGCCCGTGCGAAGCTCAATCTTCCGCTCGACCGCGAAATCGTTTGCGTCGTGGCGGGCGGCGGAGGGACGGATATGCCTACTGCCCCGCTCACGCTGGGCGCGCGCGACGATGCACAAAGCCTTTGGTTCACCATCGGCAGGTTCGCGAGCGAATGGCATGAAACGCCGCCCGGCAACCTGGTTCATAACGGCTGGGTCGACAATCCGATGGACTGGATCGCAGCAGCCGACCGCATCGTCTCATCGTGCGGTAACACCACCGTTCATTCGGTGCTGGCCGCGGGCAAGCCGTGGGTCGTCGTACCGGAATGGCGCTATTTCGACGAGCAGGTCTGCAAGGCAGAAGTGCTTGATCGTGCGGGGCTTGCAGCCGTGGCGAAGACCTGGCCCTCCCATGCCCATGCATGGCGGCGTTTGTGGGACGCGGCAAACAGGCTCGAGCCGAGCGATCAGGCGCGGTTCGTCGATCGCGACGCAGCCAAGGAAGCGGCGCACTGGCTCGATCGGCTGGCAACCAGCCTCTGGGCCAAGTCCGATGCGAGCGGGCCGGCGCAGATCATCCCCAAACTGAAAGTCGTCGTATGAGCATTTCGGTGTGCACGCTGGCGCATGGGCGTGATGCGCACCTTGCAAATCTGGTGCGCGGTCTCACCCTGTCGGAGCGAATGCCCGAAGAGCTGGTAATCGCCGTAATGCAGCCGGAGCCTTATGCCATCTCCGAAGCACCGTTTCCGGTGCGTCAGATCGTGCTGGGCGGCGACGATATTCCGCTTGCGGCGGCGCGTAATGCTGCGGCAGCTGCGGCCAACGGTTCGCTGCTTGTTTTCCTCGATGTCGATTGCATCCCCGAACCTGCGCTGGTTGGCGATTACGCCCGTGCGGCCAAAACGGATGGGGGCATTTTCATGGGCGAGGTGGCCTACCTGCCACGCGGAGCAACGCGAGGCGGGATCGACTACTCCGCGTTCGAGCGCGTTGGTGTGCGACATTCCGAGCGCCCCGGACCTCCACCGTGCGGTGTGCGGGCTTGCAAGGACTATCGCTGTTTCTGGTCGCTCAATTTTGCGGTCGCCGCTTCGACCTTCGCTGCCATTGGCGGTTTTGACGAGCGTTATTGCGGATATGGCGGTGAGGATACCGATTTTGCGCGCATGGCCGCAACCGGCGGGTTTGGGCTGTGGTGGATCAAAGGCGCGAAGGCGTATCATCAATATCACCCCCATCACATGCCGCCGGTGCACCACCTCGACAGTGTGCTCGCCAACGCAATGACATTTGCCCGGAAATGGGGTGAGCCTACCATGCAGCACTGGCTGCGCTCTTTTGTGTTAATGGGGTTGCTGGAACGCACCGATAGCGGCTGGCGCAAGCTGCGTGAACCGGGCGAAAAGGATCTTGCACTTACCCGGCAGCAGGAAGACCAGCCTTATGCCAGCAGCGCTGCCGTACTGGACTGGCTCGAAGCGAAAGCGGAAGCGGCCTGATCGAGCACGGCGCCGACAACGTCGAGATAGCACGCTTCGTAGCCTTCGATCATGCTCTGGACTGAGAAGCGGGCAAGTGCGCGCTCGCGGCACGCAATTCGGCTGATTTCTCCAACGCGGGTCATGGCACTTGCGAGCGCCTTTACATCGTCAGGCGGCACGATGAAGCCGCAGGAACCAACGACTTCGGCAAGCGCGCCATTATCGAACGCGCACACCGGCACCCCGCAGGACAGCGCTTCAGCGGCAACCAGGCCGAACGGTTCTTCCCACCGAGGCGTAACGAGCGCGCCTTTCGCCTGGGCTACGATCGGGGCAAGCTGGGTGCCGGTGCGCGCGCCGTGATACGCTATGACCTCGGTCAAATGAGGCTCGACCTTCGTGGCAAAATAACGCGCATCTTCGATCGGTCCGAAAATCTTCAGCGGAACCCCAGCGAGGCTCGCCGCCCGCACTGCTTCGGCCGTTCCCTTGTTCGGGGTGATCCGGCCAACCCAGACGAAGTAGTCCTGCACCTTTCCATCCGGTATCCAGCGATCGCAGCGCACACCATTATGCACGACGCGAATCTGATTGCGCAAGCCTGCCTGCCACAGGCCAAGCTGGCTTCTGGAGGTAACCGTGTTCGCAAGCATCGGCTCGAAAGCGCTTCGAGCCACCGCATCGCGCATTTTGCCGAATGGCGGCACGTGCTGCGACGTGACACACGGCATCATACTGTGCGAAGCCCAGTCGATAATTTCGCAGAACAGCGAATTGTTGTGAACCACGTCGAACCCGCCTTCGACGATCCGCTCCCATGCGAGCGAAAAGGCTTCGCGCTGATAGGCGGCGAGTTCGGGCGTGCCGTGATAGGTTTCCCAAGGCAGCACCTTGTCGTAAGCCGCCCTGCAGATCGGGACGAGTTGCGCGTCCTGAGAGCCTTCCGCCGCGAACAGCGTGACGTCATGCCCTTTCGCGCGAAGGCCGTCGCACAGCATTCGGCAGTGCGCTTCCATCCCGCCCATGAACGGCTCCGCAATCGGGTGGCGAATATGTGCCAGAACGGCAATTTTCATGAAGCTGCGTTCCAGTTCGGCTTATTGCGCTCAAGCTTGTTGGACTAACGCAATTGTCCGTGCAACGACGCGCAAACCCACATTTGTTCATGCGGGAACCAGGTGCTCGATGCCGGGTCTTTGGGCTGTAAAGGAGGCGTTTGCATCCAGCATCATCGCTATGTCTTCGTCGCAGGTCTGCATCGGACGGGCACCAGTCTTGTCGCAAAGCTGATCGGCTCCCACCCGCAGATCGCCACTATCGAAGGCGCGCCCGTTCCGGAGAACGAGGGTTGCTATCTGCAAGGTGCCATACCGCATACCGCACGCGACGGTGTGCCGGGTCATTTCGCGACCGATCCGGCACAGCATATGACCGAAGGCCATCCGCTCAATACGCTCGAAACCAAACTGCGCCTGGAGCATGAATGGGGACGATGGTTCGTTCGTGAAAAACCCTGGCGGGTGGAAAAGTCCCCGGTGAACATAACGCGGATGCGGCTCCTGCAGGCGCTGTTCCCGCTGGCGCAATTCGTCGTCGTGACCCGTCATCCGCTATTCATGGCCCAGGCGTTGCAGAAGTGGTCGGACGAGCCGGTGGACAAGCTGGCACGCTACGGCGTGTCCGCCTATCGTCACATGCTCAGCGACGTGCAGCACCTGCATTGGGCTGTCGTCATGCGCTACGAAGATCTCGTGGCGAGACCGCGGGTGTATGCCCAAGGTCTGGAAGCATTTCTCGACCTGACTCCGGCTGAAATGGCGCTGCGGGACATTCGCGACGGTAACGCGGACTATCGGCCCATGCGCTCGGATGCCGGCACGATCGCTGAGCTTGGATATGGTGATGACGGGGAGATCGAAAAGTATCAGGCGCTGGTTCGTCATCCGCTGCGCGCAATCCTCGAGAAGACGCAGCACGTATTGGGATAGATCGATCTAGGTGCGAACGAGGACTCGGCTGATCGGCAAGGAATAGGACGCCGCCTGCCCGTCTTGCGCAAGCTGCCGGGCGATCTCTCCAACAAGCGCTTCGCGGCTGTCTGCTGGCAGGACATAGGCGGCATAGTAGAACCCCAAGGCTTCGCGCGCGACCTCTTGGGCGCTGCCGCCGGTAAGGGTGAAGACCGCGCTTTGGATTTCGACTTGCGCGCTATCGAATGCGCCCCGGCACAACGCCTCCAACGCCGCAGGCGTGCGCACGCGCGGGTCCCCAAGGTCGCAATCGACATAACCAGGCACCGCGCGGCCTACCCGCTCGAAAATCATGGCATCGATCTCTTCGTAACCGGGTGCGAGCGTTGCCGGACCATCGACAATCGCTGCAAAGATGCCGCCGGGTGCCAGCACGCGGCGGATTTCGGCAAGCACCGGTTCGACCGGATCCATCAGCGTCAGCGCCCAGTGGCACAATACCGCATCCATGCTCGCATCTTCGAGCATCGTGAGAGCGTCCGCCTGCGCCTGAAAGAGTTCGACACGGTCCTCAGGCAGCCGTTTGTGCGCCAGAGCCAGTTCGGTCGCGCTCATATCCACGCCGACGATCCGCTCGGCCTGCGGGTAGCGCTCAAGGCATGTCGCGATCAGGAACCCGCTTCCGCAAGCTAGGTCGAGGATACGCGGGGCACGAGTTCTCCCGGCAACCTCACTCAGCCATTCATAGGACGTGCGCCCAGAATCGTCGCGGCACCGGCGCGCGCAGCGCTCGGTAAAGCCGGGATCGCGCCGATGAACCTCCTGCAGATGATCATGCAGTGCGCCAGGTTCAGGCTCTTCCTTGGCGCCGAGCGCCCTGGTCCAGTCCGTTTGGATGGCTTTCATCGGTCCTTGACGCCCCTCATTATGCGAATGCCCTGATGTCGCGTGCGAGCCGATACGCCCTTCGTATCTCGCAGCTGCCTTCAGCATTGGATGGCAATCAGCGCGACCCGCTGATCAAACACCCAGCGACCATCTGTCCGGCAGTGTTCGAGATACGGAGCGAGGACGCTAGAGGCTTCCATCTGATCGAGAGTGACGCTTTCATCGAACACGCAGCGCTGCAGGAACCCTTCAACAAGTTCGCGATCATCCGAGCCATTCTGATAGGCCAGTTCGCTCACCGTATGGCGCGCTCCGATCTGATCGAGCGCAGCGGTGATGTCCTCGGCATGGCAGTATGGCGTTTCGCCGGTACGGTCGAAAGCTTCTAGAAACAGCTGCTGAAACTTGATGTAATGCGCATCGCAGAAGGCGTGACCGATGACGATTTCGCGGCTGCACGCCTTGATGAGGCGCTCCAACCCTTCGGCCAGATCCTCACGCGGCGCGGCGTAGAGTGCGTGGGTTGCCCACGCTACATCGAATGCGTCAGGCTCGCATTCGAGAGCTTGCAGAGTCACTTCAAACTCGCGCGCCGGGACGAAGGGCGGTTCGAGCTGAGCCTTCGCTTCCTCGATCGAAAAGCGCGAGGGATCGAGTAGCGAATAAGCGATGTCGTCAAGGTCGCTTTCGCCGATCGCCGCGTGGCGGTGGAGGGCAGCGGGGAATTTGCCTGACCCGCAGGCGACGTCGAGCAATCGCAAAGGTCCGGGTGCGTGGGCGGCGTGGTCTTTCAGCCATATCCGCCAGTCGCGTGCTTTGGCCAGATGCTCGTAATCGACCGACGCGATGGCATAGAACCGCTCCATCTCGCTTCGGCCTGCTTCGCTCCAATGCGCACAGCTGCGCTCGAATGTATCGCTTGTCATGAGGTCTCTTATTCTGAGTGTGTCGGGGCGTCAGCCGAGCCTTGAGCGGCCCGGTTGTCATCTGTGGGCCAGCAGATCGGGTTCAGATCACTTGCTGCTATGCCGCCGGGTTCGACGCCGGGCAGAAACTTGCGCCAATCGCCCGATACCATCGTGGGTTCGTCCACCAGCCGTGCGCCGTCTTCGAAGAATGTATTGGCGAGCACGCAGCGGCTGAGCGTCGTACGGTTCGGCCCGGCGGTGTGGAAATTGAGGTTGTGGTGAAAACTGACCTCGCCTGCCGCGAATGCACCATCATCGACGGTGACATCGGCTGCACGGAAGGTTTCGGCAACGCGGCGATCATAGCTCGTATCGGCCTTGCTGAAAGGAATGTCGGCGACTGTCTTCCACGTGTCGATCCCCGTCGCAAAGGCGAGCGGCCCCATAGCGCGCGGAATCGCCTGCGCTGCGATCCACGCGGTCACCACCTGATTGGTCGCAAGCGGGAAGTGATGATCATCGTAATGCCACGGCGTACGCCCGCAGCCCGGTTCTTTCGACAGCAGATTGTCGTGATAGAGCCGCACCGCTTCGACGCCGAGCAGCTTGGCGCAGATCTGCGCGATCCGCGGCGAAAGGGTGAACGCGGCGATCACAGGGTTGTCGAGCCACACCATTTCTGCGGAGAAGAACCGCCGTCCCTCGGCTGCTTGTGCGCGAGCGCCATCAGCTGCGGCAGGCGGAGGCTGATCGAGCGCGGTCGCGAAGGTTTGCGACAGGACGGATACGATCTCCGCGCGCAGGGTGCGAACGGCTCGCGGTGAAAGGACACCGGGAAGCTTGATGTAGCTCTGCTTGCGAAAGGCGCCCTCCGCGCCCTTGGGCAACGCATAGGGCCGGGCCAGTTCTTCGCGCAGTTCGGCCAGGGGCAGCACATCGAACTGGCGCGGATCAGGCTCGAGCGCGACATCGACGAGCGCATGTTGCCCGCCATCCCCTTCGCTCTCGTCGGCCAGACCGACATACCAGTCCCACCAGGCCTGATTGTCCTGGTCCCAGGCTGCGGACACGTCATAATCGGATGGATCGCCCGTCGGCTTCGCTGGGTTCATATCGAACGGTGATGGGGCAGGGGTATCGATCCTGTACGATCCTCAAAATGGCTGGATGGCCCATGGCGCTAGGGGTTTCGCTGCTTGCTGTCACGGACATCTTTGCGAAGGCGAAGCGGCGAGACGGGTGTTGCCCCTTTTGCGCGCAGACTTGTCGCAAGCAAGTGCAGGCGGCATGACCAAAAGCGCATCATGCTGACCTTCGTCAAACAAAATGCGCGCTGGCTTGCCGGCGGGCTCATACTGACGTTCTTCTCGTCTTTCGGTCAGACCTTCTTCATCGGTTTGTCGGGTGCGGAACTGCGAGCCAAGTTCGCGCTGAGCGATGGCGAATTTGGCATCATGTACATGATCGCAACGCTGGCCAGCGCGGCGACATTGCCGTTTGCGGGGAGGCTCCTGGACAGCATGCCGGGACGGCGAGTGGCGGGGCTCGTCATTCCGCCGCTGGCTTTTGCCTGCGTGCTCATCGCCTTTGCGCCGACGTTCGTTCTGGCGCTCCTTGCGCTCTACATGCTGCGCCTGTTCGGGCAGGGAATGATGACCCATATCGCCTTGACCGAGACCGGGCGCTGGTTCGCGGCCCGACGCGGGCGAGCGATATCGCTAATCGTGCCGGGGCATCAGGCGGGAGAAGCACTGCTGCCCGCAGCCTTCGTCCTTCTGGCGGCGGCCTTCGGGTGGCAAGGCGCATGGCTGGCGGCGGCGGCGGCGCTCATGCTTATCGCGCTGCCGGCGATCCTGATTCTCTATGCGGCCGAGCGCGAGCCATCCCGGCAAGAGGCCATGTCAGCGGGCACCGCGACACCCACGCGCGACTGGACCCGACGTGAGGTTGTGTCGGACCCGCTCTTTTACGCGCTTCTTACCGGCGTGCTTGCCCCCGCTTTCATCGGGACGACCGTTTTTTTCCATCAGGATTATCTGGTCCAGTTGCGCGGCTACGATCCGTTGGCATTCGCCACCGCATTCCCCTTGATGGCGGCCACCACCATCGCGTTCTCCCTGTTTTGCGGCCAGCTGATCGACAAGGTGAGTGCGGTCCGGCTGCTGCCGTTCTTCCTGCTCCCCCTCGCGCTGGCGAGCGCGGTCGCAGGATTGCTAGAGCCGGTTTGGGGCATCTACCTCTTCATGACGCTGCTGGGCATCAGCTACGGGCTGAGCTCGACGCTGTTCGGAGCGCTCTGGCCGGAGATATACGGGGTGAGGTATCTGGGCGGCATTCGCGCGCTGATCGTTGCAGCGATGGTGTTCGCGACTGCGCTCGGCCCCGGACTGACGGGCTATCTGATCGATTACGGTATCGGGCTCGATCGCCAGCTGATCTGGATGAGCGGCTGGTGCCTTGCGGCCTCTTTCATGCTCGCCGTCGTCGCGGCCGCGCTGGCACGTCGCTCGGCGCCTGTGACGCTTCGATAACCACCCTTCAGCAGACGGTGATCCTACGCGGCGCTGAGATCGATATCGAAGCCCATGATCGCGAACCATGCGCGATCTTTCGCCGCACGTTCGCGGGCTAAGGGCAGGATCGTGCGGGAGAGGGCTGACTGGTAGGCGAGCTCTCCCGCCTGGCGCGCAGCTACCAGAAGATCGTCGATCGCGAGGCGCACCGCTTCTGCCGCGGCGCGTGGGTCTTCGCTCTCAGTTTCCACCGCGTCGCGTAGTGCCGTCCGCTCTGCAGCGCAGGAATACGGTGCGTCGTCGAGCGCAAGAAGGGCCAGCGCCAAGCTGCGAATATCGCCGAGCTCGCCCTGTTCGAAGCCTGGCGTCGCATCGCGCTGCGCCTGCACGATCTGGATGTGGCCCATAGCAAGCATTACCTGCTCGTGCGCCAGGCTCGCGCTTGGCGGCAGAGCGGGCAGCACCACCGTTTCAAGCGCGCGTAACACCGAATTGAGGCGATCATCGACGGACGGGTTCATCGGCTTTCCTCCATCATCAGCAAGCGCGCCAATTCATCGACGAACATCGGACCTGTCGCGGCCAGAAAGGTCAGCAGCACATCTTGATGGTTATGCGCGGTGCGCGCTGCCCGCATCCCGAGCGCGGAAACGAGAATGTAGCTCTTCCACGCGTTGAAGACGGTGAAATAGTGCAGCTTTACGGGGTCTACACGGTTGCCGCTGGCCGCTTCGTAACGGGCGATCATTTCCTCGGGCGGTGCGATGTCGCTGGCGCGAAACACCCCATCGATCCTGCTGCCAAAGACGGGTTGAAGCAGCCACCCCAGATCGGCGTGGAAATCGCCGATATAGGACATCTCCCAATCGAGGATGGCGGTGACTTGGCCGCTGTCTTCATCGAACAGGTAATTGCCGGTGCGATAGTCGCCGTGGACGATGCAAGGCTGCTCGCAATCGGGAATATGGTCTTCGAGCCACTGGGTCGCGAGCCGCAGCACCGGCTCACGCGTAACGGCGTCCTGCTCCAGCAATTCCTTCCAGAAATTGACGAGCCAGCGCGTCGGCTGCTTAAGGTCTGCCGTCGGCGCAGTGAAATGCTCGAGATCCGCGCCCTGCCAGTTGAATTTGTGGATCGCTGCAAGGTTTGCAAAATATTGCGGCGCGATCGTGTCCCGCAGCGGGTCGCCGAGCACGGTGCCGAGCCCGGTCACGCTGACGCCGTCGGTCCGCGGTTTGGTCACACCATGAATGAATTCCATGATGACGGCAGGCATCGGGAAATGGTCGGCAGCCGCATCCAGCCAGATGGGGCGGGGTACAGGCACCACCCCCTGGAACGCTTCGAGAATCTCGAACTCCCGCTCGCGACTGGTTTCGGTAATGCCTTCGAGCGCGTCCATCCTCAGGACGTAGCGCCGTTTTGCTTCGCCTTCCCGCGCCAACGCGAAGACGAATTGCTCCTTTGATGCACCGCCGCCAATGCGGGCGACATCGCTTACGGTGCTTCCCGGCTCCTCGCGCGCGAAAAAGCTTGCAAGCAGGGCGGCGATGTCAGCATCGCGCTGCGGAATGTAGGGCGGCATGGCGCGGCGGGCCTTGCGCGCCTTCAGCATCGCGGCGAGCTGCGGTTCGGTATCGACCAGAATGTTGGCGCTGCTCATGCTGCGAGGAAGCCACCATCGACGGCATAGACGCCGCCGGTGCAATAGCTCGCTTCGTCGCTGGCGAGAAAGGCGATGAGATTGGCGACCTCTTCGTTCGTCCCGTAACGCCCCATTGCGATAAGCGAGGTAAAGCCTGCGCGCGCGAGCGAGGGGTCGTCCGGGCTTGCCTGTCCCTCGATCGATTGCATCATGGCGTTGTCGATCGGCGCCGGCGCTACGCAATTCACCCGAATTTTGGAGGGTGCGAGCTCCAGAGCGCCAACCTTGGCAAGCCCCGCAATACCGTGCTTGCTCGCGGCGTAGGCGCCGATACCCGGAACTCCGACTACACCTGCGACGGAGGCGACCGCTATGATCGAGCCGCCCGTATCCTGCATCGCGCCTGCACAGTGCTTGATCGCGAGGAAGACGCTGTTGAGGTTGGCGCGCTGCACTTCCTCGAAATCTTCCAGGCTTGTCATGGCGATGGGCATCACCTTGCCTTCTGACCCTGCATTGGCGATGAAAATGTCGAGCCGTCCGAAACGCTCCGTTGTAGCTGCGACCAGACGTTCGACATCGGCTTCGACGCCTGGCTGCCCGGCTGTCGTCGCTACGCGGTGACCATGTCCGAGCGCATCCGCCGCAGCCAAGAGCCGGCCTTCATCGCGCCCCGCAAGCATCACATTGGCCCCTTCGTCCAGTAATTTGCGGGCCGTCGCGCTACCGATGCCGCCGGTTGCCCCGGTGACGATGGCTGCCTTGCCCTCCAACCTGCCCATGAGCCCCTCTCCCTGCTCTCATTGCGTAACCGAACATGTGATGTTCAACGCCCGCTTCCGCTTTTGCGGCGACCGGTCGCGCGATATTCCAAAGCAACATGCCTGCCGTCACCGCACGTGTCACGCAAAAATGACATTGACATCACTTTTGCAATGAGTGACTTTTCACCACCGCAACGAGCCGGTCAACATCGCGGCGTTGGGGAGGGGAATGGATGACGTTACAGGCTGCCGATCCGGCGCAACTCGACCTCCCGCCCACGCGCAAGGGGAAGGCGACGCGTGAAAGGCTGCTCGCATCCGCTACGGTCGCATTTGGAAAGCATGGCTACGGCGCGGTGCGCATCGCCGATATCGTCGCTGAAGCGGGAATCAGCCACGGGCTGTTTTACCGTCATTTTGCTGACAAGGATGCGATCCTTCTCACGCTCCTCGAGCAGATGAACGAGAACCTGCGGCGCACCTCCAGCCGCGCGCTGGGCGAGAATGATGCGCTGTCGCTGGAATGGCTGCAGTCCCGCAACATCCTGTTCTTTTCCGACTACCGCCGGGATCGGTTACTGCTGCGGGTCGCACGTGAAGCGGCGGCGCAGGAGCAAGTCGGTCAGTTCCGCCGCGTCTGGCTGCAGATGCGCGACCGGTTCGTCTCCCGCACGGAGCTGTGGCTCGAGCGGTTGGTGGAAAAGGGCGACGCACCTCATATCGACGACATTCCCATGGTCGCACAGGGACTATGTTCGCTCACCGAGCAGCTCGCCTATGTCCAGGTCGGTCTCGCGCCAGAGCGGCCCGACGATGCGTTTATCGAGCGGTTGGGCAAAAGCTGCGGGCTGATCTGGTTTCGTACGCTCGCCGGCACGCCCGGGTGAGCCGGATCGATCTCCTCGACCTCGCGCCGTTCGAGGCGACACGGGAGCATGAGGTCTTCAGTGAACTGCGCGCCTCGCCAGGCTTGTATTTCAACCCGGAAGACGACGGCGAGGGCTTCTGGTCTGCGACCCGCTATGGCGATGTGGTTGCTGCGGCGCGCGATCATCGGCTGTTCGTCTCGGGCGAGGGCACCCAGATCCGCAACCGCCGGGCCGAGGGGCATGGCGCGCCCAGCGTGCACAATGCCGACCCGCCGCTCCACGGCAGGCTGCGCGCAGTTGCGATGCCCGGGCTGTCGCGCGAGGCGATCTTCGGGCGCGCCGAGCGTTTTCAGCAAATCGTCAATACGCTCATCGCCGAAACGCCCCGCGGTGAGCCGTTCGATTTTGTCGAGCAAGTTGCGGTCCGCATGCCGATGCTTGTCATCGCGGACATTCTGGGGGTGCCCAGTGCTGAGGCGCCGGACCTTGTCACATGTGCCAACCTCATGAGCGATATGCGCGCGAGCGACGCCGAACAGGCACAGGCGCGCGCCGAACTCTTCGACTATTTTCGCGGTCTGGCGGCCGAGAAGCGCAAGCGCCCGGGGGGCGACCTTGCATCCCGGCTGGTTACCGCAAAGCTCGATGACATGCCGCTGGAGCAGCAATTGCTCGATGCCTATTTCATGCTGATAACGGTCGCGGGGAATGAGACCACGCGCTTCCTCGTGACCGGCGGCCTGCAGCAACTGGTGCAGCAGGGCGACTGGCCGACATTGCGCGATCGCCCCGAATTGGCCGCAAGCGCGGTCGAGGAAATGTGCCGCTTCGTCTCGCCTGTTACTCACATGCGCCGCACCGCCGCGCGCGATACCGAATTGGCAGGCACGAACATCAAAGCGGGCGACAAGCTCGTCCTGTGGTTCGCGAGCGCCAATCGCGATGACCAGGTGTTTGCGCAGCCCGACAAGCTCGTCCTTGAGCGCAAGCCCAACCCGCATGTCGGCTTTGGCGTGGGCGCGCATTTCTGCCTTGGCGCGCATCTTGCCCGGCTGGAATCCTGGATGCTGTTCCAGACCATGGCGCGCGAGGTTCGCGACATCGAGATCGTCGCCGAGCCCCGGCGCCTGCCATCGAACTGGTTCACCGGATGGACCGCGATGACGGTGCGCTGGCAATGAGCCGCCGCATCCTCGTCACCGGCAGCGCGAGCGGGATCGGTGCAGCGCTTGTGGCCCAGCTTTCCGACGCCGGCGATACGGTGATCGGCCTAGACCGCCGCGATGCCGATATCGTGTGCGATCTTGCGAGTGCGGTTCAGATAGCAGAGGCGATTGCGACGATCGACGGTCCGCTCGATGGCCTCGCCTTGGTCGCAGGATTGCCCGGAACGGCGGAGCCCGAAGCGATCTTTGCGGTGAACACGAACGCGCCGCGCCTCCTCGCTACGGGCCTCGCTGCGAAGTTGCATGGAAGCGCGGGTATCGTCGCGGTCAGCAGCGTCACGGCAGCGCGCTGCCCGCTGGACGATGCGGCGAAGGATGCGCTTCTCGCCGCTCCTCATGCGGACCTTTCGCACCAGGCTGCGATCGCGGACGGGAAGACCGCCTACGAATATTCAAAGGCGCTCCT
>JAZBPE010000057.1:0-5360 GCA_036353345.1 Erythrobacter sp. | reverse complement strand
TCAGGCGCAGGGCGACACCCGCGACATGGCGATCGGTGAGATGCACTCATCAGCCCGGCACTTGTCGAACCAGCGTCTGGCGCTCGTCATGATGACCCGGGTGCGTGACGACATCACAATCGTCACCAACGACCGCGATCGGCTCCTGGCGCAGATCGACCGCAACCCGGGCGACAAGACCAGCGCGCTCGAAACCCTTGGCGAAAAGCAGGTCGAGACGAAGCGCAGCGGCCGCGGGGCTGGCGAGTTTCGACCCACAATTCCCGATCATTTGAGGGCACCCGAGGACAGGCAAGCATCTGCCCCGCGGATCGATCCGGCGAGCCTTCGGGCAACGCCGCAATTGGACGTGCCCGAACGTAACATCGAACGCAGCCGATAGGAGGAAGATCGTGACACAGATGGGCCATGCCAAAGCGGGCACGCCGCCTTCAGACACTTTCGAGATTCACCTTACGCAGCAGCTGACCCTGACCAATCTGGTGAACGAGGCAGGACTCTCCGAGATCGCGCGTGCCGCTGGCGGGGACAGCTTTGTGGTTTGCGACCTCAATATGCACGGGGTTCAGGGATGCGCCGAGCTGCGAGCCGCCCTCGATAACCAGAAAATGGCCGCCGAGTTGGTGGCCATAGGTCTGATGATCCTTGTCGCCGTGCTGGTGGGCACGATCGCGGCCGCTTTTCTGAGGCTGATAGCGAAGCGGGTGGCTCCTCCCAGTGAACAGTGCGCCGATGCCTTTGTCCCGCTGCACAGGGGTCCGGCAAAGCCCCTGAAAGGGGCCGTCAACATCATCATCAGGAGGGAGAAAAGACATGGCATTTGACTACGAAGACCCTGTTTGCCAGCGGTGAGGCGTCAAAGCTGATCCGAGGGCGGTGTCCCGAGAGGGAACGCAGGGACGAACGATTTGCGAAGGTGGTCAGATGGGCTCCCAAACCTGCTTCGAGTCAATGCAACTTTCGCCTCTGTGAGACCCGATACAGCACGACCAGCACCGGACTCGGCCAGTGAGGACAGATCCATGAAACCTTCAAGGGATCGGCACCGCCTAGCAATGCAATTACAGATCCTGACCCTAGTTGATGTCCGGTTTTGCGTCGGCACTTGCCGGGTTGGTCATTTGGGTTAAATTATAGCATATCTATCGAATAATTCGTGCGGGTCCGAGCCTAGACTACTGGAGAACGTGATGACCATGCCGAAGCCCGTTGATCCGGTCCCCGCGGCCACCATGCTCTTACTTCGCGACCTGCCGGAGTTTCAGGTCCTGATGGTCAAACGCCATCACCAGATCGATTTCGCCTCCGGCGCGCTGGTGTTTCCCGGAGGGAAGCCTTCGGTTGGAGATGAAATTCTTGAATGGGCCGATCATTGCAGGGGCTGGAGCACTTTTGACGCTACGCAGCGCACTTTGCGGATCGCCGCGATCCGCGAAGCGTACGAGGAAGCCGGGATTTTGCTGGCTGATCATCGTGACGGCGGCGCGTTTGAGAATACATGTGATATTGAAAGCCGCAAAGCGGTGGAGCGAGGCGAGCGCGAATTTCTTGACGTCGTTCGCGAGGCCGGTGTGCAATTGCGCCTCGATCAGCTCAGCATATTCGCAAGGTGGATAACGCCCACCTTCATGCCCAAGCGCTTCGACACCCATTTCTTCGTTGTTCGCGCGCCCGAACGCCAGATTGCCGCATGCGATGGATACGAAACCGTCGATGCGGAATGGCTTTCGCCGCATGAGGCGTTGGAAATGGAAGCAACTGGCGAGCGAACCATTATCTTTCCTACGCGCTTGAACCTGCAATTGCTGGCCAAAGCCGCAAGCGCAGCGGACTGCGTGGCGCAGGCTGAAGCCCGCGATATCGTAACGGTTCTGCCGGAAATCATTCAGAGAGACGGCAAAAACGTCCTTACGATCCCAGCTGATGCCGGATACGGCCCAGCCCACGAAATCATGGGCTGAGAGCAAGCTGCCAGCGGCGAGGAAACTTTGTCGTCAGTAGCCGGATAGCTGGGCAAAACGGTCCTTGAGGTAGCTCGACGACCCCCAACTCGCCTCGAGCACGCGAGCACGCTTGAGGTAGAAGCCGACATTGAATTCATCGGTCATCCCGATGCCGCCATGCAGCTGGATACCCTGATTACTGATCGCGTGCAGAACGCGATTTGCCTCGGCCTTGGCGATGGTCGCTGCACGCGCGATACCAAAGCCGCTGTCGACTGCCTGTAATCCCGCCTCGACTGCGGAGCGCATCTGCGCAAGGTCGGCGAACAGGTCCGCCATGCGGTGCTGCAGCGCCTGGAAAGTGGCAAGCACCTGATTAAATTGTACGCGCTGCTTCAGATAGTCGAGGGTCGTGTCGAACACGGCTTGCGCCATGCCGAGCATTTCGGCCGCCGAAAGTACGCGCGCCCGGTCGAGCACGTCGTCAAGCAGACTGTCGCTTCCGCCCTCGAGCTTCTCGGCGGCAGCGCCAGCGAAAGAGACATCGGCGTGGCTGCGCTGGTCGGAGAGTTTGCGCGTGGTCAGTGAAACGCCATCGCCCTTCTCGACCAGGTAAAGGCCGTCTTTGGCTGCGACAACGAAGAGGTTCGCGCCATGCGCTTCGTGAACGAATGCCTTTTTGCCGGTCAACTTGCCGCCCGCAACGCTTGTCTCGATTGCCGAGGGATCGCAATGCGCGCCTTCGTCGACAGCCAGCGTTGCCACGGTTTCGCCGCTGGCAAGCCTGGGTAGCCATTTGGCCTTCTGCTCGTCGCTTCCGCCCAGCAGGATTGCACTAGCCGCGATAGTAGTGGCCACCAACGGACTTGCGGTCAGCGTTTTGCCGAGTTCCTCGACCACGAGGCCGGCCGACATGAAGCCGAAATCCGATCCACCATGAGCCTCGGGAATGATGACCCCGGCCCAACCCATTTCGGCCATCGCGGCATAGGCGCTGGAGTTGTAGGCCTGCGGTTGGCCTGCTGCACGGACTTTGCGGAATTCGGATACCGGGCTTTCCTTGGTCGCCCAGTCTCGCGCCATGTCGCGCAGCATTTCCTGTTCTTCGCTGAGAACTGCCATTGTCCTTGCTCCCCTCGCTTACTGGTGGTCGAGCATGCCGAGCACCCGCTTGGCAATGATGTTGTTCTGGACTTCGGTCGAACCGCCATAAATCGTCGCTGCCTTGCCGAAGAGCCAGCCGCGCACATCCTCGAGTTCGTCATCGCCAAATTCGTCGCCTTCCCAGCCGAGGCCCTGAAGGCCACGGATTTCGATCAGCAACTCGCTGCGTTCCTGGGCCAACTTGGTGCCGACCTTTTTCAGCACCGAGCTGATCTCTGAAACGCCGCCTTGCGCTTTGCTTTCCTCGACCGCACGACGCGCGGTGAGCAGGAAGCTGTTCCATCGGATCTCGAAATCGGCGATCTTGTCGCGCAGGACCTTGTTGACGAGCGCGCCATCACCGCCGGTTTCGCAGTATTTCTTGGCGACATCGGCAAGGCTCTGGCCCATCATGCCGGCAAGGCGCCCGCCGCCTGAAATGTTCGTGCGCTCGTGCTGAAGGAGGCGTTTGCCGATAGTCCAGCCTTGGCCTTCCCTGCCCACGAGATTTTCCTTCGGCACCTTTACATCGGTGAAGAAGGTCTCGCAGAACGGACTCGTTCCGCTGATCATGGTGATCGGGCGGACTTCAACGCCCGGTGCATCCATGTCGATCAGCATGAAGCTGATGCCCTTGTGCTTGTCTGACCGGTCGGTGCGGACGATGGCAAAGCACTTGTCCGCCCACTGGCCACCGCTGGTCCAGGTCTTCTGGCCGTTAACGAGGTAGTGATCGCCCTTGTCGACGGCGAAGGTCTGCAGGTTCGCGAGGTCTGATCCGGCATTCGGTTCCGAGTAACCCTGACACCAGCGAATTTCGCCACGGCAGATTGGCGGGATATGCTCCAGCTTCTGCTTTTCATCGCCGTATTCGAGCAGGGTCGGGCCGAACATCATCACACCCATTCCGCCGATCGGATTGTAGGCACCGACCTTGGCGAACTCGTGCTCGATGAGCCTGGCCTGGCCTTTGGTCAGTCCGCCGCCGCCATATTCCTTGGGCCAGGTCGGTGTACCCCAACCACGCTCGCCCACGGCTTCGCGCCATTTCTTCTGCACAGGGGTCTCGTTGGTCGGACCGTCGAGCCCGGCCAGCATATTGCCCGTGCCCCTGAGTTCATCAGGGAAATGGGCAGCGAGGAATTGCCGCACTTCTGTGCGAAATGCGTCTTCGCTCGCCTGGACATCGGATTCTGGCTGTGTTGACAAGGAAACCTCCGTTCAAAACTGAATTTGCGTCGCCTTACAAGGACGACAAGGCCGCGCTCTGCCTGGTCAGTATTGCTGCTCGGGAACGTGCAAAATCAAACCTTCCACTTCAGCCAAGATGGGAATTTGGCAGGCGAGGCGACTGTATTCGTTGGCACCTTCTGCAAATTGCAGAAGCTCTGCCTCTGCTGCCCCTTCGACTAGGCGACCAACCCTGTCGATCCAGGCCGGATCGACATGGACATGGCAGGTCGCACAGGCGCAGACACCGCCGCAATCGCCGTCGATGCCCGGTACATCGTTGAAGAGCGCCGCCTCGCGCGCGGTTTCGCCCTCAGCCGTTTCGACTTCCCGCCGCGTTCCATCGCTGGATACGAACGTCACTTTGACCATCATAAACTCCGTATGTCTGCTTCAGCAAATCAGCGCGCGTACAGCCGCACCGGCAGCTTGGTGATCCCGCGCACAAGGTTTGAGAAAAGGCGCTCGGGTTCGCCGGTCACTTCGACCTTGGCGAACCGCCTGTGAATCTCTTCCCAGATGATCCGTAGTTGCAGTTCTGCAAGCCTGTTGCCCATGCAGCGGTGGATGCCATAACCGAATGACAGGTGATGGCGCGGATTCTTGCGGTCAATGATGAAGCGGTCGGCCTGGTCGATAACCGTGTCGTCGCGGTTGCCCGACAGGTACCACATCACGACTTTGTCGCCCTTCTTGATCTGCTTGCCGCCAATCTCCCAGTCCTGCAACGCAGTGCGGCGCATGTGAGTCAGCGGCGTCTGCCAGCGGATGATTTCCGGCACCATGCTGGTGATCAACGATGGGTCGTCATTCAGTTTGCGATATTCGTCGGGGTTCTGATTGAGCGCCAGCACCCCGCCGCTGATTGAATTGCGTGTGGTGTCGTTGCCGCCCACGATCAGCAGCAGCAGGTTACCCAGAAATTCGAGGAAGGGCATATCCCGTGTCGCCGGGGAATGCGCCATTATGGAAATCAGATCGTTCTTCGGTTCTTCGTTGATGCGCTGCTCCCACAGGCCTTTGAAATACATCGCGCACTCGATG
>JAZBPE010000056.1:0-10915 GCA_036353345.1 Erythrobacter sp. | reverse complement strand
AGTTCCTTTAGGAAATCCTAACCACCGGAATTAAGCGGCCAGAAACGATGGCAGCTTCGGGGTCGCAGAGGGGCCGCCGGCTCAAAGTCGATCAAGGCTATCGGCAGCTTTCGAAAACGGCGCAAGGGCCACGCCCATGACGGTTCGAGAGGGGCAAACCGTTCGACCGGGCAACCGGAAACGTCACCCTTGCGCTCCAATCAGAGCCGCCGCGCCGCAACTTCGGACTGCCCGAAAGGCGACATTCTGTGGGGCCATTCCGGCCAAGCCGACTCACCTTGAGACCCTCGGGGGCGTGAAAGCGTCGTGCAACGAAAGAAAGGCCCTCTGGACCAATTCGAGATCGCGCGGGAGGCGGGCGGTGGCAGCAGGCCTGGCTTATCGGAGAGGGGCCAACGAAGATCGGTTCAAGAAGGAACGCATGGGGCGCACTTTAGCAGTGCAAGACAAAGACCTCGCGAATCCCCAGGGCAACCGCCTGTTTACCGATCATCAAGATCCTCGTCAGCCGCTGCCACATCGAGACCGCCATTCGTAATCGCGGCGTCGATGCGAAGGGCACCCTCACTCCTGCAGATGCCCCCCCCGCGACCTGATCGTTGTGGACGCTCGTTTCACAGCGGCCGGCGGCAACCGGTAGATCAGGAAGCGCTCACTGCGCAGTCGTGCTTTGCGGCAAGTTTGGGCAGAGGTTTCACAAAAAAAGGGGCCGAACAAAGTCGGCCCCTTGTCAGAATTATTATCCGACAAAATCAGACAAACTGGACACGAACAGATGCCTTCTGTCGACGACGCATCGCAAAGCCGATCGCTCCGAGGCCGAAGATCATGAGCATCCATGTTCCCGGCTCGGGCACGGCACTGCCCAGAAAGGACATGTTGAGAGCAACCGGGTCAATCCCGCTTCCGCCTAAATTCTCGACCGTTACGACAAACTCGTTATTCCCCGCGGAAAACAGGTTTCCGGTGGTCGTGGAAAACGAATGCTCGAACGGGTCACTAACCCGGAATTCGCTTCTGGCCCCGCCGGTGTAGTTGTAAACAGACGTACCGTTTACGGTCACTGACCTGACGAAATTGTCCGACCGCCACTTCAAGAGGACCTCTTGAATGTCTCCGCCAATTGTCGACAGCGAAAGAATGCCCTTGAAGGTGTAAAGGCCCGTGCTCGCGTCCCTTTCACCCGACGAGATCCAGGAGGTGTCCGGCAGGGCCGGCTTGTAAGTGCCGTCTGTCAACAGATTGGCCGGGTTGACCGTCTGAACGGGCGCGAAACTTCCGCTGCCGAATTTCCATTCCCAACCGGTGTTCGTGCCGAATTCGATCGATGTTGCCGCGGACGCAGCACTTGGCATTGAAGCAGCTGCGACGACGGATGCCGCGGCGGTAAATAGCACTTTGTTCATCATCGCACTCCTCATCAACGCGGCTGCCTAGGAACTCCCAAATGCGGGAGGAAAAGCGGCCCCGTTCGGCCTTGCAGCTTTCTTCTCAACATCGGGCTGGACCGGCCATTGGTTGAATTACACTGGAAAACTAACGAACTGCTACGCAATGTCAACCGAAACCCCCGAAGGATCAGGTAACCATCGGATCTCGCAAAGTTTCGGCGGAAGGCTGGGCAAACTGCTTGAATCTTGCGGATTTCAGGGGATTATTGGCGCATGCCGCCGCGGCGGCTGCAGCCTTTGCTCCATGACAGTCTGTGTCAAAATGGAACGAGTCGCCCCGTTACCGCTCCAATGCGGCGTTAGCTAAGGCCACCGTCCCGGGATTGGACCAAGGTCACCGGTCGCCCGTCCTGGCTCGGCCGTGTTCGTTTGGGGCAAGCGCCAGGGCCTGACTGAAACTCAGCCAGACTTTCGCTGTCGCTCCCATCGCCTTGCATCACCTGGGCGACGAAGCATGGCCCGAGCGAGATCGTTGATTCTCGCCCATGCGATAAAGGCCGGTGATCCCGCGTTCGTGGTCCTTTTTGAGAGGACGTGGATCCTGGTCGCCACCGTCATGGTGCAAGCCGAGGCGCTTGAGAGCCAACCGCCAATGGAAACGCGGAAGAAATTTCTCCGTGACCCTCGAGAAGGTCTCCCGGCAACGACGCAGGAAGCTGCACATCGATGATGCAATTCTGTGCAAGGCACAGTTGCGGATGCTCTCGGACCGCGTCTTGGTATCCAACGATCACATCCTTGCCAGCGCTCCAAAACAGGCCTTGCGAAAGGCATGGCGCCGGGCGCTTCGCACCTCGAGGGCGTTGTTCCCATCCTCGGCCGAAAATGGTGCCCAAAGGCAGGCTTGAATCCTGCCAGGCCGCTACGAGGGATTTCTCGCCGGATGGGGACATCCTTTGGTGGACGTCAATTCTCTGAGCTTGCAATCCGCGTGGCTAGAGCGCGCCCTGTCTGATCGTAAATGTTTGAGCGGACCGCCATCTGCCGACCGCAATCTGAGGGCCGGGCACAGCTTTGCCAAACAGGAAGCCTTGCCCCGCGTCACATCCCTGCTCGCGCAAGAATTCTGCCTGATCCGGCGTTTCAACACCCTCGGCTACGATCTCCAGACCCTTCGCGAGGCCCAGTCCGATCACGGCTCGCACGATTGCCGCGTCGAATTGGTCTTCGGCGATATCTCGCACGAATTCGCGGTCGATCTTGAGTTTCGTGATTGGGAGCGATTTCAAATGTGTGAGCGACGCATATCCTGTTCCGAAGTCATCAAGGGCGATGCCGATACCGTGCTCGCGCAAAATGGTGAGAGTGCTGACGCAGCGCTCCGCCGCACGCCCCAGAAGGACACCTTCGGTCACCTCTATCTCGATAGAGGTTGGAGGAACGCCCGCCCTTGCGACGGCGGCCAGGACGCGTTCGGCGTAGTCCTCGCGGAGAAGTTCTGCGGCCGAGACATTGAGTGCGACCTTCCCGAATTGAATACCCTGGCAATGCCAGAGGCGGATCTGTGCAAGCACCCGCCGCAACATCTCGTCACCCAGTCGTGTCGCAAGCTCCACGCTTTCAAAGGCATGCTCGACAGCCGATGGTGGCATGATCCTGTCGCCAATCTTCAGGCGGAGCAGGGCCTCGTAACCCAGCACGCGGCCCGTGTTGAGCGAGACCTGTGGCTGGAAGAATGGGACGACGAGTTTCCCGCCGATGGCGAGCCTCGCGAGGTCGAGATGCCGAACGCGGCGATTGACGTTCTCCTGCAGATCGGGCGAGAAAAACGCATGTCCCCCGCGTCCGGCCTCTTTAGCCTTGTACATCGCAAGATCAGCGTTCTGAAGCATGAGTTCGAGATCAAGATTTTTTGCTTCAGCGGAGACGATCCCGATACTCGCACTGCAGTCGAGGTGTCGCCCATCTATATCAAGGGGCTGCTTGAGGATGCGTCCAATCTCGCCGAAGCGGCTGCAGCGTTCTTCTATCGAGCGATTACAGGCTTCCATAAAAACGAACTCATCGCCGCCGAGGCGCGCGACCAGGCCATTCTTGCAAATCGCTTCTTTCAGGCGGCGCGCAGCTTCGGCGATCAGGGCATCGCCAACCCCATGGCCGAGCGTATCATTGACGAGCTTCAGGTTGTCGAGATCAACGAGGCCGAGGACGACTGCGCGGCCCTGAACGCTCGCCCGCGCTACAAGTGATGGTGCCTCTGAGCGCAAACCTTCAATGTTCAGAAGAGCGGTTGCAGCATCGTGGGTAGCATTCCAGATCATGGACCGTTCCGCAGCGTGCCGGTCGGTCACATCCTGACAGATTCCTCTAACTGCAATGACTGATCCGGTCAGGCACCGCTCCGGACGGCCCTGGGCCCAGATCCGTTGAGGCAGGCGCCCATCAATCTCGGTTTCGTATTCGAACGTTGCATCCTCACCCAGGAGCGCAATTCTTTCAAAGGCTGCCTTCACCGCTCCCCTGTCGCGCTGGGTGATGCCCGCGAGCACCTCGGCCCAGCCAATGAACTTTTTTCCCGGTTCTACGCCGAACATCTTTTGCATTTCGGGAGAGAACCAGAATTGTCCGGTCTCGAGCGACCATTCCCATTGAGCCAGTTTCGCTAGCTTATGGGCCTCTTCGAGATCGCGCGCGTGCTTGTTAAGCTGTTCGGTTGCTTGGTGCCTTTCGGTAACGTCGCGTTGAACCGACACCCAGTGTGTGAACCAGCCTTTTTCGTCAGCAAATGGGCGAACATTCAATTCGACCCAAAATGGTGTTCCATCTTTCCGATAGTTGAGGATTTCCTCGCGAAACGGTTTCCATGCCGCGAGCTTTGACCGGATCCGCGCAGTGGTTTGCCGGTCGGTCAGCGGTCCCTGACAGATGCGGGGAGATTTCCCGATCACCTCTTCGAGCGTGTAGCCGGTCATTCGGCAGTAGCTCTCATTGGCGTAGACAATCTTCGGATGGGGGCTGTCGAAAGGCTCGGCTTCGGTAATCAGGATCGCATCGTCTGCGGCGGCCAGAACGGCTGCGAGAAGACGCGATTTGTCAAGGTCGAGCCGAGCAACATGTTCGCCATCAATGCCCGTTTCAGGCTTCACGCAATCTCTCCTGAATGAAACATCGTCTGCGCGCAGACCGCTAAAGACATAGTCAAATCAAACGGTTTCGTGCTTAGGCGAGCCTGGGTACTGCTACGTAGCCGGAGCCGTGTCTCGCGGTGAGGCTGCGCTGCGTTCCGCGCCGCACACTTTTTCTGCGCAATCCTTCGCCTGGCCGGACTGTCAGATCGGAACGCCCGTAATCCGGCGGGAAAGGGTGCGGCAGTTGAAAACAGGCTCGATCAGTCACGGTGACGCTTTTGATCAGTAACGCGGATGGGAAACTGCGACGTCGGCTGCCGCCGATCTCCCGACGTTCCCGGGTAGCGAACGCCCACCCGGAACGGTCGAATGCAAATCGCGGATGGTCTGCCAAAAGCCTCCGCCGGCTCGAGACCGCTTGCCAACGTAAACTCAATGTTAGGGGTATTCCCTTAGAGGGGACGCGTGTAGTCACTGTCGGAGTTAATCATGGAAGACCAAACTCGCAGCCTCACCGACCGTCGCGGGCGGGATCGCCGGGTCGTTCAAATCCCGATTTCGGGGCCTGATAGGCGGAAGGGCGAGCGGCGCAAACAAGGACGGCGGGCTGCCAACAAGGGGTAGTATCGGACTTTGCGTCCTGCAGCAGCGATGGCCCCTTACCCGTCAGCGGCCATCAGCTAGCGTCCGAAGAACTCCCGTCACTCAGCGAACGCTCCCGAATTGCAGATCCTAAACGTCCACATCGCCAGCCCCCAGGACGATCCCATTTTGGCACGCGGCACGTGGTAAATTCCACGTTCACAAATTTTCGCTGCCTGATAGAGTTGTCGCTCTGTTTGATTATGAGCGACTCGGGGATTGACATGGCGAATACCGGACGTTTGGGACAATTGGCCTGTGCGGCCCTCCTGTCTCTGGGTTGGGCCGCGCACGCTTCTGCGGCCACCACCATCGAAGGCTCGGTTGATAGCCTCAGCTACAATAGTTCTGATCCTGGATTGGTGATCTATGCGAACGCGCTGACCCTGCCGAGCTTTACCCTCGATCCCGGTGAGTCCTTCGAGGTGGATGTCCTGAACATCGGCACAAACGAAGGCTCTGTAAGCTTTTTTGAGGACACTGTCCCATTCTCCATCGCGGTGGACTTCATCTTCACGAACCCTAACGGTGTTTCCGGTTCTCCGATTACAGGCACCACCCGCGGGTTCTTCCGCGCGTTTTCGTCTTGCGGCCTTATCTTCGGTGGCTGCGGTCAGGTCAGCTGGGGCAGTCCTTCAGTTTTCAATTTCGGGAACGGAGGACAGTTTTCGCTCGCACTGTCCGACGCAGAGTTTGGCACTCCTGGCAATGCCACCGTCCGCGGGAGTTTCACACTGATCTCCGATAGCGCGCCAGCGGTTCCCGAGCCCGCGACTTGGGCAATGATGCTGCTCGGGCTTGGTTTGGTTGGCGGGGCAATGCGTTCCACCAAGCGTCGGAAGAAGATCAACGTCTCCTACGCTTAAGCGTACCGTAAGCGAATCGTGAGCGCCGCCGGTTGCGATGCCGGCGGCGCTCCACTTTTTTCGCAGAACCACCTGCTTGCCGACCAGATCCTGCCAGGCGCCGGTTCGGTGCGCGGTTTTGACAGCGGCAGGAGCTACGAAGCGAAGCGCTACGGTCGACCTGATCGACGCCAGCTAAGTCAATCGACGTTGTATTATCTTTCGATAACGTCGCGAGACATGGGCGCGAGCCGCGCGAGCAGCTTGTTCTGCGCAGCAAAGGGCACATCGGCTTCGCCCATCGCGGCTTGCAGGTTCTCGACCAGCGCATTCATATCAGAACGGGTGACACCTAGCCCGGCATGCGAGCTTTTCATATCGCGTCCGGTGTAATCGCAGCCTGCATCAAGCAGGTAACAGAACTGCTCGCCCAAAGTGCGCTTGAGGCGCACCATGTCGTGAGCGACGAAGATCTCCGCGATGCGCGGGTCGGCCTCGGATAGCTCCACCGTGCGTTCGGCGATCCGCTGAATGCCCAGTTGCCCACCGAAAGCTGCGGCGAGGCGCGCGCTGTCATAAGGCTCCGCGCCAGCATTGGAGTTGTCCTGAACGTAAGGATCGACCGGAAGTTCGCCGGTAACCGGATCGCGCCTCTCTTCCTCAACCCCGAATTCGGCGTCCCAGTCGACATCTTCGGCGGGAGCCTGTTGCAGAAGCATGAGCGCGGCAGCGGCCGTCATGGTAAGCAGCATCTATCGTTCTCCGACCAGGATCAGAAGGCGACTTGCGCCTGGAGATAGCCGCCGCGCTGGTCCTCGAAGGTCGCGATCGAGCCGAGGTCGACGTAGGCGGCGGTAAGCGTGATATTCTTGGTGAGCGCGTAGGCGGCGAAGATGTCCATCCAGTCATCCTCACCGAGCCCGAGATTGTCGGGTTTTGAGCGATATTCCGCCCCGATCACGGCGCGGCGCGAGAGCATGTAGGCGAGCGATCCCTCGAACTGCAGTTGGCATCCGTCCTGCGCGCTGCCAAAGCCGAGCAAGCCGAGCTGGTTCGCCTTGGTAAGGCGCGCGGTGGCGTTGACCAGCAGCGAGTGTTCGAGCAGCAGCTTGGTCGCGCTGAAGGTATAATCCACGCTCTCGTCATCGCTTGCTCCCAGGAGCGCGATGACGGGGCCATCAAGATTGCGCTTGTATTCGACCCCGAGGGCGAATTGCGGGAGCATCGAGGGGCCGTAGACGGCATCGCCCAGAAGTCTCAGCTTCGCTCCGTATATGTCCTGGTTGAACGTGTATCCCTCGCCGAGGCCCAGCGCGGCTCCAGCGGTGCGAGTGTCGAAGCTCTGACGCTGGTAGCTCAGTTCGATCCGGTCACCGACCCCGATCGCCCCACCGAAAGAGCGCCAACCGAAATCCGGCAGTTCAATCGCGGTAACATTTCCCGATATGCCGATCCCGCCGCCCATTTCGCGCCCGCCGATGGTCGCCCAGGTGGCGATACCGCCGCCGGAGGGACCCTCGACCGTGGTGATGCCGTTTGTGAGCAACAGCTTCCCGCCCTGAAACACCTCGATATGCGGAATTCCCGAACCCACCGAGCTGCGCTCGTCTGCCGGCGCGATGTCACCCACGGCAGCGGTATCGCGCCCGGAGCCGGGAGGCGTTGCCGTGGCGGTTGCGTCGTCAGGAACGAGAACCGGGCTGTAGGCAATTTTCGGTGCAGCCGTAGGCTCCTGCCGTGGCGCATCTTCGGCAAATAAGGGCTGCGCGAGAAGGGCAGGGGAGAGCCACAAGGGGCTGGCCAGGATCAAGCGCCGCATCGTGCCGCATTAGGTCATGAAGGTTAACGCCGCGCAAACCTTCCCTAGAGGCTTCTTTAAGGGATGGCAGCTAATTCCGTGACAAACGTGAAGTACTACTGATCGATCATGACCATCTCGAGCATCATTGGCGGCCTCTGCGGCAAGAGCATATTGCGATCTGTTGCTGTTGTTCTGCTTGTTCTCGCGGGTCTGTTGCAAGCGGTCAACGCGCAAGCCTCCGCCTCGGGACAGGTGCGCGTGCAGATCACCGATGCCCACGGCGTCCCCGTCAGCGAGGCTGTAGTCGAGATACGCCCTGCTGCTGGCGTTTCGGGCCCAATTCGCTTCCCGTGGCGGATGGGAATGGCGCAGCGTGACCTGAAGTTCACGCCGGGAACGCTGATCGTGGCGCGCGGCAGCACCGTGGCGTTTCCCAATCTCGATCGGGTGCGTCATTCCATCTACAGCTTTTCGAAAGTGGCGCGGTTCGAGATCGACCTGTATGGCCGCGACCAGACGCGGACCCACACTTTTCGCACCACCGGCAGCGCAAGGCTGGGATGCATTATCCACGATGGTATGCGCGGCTATATTCGCGTCACCGACACACCTTTTGCCGCCAAGACCGATCGCAACGGATATGTGACATTCACCGGATTGCCGCGTGGGGCAGCGAAGGCGACCGTCTGGCACCCGCAATTGCGCGCTCCGGCCAATGAGCACGACAGCGACCTGCGGATCGTCGGCGGGTCTCAGAGCGAAGCGATCAAGGTGGCTTTGCGATGATCGACCTTACGCGATCGCATGCCCTCGTCCGGCGTCTCCTCAAGCTGCACTTCAGTTCGTTCTCCACCCGGATCGCTGTGCTCTACACTGGGGTCTTCGCTACTGTCCTTGCTCTCGTCGTCCTCCTGGCCGGGGGCGGTCTCTCTCGCTTCGGCGAGGCCAGCGCCGCTCGGGACCTGCAATCGAACACCCGCGTATTCAATGAAATCCTTGACCTGCGAGCGGCGCAACTGACGCAAAGTGCGGAGGTGTTGGCGCGCGATTTCGGATTTCGCGAAGCGGTTGCCACCTACGATGCAGCCACAATTTCCAGCGCGCTGGAGAGCCTGAAGAGCCGCTCGAACACCGGAGCGGCCTTCGTGCTGACGCTTGATGGCAAGGTGCTCGGCTCGGGCGAGATTGAGGTTTCCGATCCCGACAGCCTGTGGAATAGTCTGGACGCCGGCGAGGCGCGCGGGATCATCGACGCGAACGGCCGCTTCGCACTGGCTGCCGCGGCGCCCATTCTCGCCCCCGATCCAATCGGCTGGCTCGTTATCGCGCAGCCGCTCGACCGCGAGGAACTGGACAAGCTCGTGGAACTTGCTGCGATCCCGCTCGACGCGAGGGTGGTGCGTGCATCGCAGCAGCCCGAATGGATCGCCGCGCAACCAATCGGCGAAGTGTTTGAGCGCGGCGAGGAGGAACGCTTCCTTTATTACGTCTCGGATCTGCCAGCCTTGCAGGACGGCATTTCGCCGCAACTCGTGCTGCGCCACTCACTGAGCGGATCTCTCGCCGAATACAGCTCGCTGCAATGGCTGCTCGTCGCGCTCGCAGGGTTCGGTATCCTGGCGGTTCTCGCTCTGAGCGGTCGTGTCGCGCGAACGGTGACTGGTCCGCTGTCCAAGCTGGATGATGCGACACGGGCCATAAGTGAGGGACGCGACGTTGATCTCAGGATCGAATCTGGGGACGAGATCGGGCGGCTTGCTCGGAGCTTCACTGCGATGGCGATGGCAATCGAGGAGCGCGAGCGCGAGATCATCCATGTCGGGCTGCATGATGGGCTCACAGGGCTGCCGAACCGCAAGCTGTTCACCGAGCAATTGTCGAGCGTGCTCGCCCGACGTAAGGCCAAGGACCGGGTAATGGTCGCTTATGTGGACCTCGACGATTTCAAGGTCATCAACGATACGCTCGGCCATCCGTCGGGCGACGCGCTGCTGTGCGACGTCTCTGACCATCTCCGCACCGTGCTGCCCGACGCACTGATCGCCCGGCTGGGTGGGGACGAGTTCGCGGTTCTGATCGGCAATATCGGCGAGAACGAGAGCGTTGCGGCGCTCGCGGACAACCTCAAACAGTGCTTCGATCGCGAGATCTGCATTGATGGTCAGCGCGCGAGCTGTTCGGCGAGCATCGGCATAGCGATCGCCCCAAGCGACGGGGAGGACGACGTTGCGCTCATGAAGAACGCCGACCTTGCGCTTTATCGGGCGAAGCGCGAGGGCAAATCGACCTATCAGTTCTTCGAGCCATCGCTCGATGAGCAGGCCCGCCAGCGGCGCCAGACCGAACTCGACCTCCGCACCGCGCTGAACAAAGGCCATTTCGAGCTCAACTTTCAGCCGCTTTACAACATCAGTGAAAAGCACGTGGTCGGTTTCGAGGCACTGCTTCGCTGGAACCACCCCGAACGTGGCAGGATCGGTCCTGCGGAATTCATCACCCTGGCGGAAGAGACCGGTCTTATTCTGCCCATCGGTGAATGGGTCATCCGGGAGGCTTGTCATCAGGCCTCGACCTGGCCCGAACAGATTTCGGTCGCGGTCAATATCTCGCCAAAGCAGTTCTCCTATCCTGGACTGGCAGGGACGATCCTTCATGCACTCGCAGCGAGCGGTCTGCATCCCTCGCGGCTTGAACTGGAAATCACCGAGAGCATCTTCATTGCGGACCCTGAGAAAACGATGGCGACGCTCCACGGCTTGCGTGACCTGGGCGTGCGGATCGCGCTTGACGATTTTGGGACAGGATATTCCTCGTTGAGCTATCTTCGAGCTTTCCCGTTCGACAAGATCAAGATTGACCGCAGCTTCGTCGAGGACCTTGGTGCCGACGGCTCAGGCCATGCCGTCATCCGCGCTATCACTGCACTCGCAGATGCGTTGGGCATGGAGACCCTCGCCGAAGGGGTCGAAAATTTTGAACAATTCGAAGTGCTTGAGTCCGAGGGCTGCAAGTATATTCAGGGGTATATGTTTTCCAAACCTGTTGGAGCGGATCGAGTCCTGGATTGGCTCACGGACGATACCTTCATTCCGGTTCAACTTCGCGCTT
>JAZBPE010000055.1:0-36798 GCA_036353345.1 Erythrobacter sp. | reverse complement strand
TTCCCCGCGCATTTTCGTGATCCGCGCCATCAGCGCCTCGTGCACTTCGGGCAGTTCGCGCAGATAGCTGAAACGCTCCTGCGGGTCGCGCTGAAGATCGAACAGCAGGGCGGCTCCGAACTGTTCGAAAGGGATCGGAAAGCTGCGATAGAAGTCCGCCATCACGATCCGATAGCGTTCATCGCGGATGGAAACGATGTTGTTCCCGTCGAAGAAGAACGGCGCTTCATGCGGCGTTTCTTGCCGTTCCGTCAGCACGCCAGAGATGTCGCGCCCGTCGATCACTCGGTCGCTCGGCCTGTCAAGCCCAGCGATCGCGGCGATGGTCGGAAGAAGATCGATATTCATCGCCATCGCGTCCGACACGCTGCCCGCCGGGATGCGTCCGGGCAAGCGCGCGATGAATGGCACGCGAAAGCCCCCTTCATAGGTTCCGCCCTTGCGACCGCGAAAATCGCCCTGATCACCTTCGAACCACGGTCCGTTGTCGGAGGTAAGGATGACGAGCGTGTTTTCGGCGACTCCGTTCGCCTCGAGCGCGGCCATGATCCGACCGATCCCTTCGTCCAGATGCGCGACAACATCGCCATAGAGTCCGGCCTTGGACGTCCCTTCGGATTCGTCCGGAACATGAAGGGGAAAGTGCGGGAAAGTCTCCGCGTAGTAGAGGAAGAACGGCTTCTTACGGTGACGCGCGATGAAATCGCTCGCTGCAGCGGCATAGCGGTCGGTGAGTTCGGTCTGCTGAACGGGTGACTGGACCACGGTCTTGTGGTGATAAAGATCGAACGGCTGCAAATCGTTCGAGTAAGGAACACCTGTAAATTTGTCGAAGCCGTGCGCTGTGGGCCAGAATTTGTCGCGGTGGCCCAGATGCCACTTGCCGACCATGCCGGTCGCATACCCCGCTTCCTTGAGCAGTTCGGGAAGCGTGATCTCGGATTGGGGTAGACCGGAATCACTGTGCGGAGAAACCACGTGCTGCATGCCCGATCGGATCGGGTAACGCCCGGTCAAGAGCGCCGCATGCGACGGAGTGCAGGCGTTCGACCGCGCGTAGAAAGTGGTAAGGCGAATGCCCTCTGCCGCGAGCCGATCAATGTTCGGCGTCGCGATCATATCCGCCCCGTTAGCCCCGACATCGCCCCAGCCAAGGTCGTCGGCCATGATCAAGACGACATTGGGAGGGCGCGTTTCGGAGTTTTTCGCCAGCGCTGGACCGAAGCCGAGGCTGACGGCCGCCAGAAGCAGAAATGCGTGCAGCGTTCTCACCGTCTATCTCCGGTCAGTACCGCGCCGACGGCCGCACGCCCCAGGTTCGGTGCCATTATCGCTGACGATCATGCCCCGCTTGCCACAATCTGCCCCTGCGATTGCATAGTCGTGATTTGGTTGTAAAGTTGCGTCCGCTGGGGGGCGACACTTTGAATCAACCTAACATCAAGGTCATGTCGCAAGCTTTGATGAAGGCTTACGTTTTCGGGGAGTTTCGGATCGGTACTCTGGAAGGCAACACAATCCCGATCAGCAACCGACGCGCTAACCTTTTGCTTGCAGTGCTTTGCCTTGAGCCCGACCACAAGATCGACCGAGAGACCCTTGCCAAATTGCTCTGGCCCGATCGCTTCGCCTCCCATGCGAAGGCGAGCCTGCGGCAATGCTTGCTCGATCTCAAACGCTTGCTCTGGGAAAACGGGATCGACTGCCTTTCGGTCAGCCGGAAGGAAGTTGCCTTTACGCATGGCCGTGTAGCGTGCCACCTGTTCGATCTTGAAGCATCGCTGTTATCCGATAACCCGGAACAAGCGGTCGAAACCTTGCTGGAGATCGGCAACCAGGCATTGTTGCAAGGTCCGCCGTTCAACCCCGAATTTGACGAGTGGCTGACCACCCGCCGAGCCCATGTGGATGCGCGGTTGAGGGCTGGCATCTCGCAGGCTCTTCGAAAATCGTCCAGGACCACGGGCGAGCGGCTCCTCGAAGCGGCGCACGCACGATTTCCGTCCTATCGCACCTTCAACCGTGTTGCCCATCACGCGAGTATTGCGGTCCTGCCATTTCGGCAAATCGACACCGTGGGCGGCAATTTCTTTCTTGCCGACGGGATCGTTGATGAACTCTCGACGCGGCTGGCCGGGATCAACGGTATCGCGCTCACAGGACGCACATCGGTCGCAGCGGTGTTCGACAAGGGCGAAACGCTTCCGCAGATCGCGTCTGACCTTGGCGTCACCTACCTGATCGAAGGCGAAGTCAAGCGCGACGAGCAGAGCATCAGCGTGCGCATAGCGCTTATCAGCGGTCGATCTGGTACGGAAGTCTGGTCCGACCGGCTCGAAGGCTCGATCGAGGATTTTTTCGAATCACGCAAGGTTATCGGTACCAATATCATTGCGGCGATCTGCCGTGCTCTTGGACTGCCCGTTTCACCTGCGCCATCGCGGAAAATGACCCGCGACCGCGAAGCCTATGCGCTGTATCTACAAGCGCGGGCGATGATCCAGAAGATTGGCGTGGACGGCGCATTTTCCACGGGGATCGCGTTTCTTGAGCAAGCGCTGGCAATCGACCCGGAATTCGCCGAATGCTGGACCGCGCTCGCCAATGCCCACATCATGACGGCAGCGATCACCCCCAGCCTTGACCGCATTGCGCAATCCGCCGAAGCCGCCCGCTGCGCTGATCTGGCCATCGCGCTTGATCCGGGGCAGGGACATGCCTTTTCGATCCTCGGCATTCACGAATGGACCCGGTTCAATCCGGCGCGCGCGCTGGAAATGGCGTTCGAGGCCTATGGGCGCGATCCGAACGATGCCGATGTCTGTTCGCGGTTGGGATCGTGCCTGCTCTATCTCGGCAAGGCGCGCGAAGCGTTGCCCTATGTCGAAGCGGCGGTGGATCGCGATCCGGTTTATGGGCGCAATTACGCCATGTTGACATCGGCCTATCTCAGCCTTGGCGAGATCGATAAGGCGCTCGCAGCTGGGCAGCGCATGGCTGACCTCGGCACGCCAGCGATATGGCTCGCGCTCGCACAGTTCGTAGCCGGTGACCACAAGGCTGCCGTGCAGACCCACTATGACACTCGCACATATCTGGGCTCTACCTTCATGCGTCCACCTGGCGTTCCGCCTATGGATGATGATGCTCGCGACAGCTATTTCGCCTTTGCTGCGCGCGGCATTTACAGCGGAAACGACGCTGATCGCACAGCCTATTGCCAGATGCTGGGAGGTCTTCACGCCACTATGCCCGATCCCTACGACTCAACGATCGCCTTTCCCGCGATCTGGATGGGGCACAGCGATCTTGCGATGAAGATCTATTCCGAGCGCATCCATCCGGCCAATATGTTCGGCCTGATGAGCCTTTGGATCGACATCGATCCTGTAAACCGCACGATCCGCGATCCCCGCTTCATCGATTTCGCCGAACGCATCGGCATGGTCGAGGCGTGGGAGCGGTTCGGTTGGCCCGATCTCATCCCGGTCGACCCGCGCACGGCCTGATCAGGTACGATTTGACGCTTTATTGACGGTTGATCCCATTGCCGTAGCGGCAAGTCGGGGGCATCATGATCCCGGAAGTTCACAAGGCATTTCAGCGGGTCAACTCCCGGTGCCAGGCGCGATGGCGTTTGCGCACTGCGGCGAAGCTTTGCCCACTTTCGGTGTCCTGTCGAACTTCGATGCAACCGAGGATTGGGGGAAATCGATATGAAGCTTATCAAGACCGCTCTGGCTGCCGCGACCATCGCGCTGGCCGTGCCCGCCGGCACGCCTGCGATCGCGCAGGATTATCCGCTCAAACCGGGCGAATACGTCCAGATGAACGGCATCTACGTCAAGGATGGCGGCGATCTCAAATATGCCGATTGGCTCGCGACCGAATGGAAGCGCTTTCAGGATTATGCGAAGTCACAAGGCTGGATTTCGGATTACGGCATCTACGCCAACGTCAATCCGCGCGAGGGCGAGCCGAACCTCTACCTTGTGATTCAGTTTGCCAGCCTACCGGATGCCGCCGAGCAGGAACGCCGTGACAAGGCGTTCGACGATTGGACGCGCACGACGGTGGCCGAGCAGATCGCCGCGAGCGGCAATCGCGCTGAATACCGCACCGTCCTCACCAGCATGCTGCTCCAGGAATACATGCCGCGCTGAAGCCAGCGGGCAGCGAACTCCGGCGGGCGAAAATGCGACCCGGCCGTCCGTCGGGGTTCATCATCAAGATCACGAAGGACGCGCATCATGGCCATCACCGCAACGCGGGCGAGCGACCTGCACCATGCCTATGTCGCCGCGATCAATTCCAACGACACCGACCATATCCTCGCCCTGATGAGCGACGATATCGTGTTCCAGGTCCCCGGCGAACCCGAACTCGTGGGTAAGCAAGCGATCGCGAAATGGGCAAACGGCTTCTTCGCCGCGTTCGAAGCCCTGTGGAGCAAGACCGAACTCGCGTTCGAGCAATCAGGTGACCTCGCGGTAAGCCGATACATCTACACTGCCCGCTATCGCTCGAACGAGAATGGTTCGGAGCTGGGCGAAACCGGCAAAGGCACCTGCATCTATCGTCGCCAGCCTTCGGGAGAGTGGCGGCTCACGATCGACAGCTGGTCGACGCATGAGAACGAGTGAGTTGGCCTTGGCCCGGCTTCTTTCGCTCGCCGCCATGACTGTCGTGCCGAGCGCCTGCAGCCCACGCGGAGACGCTGCATCGAATATCGACCGCGCCGCCATCGCCAGCGCGATCAAGGCCAATGTAGTCGAGGCAGGCGACATGGCGGTCTATTCGACACGATATGCCTACACCTCTACCGACCCCGCGAGCGGCGGGCCCGACATCGAGATCGGCAATTGGGTGATCGTCTGCAAGCGCCAGGCCGATGGCAGCACGAAGATCTTCCGCGCGGTCATCTCCGACCTTCCGGGGGAGCGCTGACATGGGCGGCGGGGCATTTTTGCGACTGAGCATGGCGGCCGTATTGGCCGCGGTCGCGATCCAGCCAGTATATGGTCAGGAGGCTTCGGAAGCCGCGTCGAACTGGACAATGTTCCCCGCCGACCGCTCTCTGACTCACGCCGAGGATGGCGTGGTGCTGGCCGATGGTCGCTTACTCGTGGGCGACTGGGATCACGGCCTCGTAACGCTCGATCCCGACGGGACCAAGCGCCCCTTCGGTGATTTTGCAGCGGCGGGCTTCAGGACGAAGCCCGATCCGCGCTGGAACAGCCCCAACGGTATTTCATGGGAACCCGATGCGCGCCATGTCCTCGTCGCCGATATCACTGGCGGCCACATTTATCGCGTGGATACCGAGACAGAAGCGGTCGAGCGCATCTACGACCACCCCTTCGGCGTGAATGCTGTTGTCCGCGATCCTTCGGGCGCAATCTGGTTCACCCAGTCGACGCAGAATGTTGCAGGAGAGGGCTCCGAGGCCCGGATGTTCGCCGCGGCTGATAAGCCGCTGGGCGATGGTTCGGTGTGGCGGATCGCGCCGGGCGAGCTCTCAAAGCCCAACCCGCACGCCGTCAAGGTCGTCGAAGGGCTCGATTTTGCCAATGGCATCGTCTTCGATGCGGCGCGCGGGCGCCTTTATGTCAACGAGATCGTGGCCAGCCGCATCCTGAGCTTTGCGGTTGATCCGATGAGCGGCGCGCTCTCGGATCGGCAGGTGCTCGCGACCTTGCCCACGCCGGACAATATCGAGCTCGATACCAACGGGGATCTATGGGTCGCCAGCCCTTTTGCCAACGCGGTCTACAAGGTCGATCCCGATACCGGCGACCGCCAGACGATCTTCGCGCCGACACCTAAGGCCAGCGCGCGGATCGTTGCGGAAACCTACCGGCGGCTGGAGGCGGCCGAAGGGCTGCTTTCGCTACTGGGTCCGGACGTCTGGGGGCCGATGCCCGGGCTGCTGACCGGGATTGTTCTCGCGCCCGATCGCACGGTCTATGTGTCGGGGCTCGGCAATGCCCTGGTGAAGCTGGACCGCACAAAAACCAACCGCGCGCAACCTGAAACCGGCGCCGCCAGGCGGCAGATTCAGCAGACGATCGACACTGTTTATGCCGCGATCTCTGGGCCCTTGGGGGCTCCGCGCGACTGGAAGAAGTTCCGGGACGCATTCAGCGAAGATGCGCGTCTGTTCACGATCACGGCGGAAGGCCTGAGCGGCGGCAGTGTTGAGGAGTACATCGCGCGCAGCAACGAGGCATTGATTGCTTACGGCTTTAGCGAAGAAGAACTGATCAATCGAATCGAAACTTATGGCGATCTGGCGCAGGCCTGGTCAAGCTATAAGGGGCGTTTCGTGCGCGACGGGGAGCCCGGCCAAATACGCGGCATAAACAGCTTCCAGTTGCAGCGACAGGCTGATGGATCATGGCGCGTGCATTCGCTGCTTTGGCAGCAGGAGACCGCCGATTTTCCTCTGCCCGGCGATATGGCGAACGCCGCTCGTCCGCTTACCGGTCCAGCGGACAAAGCCGAGATAAATGCGGCGCTAGCCAATCGCACCCGCGTCATCATCGAGGGCATTCGATCGCGCGATATGTCTGCGATCATGGCGCTCTATGGCCCCGGCTCGCTCTATGCGCCAGACAATGCGACGTTGCTTTGCGACCTCGAGGCCATCGAAGCCTTCTGGGTCAATATCGCGGCCAGCCCCGCGCACGACGCCACGCTCGAAGTGCTGCGCATCGAGCGGCTCGCTCCCGACGCCTTTGTCGAAATCCAGAAATACGACGTGTTCGATGCGGCAGGCGAACGGCTGTTCGGCGGCTATGCCTCGCTCCTGTGGCGACGCGTGGAGGGCCGCTGGATCATCGTGGCGGATGTATCAAATTGAGCGGCCTTTCTGCCTTCGACCTCACCGGCAAGGTCGCCATTGTCACCGGAGCGAGTAGCGGGATCGGCGCGGCCACCGCGCGCCTGCTGGCACAGCGCGGCGCCAGCGTGGTGCTCGCCGCGCGGCGCGAGGAGGCGATTGCGGCGCTGGCGGAGGAGATCGCGAGGGCCGGGGGCACGGCCAGCCACATTCGCACCGATGTCAGCGATGCGGGCGAGGTCGCAGCGATGGTCGCGCACGCCGTCGACACCTACGGGCGGCTCGATATTGCGGTCAACAATGCTGGGATCGGCACGCAGGTTCATTCGATCCTCGATCTGCCCGATGATTACTGGGACCACGTGCAAAGCACCAATCTCAAGGGCAACTTCCTGTGCATCAAGCATCAGGCACGCGCGATGCTGGCTGCAGGCAACGGGGGAACGATCATCAATGTCGGCTCGGTCAACACCTTCCTTGGCTGTCCAGGGGCGGCCACTTATTGCGCCTCCAAGGCAGGCCAACTTGCGCTGACCACCTGCGCCTCTGCTGAGCTGGCTGTGCAGGGGATAAGGGTCAACCTCGTATGTCCCGGAGTGACCGACACCCCGATGCACCACGAGATTAAGGGTAATCTCGGGGCTCAAGCCTTTGACGTCATGAGGGCGCAGACCCACCAGCGCCGCATCGGCGAACCTATCGAGATCGCCCGCGCCATCGCCTTCCTCGCTTCAGACGAAGCCAGCTTCATCACCGGCACAACGCTGACCGCCGATGGCGGTTTTCATCTGACGCTTTGAGAGGAGCACCGAAATGGCATTTGCAATCCCCGCAGAACTGACGGCGCAAAAGACAACGTTCCCGGCACTTTCGGACCATCGCATCGCTCGGTCCGCTGCGATCATCGTTCTGTATTTTCTGCAAGGCGTGCCGCTGGGCCTTTCGCTGATCGCGCTGCCCGCATGGCTTGCCGAAGCGGGCGCGACGCCGCTGGAAGTGGGCGCATTTGTCGGCATCGCAGCGCTGCCGTGGTCAACCAAGCTGATCAATGGCCTTGTCATGGACCGCTACGCCTTCAAGCCGATGGGGCGAAGGCGCGGGTGGATATTGCTCTCGCAGGCGGTGATGGTCGCGGTGCTGATTGTGATGGTCATAGCCGCGCCCGGCGCCTCGGACATCGCGCTGCTCTCCGCGCTTTGCTTCGCGCTCAACCTGTGCGTGACCTTCAGCGATGTTGCGGTTGATGGGATGGCGGTGGATATCGTGCCGGAGACGGAACGCACTGCGATCAACAGCATGATGTTCGCCAGTCAGACGGCTGGTGTTGCAGTGTGCAGCTTTCTGGCCGGGCAGACGCTCGGGTCAGGCGGGATCGCGACCACCGCTTTGATCATGGCGGTGCTGGTCGCATGCGCTTCCTTGTTCGTGAGCCTGTTCCGCGAGCGCCCCGGCGAACGCCTGCTGCCGTGGTCCGCAGGCAAGGCCTCGCGTGAATGCGTGGCACGCCAGCACGATGCCTGGTGGCCGATGCTGTCAGCCGTGCTGCGCTCGGTGCTTGTACCGCGCACAGTGCTGTTCCTGCTCGCCACCGGATGCGGCTGCGCCTATCTGGCGTTCGCCGATGCGGTAAGCCCGACACTCGCCGTTCAGCAACTGGGCTGGTCTGGCGAGCGTTATGCGAATTTCGGCGCGCTCACCAATATCGTTGCCGCCGGGTTCGGCCTGGCGGTCCCGCTCCTGAGTGAGCGTCTGTTCGGGTTGCGCTGGTCGATTTTCGGGCAATTTGTCGTGCTCGCGTTGCTGGCTGTGGTCGCCGGGCTCACACTTCCTTTCTGGCAGGGTGATCTTCCCTTCATCGCGCTATCGGCCGCAATGTATGTCGTCTCGGTCACGCTCACGATCAGCATGATCGTGTGGGCAATGCGGATCTGCGATCCGGTGGTCGCGGCAAGCCAGTTCGCGCTGTTCATGGCGATCCCCAATCTCTCACGCTCGACGATGTCGGGCAATTCGGGCTGGCTGGTCGAGGGCGCTGGTTATGGCGCGGCCTATCTGGCGGTGGCTGGCATCACGGTGCTTGGCCTCATCCTGGCGTGGGCAGCACGGATCGGCGGTGCAGATCAATTGCCGAAAGAAACGCAATGACCGGCCCGCGGCCAGACAACTTTGAGCGCGAGCCGGAGCGGCGTCTGAGGGTGCTTGAGCGCGGCGAGGACGTGGATCGTCGCCTGCCGAGCGCCGATGCGATCGCGCTTGCGGCGGTTACCATCGGTTCGTTCGCAATCGCTCTTGTTGCACAGGCGCTCTAGCAAATGGCTGACATCGCAAAGATCGAAGCCTCGCTTGCCGAAACCCAAGACCTTGCGCGCTCGCGCCTCTGGCGTGCTCGTCATCGATGACGAGCATTGCGCTTGCAATCTCCTGTCCGTTTCTCGACTTGGCAGCGCGAGTATCCACGCCGCCACAACGAACTATCCCGCAATCGGTATTATAGTGCAGGCAAGCTGCACACGGTCACCGCTAACGACAGCGCACAGCAATGGACATTCCGAATGTGACGCATTGTCTGCTTTGGGATGAAGGTGCTTGGCGAAGATCATGCCGCCGAAGGTCACGGCACTGCTTGCTTGACTCGATTTAGTTTAGCCCTAAAGCAAAGGCATGGGAAAGCCTGCTTCAAGCGCGCCGAGCCAACACGCCATCGTCACTGGTGGTGGTTCGGGTATCGGCCTTGGCATTGCGCAGCTTCTGGCCGAGCGCGGCTATCGCGTCACGGTGTGCGGACGCGATGAGGCGAAGCTTGCCCGCACCGGTATGGCGTATTGTTGCATGGATGTCCGCAACCGAGCCTCAGTAGTAAGAGCACTGGAAGACGCCGGACCATGCGATGTGTTTGTTGCCAATGCCGGATCCGCCCAGACTGCCCCGGCACTCAAGACTGATGATGCGCTTTGGGATGCGATGATCGCATCAAACCTGACCAGCGTTTTCCTGTGCGCACAGGCCGCTATTCCCGCGATGGTAAAGCGCGGGCAGGGCCGCTTCATTGCAATCGCCTCCACCGCATCTGTCAAAGGCTATGCCTACAGCGCCGCCTATGCTGCTGCAAAACATGGCGTTCTGGGATGGATCAGATCGCTTGCGATCGAGCTTGCGAAAACCGGCGTGACTGCAAACGCCGTATGCCCGGGCTTTACCGATACGCCGCTAATAGAAAATGCGCTCACCACGGTAGAAGAGCGGACCGGACGCGCACGCGAGGATGTGCTGCATCAGTTTGTCAAAGACAATCCGATGGCTCGCCTTGTCGAACCACGCGAGGTCGCCGAAGCGGTAGTATGGCTCTGCAGTCGCGGAGCGGCGGCGGTAAACGGGCAGGCCATCATGATCGACGGCGGGGAAACCATTTCGTGACCGGCGAACGCAAACAAGAGCTGCGATTGTGGATCGAGTTGCTGCGTGCCTCGAACATCATCAAGAAGGACCTGGACGCGCGATTGCGCGTGCAGTTCGGGCAATCCCTGTCGCGCTTTGACGTACTCTCGGCGCTGGATCGTGCAGACGCGAATGGCCTGAGAGCGAGCGAGATATCCCAGTTCCTTCTGGTCACCGATGGCGCCACTTCGCAGCTTACGGCGCATCTGGTGAAGGAAGGCCTGGTCGAGCGTACGCCGTGCCCCGATGATCGGCGCTCCGCCATCTTTCGTCTGACGCCTTCGGGCCGAGCTCTGTTTGCGCGCATGGCACAACAGCATGGCGCGTGGGTCAGCGAACATTTCGAGCGGCTTTCGACCGAAGATATCGACACGATGAAAGACCTGGTTCGATTGATCGAGCCAACGGCGGCAGCTCAACGTCGAGCAGGCAACGAAAAGGTAGCGGCGACATGACCAGTCAGGATTTCGACCCTTCTCGATATGATCCAGCGCATTTCTTGTGGGCTTACAGCGATGGCGTGGCAACGATCCGGCTGGATCGGCCTGAACGCAAGAACCCGCTGACGTTCGAATCCTATGCCGAATTGCGCGACCTGTTCCGCACTCTGGTTTATGCGCCGCAAGTTCATGTCGTCATCTTTGCGAGCCATGGCGGTAACTTTTGCTCCGGTGGGGATGTGCACGAAATCATCGGACCATTGGTAGCGATGGACATGCCCGAACTGCTGAAGTTCACCAGGATGACAGGAGACCTTGTCAAGGCGATGCGGGAATGCCCGCAGATCATCCTCGCCTGTGTTCAGGGCATCAGCGCTGGCGCAGGTGCGATCATAACGATGGCGAGCGATCTGCGCTACGCGGCGCCCGATGCAAAAACCGCGTTTCTTTTCAACCGGGTCGGCCTGGCGGGATGCGACATGGGAGCCTGTGCAATCCTGCCCCGCATCATCGGCCAGGGTCGGGCGAGTGACCTGTTGTATTTCGGGCGCTCGCTGTCCGCTGAACAGGGGTTGGAGTGGGGTTATTTCAACGGTGTGTACGACGCCGACGAACTCGACAATGAAGTATTGAAGTTGGCAGCCAAACTTTCAAACGGGCCAACATTCGCAAACGCGATGACCAAGAACCAGCTCAACCTCGAATGGGACATGAGCTTGTCTTCCGCGATCGAAGCCGAAGCACAGGCGCAGGCGATCTGCATGAAAACCAGGGATTTCGAGCGCGCCTACCGTGCCTTCGTCGACAAACGCACCCCCGTGTTCGAGGGCGATTGAATGGCCGATCAGACTTTCCTCGAATGGCCCTTTTTCGAACCGCACCACGCACAGATGGCTCGCGATCTTGATACTTGGGCTGCGGCAACCTTGCCCGCCATCGTCGAACATGAGGACACTCAAACGGCCCTGGACGAAACCTGCCGGGCGATCGTGCGGGCTTTGGGAGCGGGAGGGTGGCTCAGATATTGCGTCATCGGCGAATATGGCGGGGTCCACGAACAGCTCGACGTGCGGTCCTTGTGTCTTATTCGCGAAACGCTGGCGCGTCACTCGGGCCTCGCCGATTTTGTCTTTGCCATGCAGGGTTTGGGATCGGGTGCGATCAGCCTGTTTGGAAGCGATGACTTGCGCCGCAAATACCTCCCCCGCGTGGCGCAAGGCGAGAAAATCGCCGCTTTCGCTCTGTCCGAGGAGAACGCAGGCTCTGACGCCGCTGCCATGGAAACGCAGCTTTCGCAGCACGGCAACCAATTGCAGCTTGATGGCGAGAAGCTGTGGATTTCGAATGGTGGAATCGCTGATTTCTATTGTGTTTTCGCGCGCAGCGATGCGGGCGTGAGCGCGGTCGTTGTCGATGCCGACAGTCCGGGCCTTACGGTCGCTGAACGGATCGAGGTCATCGCACCGCACCCGCTGGCCCGCCTGCGGTTCGACCAGGTCAAGGTAGACCCCGACCAGACGCTTGGCGAAGACGGCAAGGGGTTCAAGGTCGCGCTTTCCACGCTCGACATCTTTCGCACCACGGTCGGCGCTGCCGCGCTTGGCCTTGCGCGCCGTGCGCTTGATGAAGCGGCCGGGCGCGCGCTTACGCGGCCCATGTTTGGCGCGACATTGGCAGAGCTTCCTCTGGCACAGGCGAGCCTTGCCGAAATGGCGCTGGATATCGATGCCGCAGCGCTGCTGGTTTATCGTTCAGCCTGGACCAAGGATGTCGCAGGGCGCCGGGTGACGCGGGAAGCTGCGATGGCCAAGCTTTACGCTACCGAAGCGGCGCAAAGGGTGATCGACAAGGCGGTACAGCTGTTTGGCGGGCTTGGGGTGCGCAAGGGCGTGAAGGTCGAAGAGCTGTATCGCGAAGTGCGCGCCCTGCGCATCTACGAAGGCGCCTCTGAAGTGCAGAAGATCGTCATCGCGCGGCAAATTCTTGATGCCTTCAAAAAGGAACGCGCATGACGATCCACGAAACGCTGCTGCCGGACGGGTGGCCACGGCCAAAGGGATACGCCAACGGAATTGCTGGAATGGGGCGATTGGTCGTCACCGCCGGGGTTATCGGCTGGACGCGCGACGAAATCTTCGAAGCCAAGGATTTCGCCGGTCAGTTCAAACAGGCGTTGCAAAATATCGCGGCGATCCTGGCTCAGGCCGATGCAAGTCCCGAGCACATTGTGCGCCTCACCTGCTACGTCACCGATATCGAGGCTTATCGCCGGTCGCTCAAGGAAATTGGCGAGGCGTGGCGCGAACATTTCGGCCGCGTCTTTCCCTGCATGGCGGTGATCGGCGTAAGCGCGCTGGTCGAACGCGAAGCAATCGTCGAAATCGAAGCGACCGCGCTCGTTCCGTTTGAGGGCGAATAGCCGAGCGTACGCACACTGGTATGCACGTCTTTCAGTGAACAGGAGCAAAGCGATGAAGATCACGGTTATCGGAGGCGGCCCCGGCGGGCTTTACTTTGCGCTGTTGACCAAGAAGCGGCGGCCCGAGTTCGAAATCGAGATCTTCGAGCAAAACCGGGCCGATGACACGTTCGGCTTCGGCGTGGTCTTTTCCGATGAGACCATGGACGAATTTCTCAGTGCGGATCCGGGTTCTTATGATGGTCTGCGCGAACACCTTGCCTACTGGACCGATATCGTCGTGGATCGCGAAGGCGAACGTTCGGTCATCGGCGGCAATGGGTTTGCCGGATGTTCGCGGCAATTGCTGCTCACCTTGCTGCAAGACAGGTGCCGTGAAAGCGGTGTCGCGCTGCATTTCGAGACTGCGATCGACCCCGACACGTTCGAGGAACGGTTCAGCGACAGTGATCTGATCGTCATCGGCAACGGCATCGGATCGCCCATGCGCGACCGGTTTGCCAAGGAATTCGGCGTGACGAAGGAAGATCGGCCCAATTACTTCACCTGGCTGGGATCAACCAAACCCTTGGACGCCTTCACCTTTTTCTTTCGCGAGACACAACACGGCCACTTCTGCGCACATTCCTATCAATACAATTCGCAGCGATCGACCTGGGTCATCGAGACGACGCCGGAAACATGGCACGCGGCCGGATTTGCCGACATGACCGAAGATGAAAGCGCACGCGCGCTGGAGGCGGTGTTTGCCGATTGTCTCGACGGCCATAGCCTTGTCACCAACCGCTCCATCTGGCGCAACTTCCCGGTGATTTCGTGCGACAGCTGGTCGCACAAGAACATGGTGCTGCTTGGCGATGCGAAAGCGACAGCGCACTGGTCCATCGGATCGGGTACGAAACTGGCGATGGAATCGGCAATTTCATTGTCCGATCAGGTGATCGCCCATGGGGATGACATCGGCGCGGTTCAGCAAGGCTATGAAAATGAGCGTCGCACGCCGGTCGAAATCACGCAGCACAATGCGGCGGTCTCGCTACGCTGGTTCGAGGACATGGCAATGCATTGGCAAAAGCCGCGCTACCAGTTCGCGTTTTCGCTGATGAGCCGCGCAAAATCCGTCACCTGGGACAATGTCGGCCTGCGCGATGAAGCGTTTCTCGAAGCGGTCGAAAAGGAGTTCTACGAAAGTTACTACGCTGAGACCGGAAGGGATGTCGCTGCAGATACCCCCACGCCGATGTTCACGCCGTTCGATATGCGCGGTCTGACATTGCCCAACCGGATCGTCATGGCTCCCATGGCGCAATACTGCGCCGAAGATGGGCGGCTCAGCCCCTGGCATTACACGCATTATCATGCACGTGCGCTGGGTGGGACAGGGTTGATCTTCACCGAAATGACTTGCCCCAGCGCCGATGCTCGCATCACGCCGGGTTGCACCGGTTTGTGGAACGATGCGCAGGAAGCGGACTTTAAGACGCTGGTCGAGCGGGTTCACGAAACGCCGGCAAAGATTGCCCTGCAACTGGGCCATGCCGGGCGAAAGGGCTCAACCAACGTACCCGAAAAAGGAATGGATACCCCGCTGGAAAGCGGCAATTGGCCGATCCTGTCTGCATCACCTCTCGCTTACATCGAAGGCGTTTCGGCAATTCCGGCGGAGATCGACCGCGCTCAGATGGACGCGGTCAAAGACGATTTCGTGTCGGCTACGCAGCGCGGCGCGCGGGCAGGCTTCGACATGCTCGAGTTGCACTGTGCGCATGGCTATTTGCTGGCGAGCTTTCTCTCGCCACTCACCAATCAGCGGACCGACGAATATGGCGGGGATGCCAAGTCGCGCGCGGCTTACCCCCTCGAAGTGTTTCGCGCGATGCGCGCGCAATGGCCCGAGGACAGACCCATGTCGGTGCGCCTTTCAGCGAGCGATTGGGCACCAGGTGGCCTCTCTCTGGATGATCTTGCAATCATAGCGCGGCTATTCAAGCAGGCGGGCGCGGACATCATCCATTGCTCCTCTGGCGAAACCGTGCGCTGGCAAAAGCCGGTATACGGGCGCATGTGGCAAACCCCCTTCGCTGAATTCGTGCGCAACGCCGCTGACATTCCCACGATTGCGGTCGGCGATATTTCGCAGCCTGAACAGGTCAATACGATCATTGCCGCAGGGCGCGCGGATTTGTGCGCGCTGGCCCGTCCGCATCTCAACAATCCGTTCTGGGCGCGTCATGCGGCGGGGCACTACGGGGTGCGACAGGTCAATGGTTCGCCGCTGGGCTGGCCTTCGCAATTGCGTTCCGGCGAATACCAGCTCTACCGTGAAGCGGAAAAAGCCAACGAGAAAGCTAGCGATCTGGCGATCAAGGCGCGCCCCGAACGGCGTCATTATCAGCACGCTTCGGGCTAAAGCCGATGTGGAAGCCGCCTGAAAAGATCGCGCACAAGTCTTCGCCTGGACGCTGGCCGAGCATGCGAGAGGCGGCCACCTCGCAGCTGTTTGCCCCGCTCGAACGGGGGCGGCTATCGCTTGGCCAACGCACCTGGATCCCGGCCATGGTTCCATGGCGCGCGACCGAAGATGGCCATGTCACCCAAGACGTAATCGACTGGTATCGCCGCTTTGCACAAGGCAGGCCCGGCGCCATCGTACTGGAGGCCACCGGGATCCGCGACGTGCCGTCGGGACCGCTGCTGCGTGCAGGCCATGATCGCTATATCGATGGGCTGCGCCGGGTGACGGACGCGGTGCGCGAGGCAAGCGACGGACAGACGAGGGTTTTCATCCAGCTCATAGATTTTCTCGCCATCCGCCGACGTCCTGCGCCGACCAAGTTTCTCGAACGTTTTCTGGTTGTGACTGACGAACACCGCGCAGCGATTGGCAGGCCGGGCGCCGCCGACGCCGAAGTGCGCGAAAAACTGGCCGATTGCTCACTGGAGGAACTGGAAACCATCCTTTCGCAGCGCGACTTTGAAAGTCTGACGCAAGGGTTTCGCGAACGCGTCACCGACCTGCACCTGCCCCACATAGCGGACCTGCCCCATACCCTGCCGCAACTGTTCGCCGATGCAGCGCAGCGTGCCCAGTGTGCTGGATTTGATGGCGTCGAACTGCATTACGCGCACGCCTACACGATGGCTTCGTTTCTGTCGGCGCACAATACCCGCACCGATGGATATGGCGGATCGCGGGAGGCCCGCGCAGCCCTGCCTCTCGAAGTGTTCGAAGCGGTGCGAAGTGCTGTCAGCGACAGTTTCGTGGTCGGATGCAGGATGCTCAGCGACGAGTGCATCGAAGGCGGCTCCCGGATTGACGACGCGATCTATTTTGCAGAAGCGTTCGCGCGCGCGGGGATGGACTTCATTTCGTTGTCGCGCGGCGGCAAATTCGAGGATGCAAAGCAGCCCAGGATCGGATCAGCCGCCTACCCCTATACCGGGCGCAGCGGGTATGAGTGTATGCCGCAATTTCTGTCCGACCAAGCGGGTCCCTTCGGCCGCAATCTTGCTCCAGCCAAGGCGATCCGGATGCGCCTGCGCCAATGCGGGCTCGATACGCCGATCGTCGTTGCGGGAGGCATGCACAATTTCGCTCAGGCCGAAAGCGCGTTAGCGTGCGGTGAGGGCGACATTGTCGGTTTCGCGCGACAAGCCATGGCGGATCCCGACTGGTTCGAGAAGGTTCGTTCGGGCCGCGGCAGCGAAGTGCGCTTGTGCGAATACACCAATTATTGCGAAGGCCTCGATCAGAAGCACAAGATGGTAACATGCCAGCTGTGGGATCGGAGCGATCTGGATGCGCCGGGCGTCGCGCTCACTCCGGATCGGAAACGGCGAACGTGCGCGCCGGCGTGGACAAGATCGTAGCGCCGGCTGCCCTCTTCTCGATATCCTGACCAGCCTCGATCAACCGGTTGATGAACCTCCGGACAGGCCGAAGCATGATCCCGCGGCGCCGATATGTCACTCCGACATCGACGGGGTCCCAGAGCGCGGTCGTGAGATTGAGCGGTTTGAGATGCGCGTAATTACCGCCCGCTTGGAGCAGCGCCTGTGGCAGATAGCTGAGATAATGGCTGCCATGCAACATCGTCGACATGAAATTCGATGATGGTGTCGAGATCGCGCAATGCGGCAATTGCAGGCCAGCACTGCGCAAAACCCGTCCCAGCCGATCTCGTTCGTCCTCGGTGCCTTCGGGCAGAACCCAATCGTAACCGCTCAGATCCGCGATTTCGACTGCGCGCGCGTTGGCTAGCGGATGGTTCTCGTCTGCAACGACTACGATGGTATCGCGCAAGATCAGCTCATGGTGAAATTCCTCGTCCTCTTCCGCCGATGCCGATTTGATCGAGCCGACGATCAGATCGACATCGCCACGCCTGAGGCACGAGGTCAGATCGCCGCGCAATCCCTGTCTGAAAGTCACGGTCGCATCGGTGCCCATTGCCATGAATGCACGCACCGCCTGGGGAACGACATATTGCATCATCGTCGCGCCTGCGCCAACCCTGACGATGCCGCGCCCCGTTCCTTTCATCTGTTCTATCTCGGCCGTTGCCCGGTCAATCTCTGCTGAAATCAACGAAGCATATTCGAGAAACAGATCGCCAAAATCGGTGGGCACGACGCCGTTGGGATGACGTTCGAGCAGTTTGACATCCAGCGATTGCTCAAGATTGCGGATGCTCTTGGAGAGCGCGGGCTGAGTGATGTTCAGTTTCTCCGCCGCCCGCCCAAAGCTCGCGCTTCGCACAATTTCTATGAAGTAGCGGATCTGCCGAAGTTCCATACCTCATAACTATCAGATATGGATGCCGGGGCAAGGGTAGGACGGCTGAAGCCGACTGAGATCGTTCCTGCGCAAGAGCCCCCTTTCGACCAAGCTGCGCGGCTATCTTGAAGGGTGCGTAGACCCGAAGCGTGCGCAGGGTCAAAGGGTGCGGGAGCCAAAGGGTGCGGGGGTCAAAGGGTGCGCAGGAATGCACCGCCTTGCTCGATCGCCCAAGCGCCTTCGTCGATCTGATGCGCGAATAGAGGCCAGACGTGGATCATGCCGGCCCATTCCTGAAACACGCAGCGCACCCCTTCCGCCTCGATCGCATCGCGGGCTCTTGCCGCGTCGCTGAACAGCACTTCGTCGCCGCCGGTCTGGATAATTGTTGGCGGGAAGTTGGCAAAAGAGCCAAAGAGCGGCGAGGCACGCGGGTCTGCTGGAGTGATCGAACCAAGGTAGCGCCGCGCCGTGTCACCCATTCCCGCAGGATCGATGAACGGATCGCGCGCGGCGCGCTGTTCGATCGATGCGCCAGAATGGGTGAGGTCAAGATAAGGCGAGATCATCCAGACGCCGCCAACCGGTGAACTCTCCACTCGCGCGGTGGCCGCCTGAACCGCTCCTAGCGCCAGATTGGCGCCCGCGCTGTCACCTCCGACAAACGTGGCTTGTGGATGAAAGCCTTCCCTGACCGCCCAGTCCAGCGCCGCCGCAGCATCTTCGGGGGCAGCGGGAAACGGATGCTCTGGTGCGAGCCGGTAATCGACCAGCAGGACCTGCGCGTTGGCAGCGCGCGCAAGCCGGGCTGCCATGGGACGATAGGAATTGGCAGAGCCAAGAACAAAGGCACCCCCGTGCAACCAGATCAGCACACGCGACTTGTCGACGCTTTCGACACTGCACAGCAGCCCTGACACGTTGTCGTTGATCGAGACGGTCTGCGCGGAAAAACCGGCGGGCAGCGGCACCGCACTCATCTGCGCTTCGAAGCCTTCGCGGCGCGCTTCGAGTGGCGGTTCGGGCATCTTGCGGCGAGCCCAGAGCGCCTGACGGACAGGTTCGGCTTGCTCAAGCGACACGATCAGCTTCTCCGCGCTCTTCAGGTTTGGTCGCCCAGTTTTCCTTGAGGGCCTGTTTGTCGATCTTGCCCGCTGGGGTAAGGGGGAGTTCCTCGACCAGATGATATTTTGAGGGTTGCTTGTACGGAACCAGGCGGTCCGTCAGCCAGAGCGCGAGCTGATCTTCGCTAGCTTGTGCTTGTTTGCGCAGCGCCACGAACGCGATGAGCCTCTCGCCGCGATATGCGTCCGGAACCCCCACACATGCGGCCGACGCCACGTCGGGGTGGGTGAGCAAGGCTTCGTCCACTTCCCGCGGAAAGACATTGTAGCCGGAAATCAGGATCATGTCCTTCTTTCGATCCGCGATCGTCAGCACGCCTTCGCTATCGAGCATGCCCAGGTCGCCAGTGTGCAGCCAACCATCCTTCAACGCTTCGCCGGTTTCATCGGGCAGGTTGCGATAGCCGCGCATGATTTGCGGCCCCCGGGCGAGGACTTCGCCCACCTCACCCGCAGGCAAATCGCACCCGGCGTCCGCCGGATCGACGATCCTCAGGTGCGTGCCCGGAAGCGCAGGGCCTACAGATCCTGGCTTGACCTGCTGCGACGGGCCGAAATAGGTCAGGATTGGTCCGGCTTCGCTTTGACCATATCCTTCGAAAATCGGAACACTGGTCATCGCATTCCAGCGCGACAGGGTTTCTATACCGAGTGGAGCTGAACCCGAATAGGCACAGCGCAGGCTTTGTGTCGCCCTGGCCGTCAATCCGTCATACTGAGTCAGGCTGTTGAACACCGTGGGCCCCGCGGGCAGGCGGGTAATCTGGTGGCGCGTGATCGCATCCAAGACCCAATCCGGCCGATAGCGCGGCAGTATCACAAGCGTTCCCGCGCTGTAAGCTGCCAGATTGATGCACATCGCGGCCGCAAAGCTGTGGAACATGGGCATGAAGCCCAAAATACGTTCATCGCCGAATTGCGTTGGCAATACCGCTTCGCGCTGCGCGACGTTCATGGCTACGGCCCGGTGGGTGAGCTCCACTCCCTTGGGCCGACCGGTGCTGCCGCCGGTGAACTGCAAGACCGCCAGGCTTTCGGGCGATATCTGCGGCAAGGGCAGAGCAGGATCGCTATTGCTGTCCAGGGCGAGCTCCGCGATGAAAGCTTCGTCGTCGTCCACCGTGAAAATGCGCACGTCCTTGCCCCACAGCTGCGCGGTTCGCTCCGCGACTTCGCTGGAAAGAATGGCCACTGACGGGGCGGCATCCTCGATCATCGGTGCGAGTTCAGCCGCGGTGTATTGGGGATTGAGCGTAGCGGTGACGCGCCCGGCGGATTGCGCTGCAAAGATCGCAATGGCGGTTGCAGCCATGTTCGGCAGCACGATGACGACCGTGTCACCCGGCTGGCCGAACCTTACGAGACGCCGCGCCATCTGCTCAACCAGCGTACCGTATTGGCGGTAGCTAATCGAACAGCCCGTGGCTTCGATCGCGACGTTATCGGGACATTCGGCAACCGCGCGTTGCAGGATTTGGGGAACGGTTCGAGGAACGAAGATCGGATCGCCGTTTGCAGCGGTAAGATCAAGCGCATGGGCGTTCATGTGTCGCGCACCTCGATGATCGCAGCCATGGCGCTGTCGCCCGCCGCGCAGCCCTGGAACAGGCCGCGCCCACCGCCGCGTATCCGCAGTTCCTCGATCATCTCGATCAGCGCGCGCAAACCGGTAGGGCCTTGCGGATGGCCCCAGACCAGCGAACAGCCGAAATTGTTCATCCTGTCGAGCGGGAAACCAGTCTCGCGGGCAAAGACGATGTCGTTTACCGCGAAGGGATTGTGCGATTTCACCACATCGATGTCATCGATCGAAAGTCCCGCTGTCGCGAGCGCGTTCCTGGTGGCGGGCACCGGAGCCTTGGGCATATACGCTGGCTCGACCCGCGCCTGACCAAAGCCGAGGATTGCGATCGAATGATCGGCGTCCGGGCGAAGTCTTTGCGCTTTTTCCCGGCTCGCCACGATCAGTCCGGCGTTTCCATCGGCCGGGTGAGTTTGCCCGGCAAAGGTGACGGTGCCGCCTTCGCGCACGGGTTTGAGCGCGCGCAGTTTCTCCTCGTCAACCGGTTGTACGCCCTGATCGCCTTCGATTGTGATTGCTGTGCGCCTGAAGCGCGGATCAGGCACTTCGAAGGGATACGGCATGAAACGGCGCTGAAACGCCGCGTTGTCTGCCAGCGCGTCACCATATTGCGCATAACGTGCGAGCGTCAGATCGTCTTGTTCTTCACGCGTGATGCTGAACTCGCGCGCAACATTCTCGGCCGTCTCCACCATCGCCACCTCGGCGAAGGGGTCCTCGCTGAAATTGTCGAGCACCCAGTTCTCGCTCGTGCCCGTCCCTCCCGGAGCGCCGGGGGCGGGATAGAAGATGTGCGGGCCGTTCGACACACGGTCCGCCGTCAGCACAAGGGAAGCCTGCGAGCGGCCAGCTGTAATTTCGCTGGTCGCCAAAGCCAGGCAGCGCGCGGAGGTCGCGCAGGCCTGCATCACACTGGGCCCCGCAATGTGCGCAGCGCCCATCAAGCCCGCAACCCACGGCAACCCGTAAAAACAACCTTGCTGTGGGACCGAAAAACCCAGCACGCCGCTATCGAGAGCGTCCAGGTCAAAACCGCGTTCAGCCAGAACCTTCCTTCCCGTCCAGGCGGCGAATTTCAGGCTGTGCAATTCGGCAAACGCGCCTTGCCAGCGCACGAACGGCGTGGACCATCCGCTATAAGGAACGATATGTGCAAGCGGTGCTGCGCTAGCGCTGGCCATCATCACCCGCCATTTCTCAAAGCGGTGCAAGCATGGCGTTGAAGGCGCCTTGTGCGTTGATCAGATCGATGCGCTTGTGCGCAATGCGAAGCGTGCCATCAACGCGGTGCAATGTGTGGGTGACCTGACCGCCAAACAGACGCTGGTCGTCCTCATAATTACCACGATTGCGATATTCGAGCATGATCTGCGACGATGTGACCGCAATACCCTCGTCGCCTTCTTCCGCGCAGACGCCTGATACGATATGGACCGTGCGCGGAGAGGGCTCGGCGGCGAATGCGCGTGGATTGGCAAGCCGGTGGGTGCGCACCATCAAAACCTGGATGTCGTCGTGAAAATGACTTGGCCCTGCCGCGGGGCTGGGCTGGTCCGGACTGACCGGCACCCAATAGCGCGCGTCGGGAAGGAACAGGCCAACCCATTCCTCATAGCGCATCTGATCGAGCAGCCGCGCCTCGCGCTCGACAAACAGGCGGATTTCGTCACTCATGCCGCCGCCATGTACGCTGCCCAGGCTTTGAACTGGTTGCGGATGAAGCCTTCCGATGTCGCCGGCATGCGATCATACCCGCTGGCGTGTTCCCGATCTTCGTCCATCCCGCGACTCATCGGAATCCATTCGCGTTCGTCGAAGCTGTTGCCGAGCAGGCAGCGCTCGTAGATCTCCAGATCGTCCGAAATGACGGGGGAAGCCGCGCTGTTGGCGCCCGTGCAATATTCGATAGCGTTGGCGTAGGTTTCTTCCGGAGCGCCTTTGAGACGGAAGACAAAACCGATCATCTCGGTCAGGTTATGGCGCACGGGGCGAATGATGCGGATCGTCTGGTAACGGGCATGCCAGAAGCTCGACGGGTATAGCAGCATGAGGTGCCGATCGATCGAAAGCACGTCGCGCGCCTTGTCCTCGCCATGAAAGTCCATCAGACTCTGCGTGTAGGCATCGGAGGTATCAGGCGTGTAATCAGCGCCCATATGCCCGCCGATATAACTGTGGCCGCCCGGGGCAGTGACCATGTCGAGGTCCTGGAAAAACTGCACCGGCTTCCCGTTTGCCATCATCATGCCGATTGTTGGCACGATATTGTGCGGCCCTCCGACTTCCTTCGTGATCGCCTTGGCCGAAACGACCGAAGCTGCATGTGCGAATCCGGGGTGCACGGTGTCGTTCAGGTTCTCGAACGTCATCTTCCAGTTGGCGCGGTAATAATGCCGCAGCACATACGGCCCGCATTCCAGTTCGCCGGTGGGCGAGCGATCGACGAGATCATCGATAGAGGTCTTCATGTGACCCAGAAAATCGACCAGCGGACCAGCTTCGTCTCCCGCCAGATTGCCGAACAGGAAGCCGCGATATTCTTCCAGCCGCACGCGGGTTATGCCAAACTCGCCCTTGTCCAGCCGGTCACCATAGCCCTTGTCGTACGGGATGAAGCGGACGGTGCCATCGGAGTTGAACATCCAGCCATGATAGGGGCACTGGTGCCCGTTGGGCGCCGAGCCCTTGTCGAACGCGCATAGTGTCGCACCGCGATGCGTGCAGCGGTTGAAGATCGCCTGCACGCTGCCATCCTTGTCGAGCGTGAGGATAACGGCCTGCGATCCCATATGCCGCACGACGTAATCGCCAGGCTCCTTGAATTCGCTCTTGTGCGCCAGATAGAGCCACGCGCGCCCGAAAATGCGTTTCATCTCGAGATCGAACAAGGCCGGATCGGTGTAGACGGAACGGTGCACTTGATCCTGGCGCACAAGCTTCGCCGGGGTCAGAACGTCGCGCTCGCGCAGCTGGGTCGCCATTACTGTCTTCCTCTTCTACCCGGTTGCCTAAGCGCTAAGAGACCGGGCAAGATAATGGCTGCAAGGCGATGGTTCATGAAAAAGGGTTATGGACCATGGCGCGAAAATCTATTTCCTTGGCGCTGGCAAAGCGCGATGTTCGCGCCTCCAGCCGATGGGGAGTATCGCTATTTCAACGTTTGATGAAGTCCGGGCGACGCTCGCACCAATTCCGGACGACGTGTTCATCATCGATCCGGTCGTCCATGCGCTCAATCTCGATCGCTCGAACATCGCTTCAAAATATGGCGAGCAGCTTCACGCGATGTCCTACGGGCTGCACACGATGATGAGCCCGCCGGATCGGCAATGCCCGCAGGATGTCTACATGGTCGATATGGATCCGCACATCCTGATGCGGACGATGCTGGAAGAGAGCCGAACCGACCTTGTGGGGACCCACACCTTGCGGTTGGACACCTGGTTCGCTGACGGGTTTGCGGCCGAATGGAAGACGGTGGAGATGTGCAAGGCGCATCCGCAGCGGTGTCTGGGCTATATCGGACTTGATCCGACGCAGGAAAAGCAGGCCGTTCTCGATGATCTGGATCGCCAGTGCGACGATCTGCCCGGTGCCATCGGGGTCAAGCTTTATCCGCACCAGATGGACCCCTACCGCCGCTGGCTCACGAACGATGATACGGTTCTGGCGCTCATCGAACGGGCGCAAACCCGCGGACTGAAATCCATCGCCATTCACAAGGCTCTGCCAAATGGTTCGGTGCCACTTGCACCCTATCGCATCGGGGAGGATTTCGAGCAGGCGGCCGATGCCTTTCCGAACATGAATTTCGAGATCATCCATTCGGGCATGGCGTTCGTCGAGGAAACGGCGATGGCGATCGGCCGCTTTCCCAATGTCTACGCCAATCTGGAAACCACCACGGCGCTGTTATGGCAGGCCCCCGGCCGGTTCGAAGCCGCGCTCGCGCTGTTGATGCAATGGGGCGGCGTTGAGAAACTGTTCTGGTCGACCGGGTGCACGGTCATTCACCCCCAGCACGTGCTGGAGCTGTTCTGGAATTTCCGCTTCAGCGCAGAAACGATGCACCGCCATGGCGTTCCCCAGCTGGAGCGACCGATCAAGGAGCTTTTGCTGGGCGGCAATTATGCCCGGGCCATGGGGCTCGAGATCGACGAATATCGCAAGTCGCAGGCGAACGATGACTTCGCAAAAGCGCGCGCTTCGGGGCTCAAACCGGCCTGGTCGATCTGGCAGGATACGGCTCGATGACCCTGGACGAACGGATCCGCGATACCCTCAATGCAATCCATGATCCGTGCAGCGTCGCTTCTGGCCGGCCAACGGGGCTGGTTGATATGGGCCTTGTTCTGGATTGGAAAGTCGAGGCGCGCACGCTCCGGGTGACGTTTGGCGTCACATTCGCAGGATGCACCATGGCTCCGCATTTTACCGAGGCCGCGCGCGAAGCGCTCAGCGCCTTTGAGGAGTTCGAGCGGGTTAGGGTGCGCGTGGACACCGCGCATGTCTGGCAGCGGCCCGCGTCACTCAGGATTGCGATGCAGGGCGAACCACAAGCCTGGCGTAGGCGCCAGGCGCAAAGCGAACTGGAAAGCCCAGCCGTTAGTCGGCGCTGAAAAAGGCGTCCCATTTTTCCGGTTCAAGGCACATGTGCCAGCATTCCTTGAGCTTTCCGCCTTCGACCTTCCACGTCATCGCTTCCTTTGTGTGAAGGGTCTTGTCGCCCTTGCGCGCGCGGACTTCAGCGATCAGCGTCACATGATCGTCGCTGCCATAATAATCGAGCGGATAGGCATAATAGGCATCGACCGCCTGTTGCAGCATGCCGAAATTGCGCATGATCTCCTCGTGACCGACATAGTCGCCCGCCAGCGCATTTTCGCCTGGCATGTGCCATACCGCGTCCTTGGCGATGTTGCTGAACAGAGCATCGACGTCGCCGCCCTGAAAAGCCCGGTGGGCGGCATAAAGCATGTGCGCGTTCTTGTGATCCTTGTCCGTAAGCGCACGCATGGGCGGCGCCTCGTGTTCGGTTGCCAGCGCGCTTGAATAACCCGTGCTCATGACTGGCCCCCCGTTACGTTGAGTTCGACAGCAATATTGCCGCGGGTCGCGTTCGAGTAAGGGCAGACCTGATGCGTCGCCTCGGCAAGCGCCTGCGCCTTTTCCTGCGACAAAGTGGGAATCTTGATATCGAGAGAGACGCCCAGCTTGAAACCCGGACCCGCGTCGTTTTCTCCGATCGAGACATGGGCCTCCACACTGGAGCCGGACACGTCCTGATCCTTGTCGCTTGCCACGAACTGAAGTGCGCTGTGAAAGCAGGCCGAATATCCCGCGGCAAACAATTGCTCCGGATTGGCACCGCCGCCCGGCCCGCCCATTTCGGGCGGCATAGCGAGGTCGAGGGCGATCGCCCCGTCGCGGCTTTCGACGTGGCCCGAACGGCCACCGGTTGCCGTCGCATGGGCTGTGTACATGGGTTTCACTGGCTGATCTCCGATAAGGCTCTTGTTACAAAGTGGGCATGAGTGGTCAGGGGCTGGCCGACGATCCGTTCGCTTGCAGCCACATCTTCCGGGCTCGCCGGACAGCCGTGAGCCTGCGTCACTTCCATCATGATCGCGAAATCTTCGGCCATCCAGTCCGTCATATCGGGGATGTTCGCGCGCATCTGACCAATGAAGGGTTCGATCGCATCGCCGCCATAATGCACCTCGCGGCCCAGAGCTTCGCCCCAGTTCGCTGCACATTGCGCGCCGGTGAGCTTTTCCGGGCCGCATACAGGGACCGCCGTGCCCGCCCAATCGTCACAGGTCAACGCGCGCGCTGCCGCCCGTGCGATATCCGCGACATCAACGCTCCAGACCCCCGCTGCGCCGATGGGAAGCGGGTAGATACCCGGCCCGGTCAGCGCAGGCATCGCCATCAGATCGTTCTGGCAGAAAAAGTTGGCTTCCAGCACCACGTCGCTCGCGCGGTCGAGCACGGCTTGCTTGATCGGGATCTTGGTTTCGAAATGAGGAATGGCGCGCATCGCTTCGACATTCTGGATGCCCAGATAAACGATCCGCCCGACCCCTGCTGTACGCAGGGCACGCACTGCCTTTACGCCGACCTCACCCTCGTCCGGGCCCAGTGGGGTAATGAGGAAAGCTGCATCAAAACCAATGAACGCTTCGGCGGTGTAGTCAGGATCGCGCAAGTCGAGGCGAAGCCCGTCCGGTGCGGCATTGCGCGATGCTGGCACCGCTTCGTGGCCATCAGCGCGAAGATTGGCGACCGTTCTGGAGCCGACATTTCCCGTCCCGCCAATTACGAGCACTCGCATGAAGATGGCTCCTGTTAAAAGTTAAAGCCCGCGCTTACCCCGAATTCACGCGGGCGGCCCAGATAGTTGTAGGCGACACCCTGGCTCGCCAGCGCATTCTGGCCGAATGTGAAATATTCGACATCGAACAGGTTCAAGGCGAAGGCTGCCAGCGTGAACTGTTCGCTGGCATCGGTCCAGGTGACGCGGCCGTTGAGGAGGCCATACCCATCCTGCTCCTCGAACGGCAGGTTGAAGGCTGTGAAGAACACATCCGACTGATAACGAAAGTCCAATCGCGGCGTCAGCGTGCTATCCCCAAGATCAATATCGTATTGCGCCGCAGCCGACAGCGTCCATTCGGGGCTGAACGGCAGACGGTTGCCATTGATCGGTCCGACCAGGACCGGAACATCCTGAAACTCGCTGTCAGTGTAACCGACGGCGAAATCGAACCGCAGCCCGTATGTGGGGACGATGGCTATTTCCATCTCGAAGCCCATTAATTCGGCATTGCCCGCGTTCGCAACCCGGAACTGCACCGCGGGATCGGCAATGGTTTGCTGAATATCGTTATAGGTCGAGTGGAACAATACGAGGTTGAAGCGCAGCGCGCGGTCGAGCAGGTCGGATTTGAGGCCGACTTCGAACGTTTCATTCGTATCGGGCTCGAATGTCGGAATGCTTGTTTGCGGAGCGATCAGACGTCCGTTGAAACCGCCTGCGCGAAAGCCTTCCGAGTAGGAGGCGTACAACAGGATATCGCGGTTGGGTTCGTATTCCACACCGATCTTGGGGGTGAACTTTTCAAAACTGGCGCTGCCGGGCAAATCCGTCACGATCGGAAGGACGATCGCCTCGCCAAGCAATTCGGGGGGCAGGCCGAAGCCGAAAACCGCCCCCGGACCTACGAGCTGCGGGCGAAAGTCGAAGAACTGGTTGGAGATAATGTCCTTGTTATCCCAGGTGTAGCGACCGCCCAACGTGACGGACAACTGGTCGATGATCTCCAGGCGCCCCTGTCCGAACACCGCGTAGCTTTCCGTCTGCTGGTCATTACCCTGCGACCAGATGTTGCACTGCTGGAACGGCATGGCCGCCGGACTGCTGATCGGCGCGAAACACAGATCGAGTACCTGATCGGCGTCCTCGCGGAAATAGTATCCGCCGACCAGATAGGTCAAAGCCTCTCCAAACGCTTCGCCCGTCAACTGGATTTCCTGGCTGAATTGGTCCTGCATCGTCGTCACGTTCTGATCGTAGAGCTGGAAGCGCGTGCCGTCAGGATCGGCTGTCGAAAACCCGTCCAGCACGCGGTAAGCTGTGATCGACTTGAACTCGGCTGCACCCAGATTGACGGTGACCGTGCCGGAAAAGCCGTAGACTTCGTTGCGTGCTTCGGGACTGTTTGAGGCGAAGATGTCGTAGAAGTTGTCGGGATCCTGCACATCGTCGAGCGCGGCGGTCGGAAAAAACGGCAACGGCACGATCGCGTTCAGGACGGACGGCGCCGGGTTTGAACGATCAAGCGAATAGTCGGCGGAAAGATCGACGGTCACATCCGGGCCAAACTCAAACCGCAATTGCCCGCGCCCGCCATACCGGTCTATCCGGCCGAAATCCTCACCCGTCACCACGTTGTCGGCAAAACCGTCCTGCTGGCGATAGAAGCCATAGACGCGCGCCGCGGCGCTGTCTCCGATCGGCACGTTGACACTGGCGTCAAAGTCGATGCGGTCGCGGCTGCCATAGGTAGCCCGAAGGTCCCCGGAGAAAACACCCGGATCGGGCTGTTTCGTCACGACGCTGACAGCACCGCCAAGCGTGTTGCGGCCGAACAAAGTGCCCTGAGGTCCGCGCAGCACTTCGATCCGCTCGACATCGCCAGCGTCGAGCATCGCTCCGACCGTGCGGCCCAGGTAGACGCCATCGACATACAGACCGACGCCTGGATCGTTCGTGATGATGAAGTCGAACTGCCCGACACCGCGAATGAAGAAGTTTGCATCCGCCGATCCCTGCGGACCTGTGGTCGAGGTGAGGTTCGGAACCGTTGCCGCCAGATCGTTGATGACAATGGCGCCGGTCGCCTCAAGCTGTTCGCCTGAAATCGCTGTGACAGCGATAGGGGTGTCCTGGATGGACGTCGCCGTGCGCTCGGCTGTCACGATGATCGTGCCGACCCCGGCTTGCTCTTCGGCCAGTTCGTCTTCGTCCGTTACGCTCGACTGAGCGGGTCTGACGTCCTGTGCGTACGCTGGCAACGCGACGCCCGCCAGCATCACGGCGGTCAGTGCAGCCAATCTCTTCATGTCGCATCTCCCCTCGCTGCGATAGCAGGACGATTGGGAACGTCTGTCTCGCAACCTATTTAAGGCCTAAGACATTTTCACTCCCCCCTCATGGCGAACAGTGAATTCTGGTAGCGAACATATGAGCGGTAGTTTTGACCCCTGCCGGGGCCTTTCCATTCATGCAGTTGGCAATAGAATTCATGGTGCCGGCGCGCAGGCGAGTTGGCACGTTGTGGTCCATGGTAACGCTATTGACCGATCAAGCACGGCGCGCCCTGCTCCCCGGAGAGAGCCTCCCAAGCCTTCCCGTCCCTTCGCGCATTGTATCGAACGGGGAATTCACACCGCCTGGCCAAAGCGAAACGCTGAAGGCTTACGAGCATGCCCTTGTGCAGCGCGCGCGCTTGCGCACCGGCGATGACCCCGGCAAAGCAGCGCAGTGGCTTGCTTCTCCGATCGGGATGGCCAACGCATTCGATACGCTCAATGAGGTTTTCGATGCGGACTTTGCCATCGGCGATGGCGAGATCGAGGATGCCGAAGAGGCCGAGGCGCAGCGCGAAGCCCTGCAGGATCAGTTCGTGTTCGACGATCAGGTCCATTTCCTTCGCGACGATGCCGACCCCGAACTGTTCGAGCCGCTGACCGGACTGATCGAACTGTCCGCGGACCTGCTCGGATTGCCGCATGCAGGTGCATTCGAGATCGAGCAGATCAAGTTCTCGCATTTCATCAAGGCGATCTACCTCGATAGCGACACCAAGGTCGCGCTGCTTTCCGGCGCACCTTCCGAAGGCGCGCCGATGCTGACCAACGACCAGATGGCCGCCGCTCGGCATGCTGTGAACAGCGTGGTCGGCGAACGGCGTTTGCTGACACACGCCGTGCTTGGCCCGGGGCATGATGGCTGGCTGGATGAGGTGGACCGCGTTCACGAAAAGCTCAAGCCTGATGGCTGGAAGGGCTATACCGTGGGTGAGCCGTTTTCGCCCTCCCACAATCGTTACCGCCTCGACGACGAAGCGCTGATGTATCCCGCCTATGAGCGCATGGTGAAAGCGGGCGTTCGCAACGTGTGCATTCACAAGGGGCTGCTGCCTGAAAACGCTGATGAGGTGATGCCGGGCGCCGAACCGTTCGCGAAAGTGGACGATGTGGGCAAGGCTGCGCGCGATTGGCCGCAGCTCAATTTCGTGATCTATCACGCGGGCTATCGCACCATTCCCCAGCCCACTCTCGCCGAACTCGAGCGGTTCGAGGAGACGGGGCGGATCGACTGGGTGAGCGATCTGGCTGCCATTCCCGAACAGTACGGCGTCGATAATGTCTATGCGGATATCGGCGCGTCTTTCGCATTTACTGTCCTGACCCATCCGCGCCTGGCAGCGGCGATGATCGGTATGCTGATGAAGGGTCTGGGCCACGACAAGGTGTTGTGGGGTACGGACAGCGTCTGGTACGGATCGCCGCAGTGGCAGATCGAAGCCTTGCGCCGTCTGCGAATGCCAGATGATCTGATTGAGCGGTTTGGCTACTCGGCGCTGGGCGATGCGGACGGGCCGGTCAAACGAGCCATTCTGGGCGAGAATGCAGCGCCGCTCTACGCGGTGGACCCGGCACATTATCGCAAAGCCGCCGTCGAAAGCCGCCATATCGACAGGATTACCCGAGCCTATCGCGAAGGCGGCGGCCTGCCTGACAATCGGGTGCACGGATACGCGCAACCCGGTGAGAGGGGCAGCGACCATGCTTGAGGGGAAGCGGATCGCCATCACCGGCGCAGCCAGCGGCATTGGCGCGGCTGCGGCAGAGCTGTTCACCGACTATGGGGCAAACATTGCGCTGATCGATCGCGATCCGGGCGTTGCGGACGTCGCTGCCGGACTGGCCGACAGCGCTGCGTTCACTGCTGACATTACCGATAGCGCCGTCATTGAGGACATCTTCAACGAAAACGGACCGTTTGACGGTGCGTTCAACAATGCGGGGATCGAAGGGATGGGCGGCGAAATGGTGCCGATCACCGAATATCCGACCGACGAGTTTCGCAAGGTGCAAAGCGTCAACGTCGCAGGTCTGTGGAATTGCCTGCGCGTGCAGCTGAAGCTCTTTGCCATGCAGGGGGGCGGCGCAATCGTGAATACGTCGAGCGTGATGGGATGGCTCGGAGCGCCCGGACTTGCGGCCTATAGTGCGTCCAAACATGCGGCGATCGGCCTGACCCGCAGCGCCGCTCTCGAAGTGGCGGCCGCCAATGTGCGGGTCAACGCGGTGCTCCCGGGCGCTGTTGAAACGCCGATGCTCACCGAGCGTGGGTTCAAACGCAACCCCGAGTTTGCCGCTGCCGCCGCCGCCTCCCATCCCATGGGACGCATCGCGATGCCCCGTGAGGTCGCGGAAGCCGCTGCGTGGTTGCTGAGCGAAAAGGCAAGCTTCGTGACCGGGCACTGCCTTGCGGTCGATGGGGGGTTGTCAGCGCGATGAGCGAGTTGATCGAAGACTCAGGGAGCGCCCGGATCCGCACTCTCCTCAAGGACCAGATCGAAAGGGTCTGGGGCCGGGGAGAGACCGCGCTGGTGGACAGCAATTACAGTGCGGACGTGCGCGATCACATGCCTGTGCCGGGACAGCCGACCGGGCGCGACGCGCTCAAGGACGTGGTCGAGGAATTTCGCGCTGGCATTCCCGACCTACGCATGGACCTTCATGCAACTCTGGTTGCGGGCGATATGGGCGTGGATGTCTGGACACTCACCGGGACGCATGGCGGGGAACTGTTTGGTCAACCGGCCACCGGCCAGCCCATTTCCATCAGCGGTATCGACATGATCCGCGTGCAGGATGGGCACGTTTCGCAATTATGGCATGTCGAGGAATTGGCGCTTCTCATGTCGCAGATCAATCAGGCGCCGGTGGAGTTCGGGGCGCCCGTCCAGCAGCCTGAAAGCTCATCGTCAACCGACCAAATCAACGCCGCGAACGCTGATCGAATGGCGCACAATCCCGGTGAATTCGCGATCGTCCCGGGTGAAGCGGCCTTTTCGCAGCTCGAGCAACGCAATCTCCTGACTGCCCGGCGTCATATCGAAGAAATCTGGGCGAAAGGCCGCTCGGAGCTTTGTTGGGAAATGTATCATCCCGAAGTCGTCGATCACAACCGCGCGCCCGATCAGAAGCCAGGCATCGAAGGCATAATCGATGTCCTGCAATGGCTACGCGAGGCCGTTCCCGACCTGTCCATGACGATCGAATGTTATGTGATCGACGGCGATCTTATCGCCGATCGCTGGGTGATGACGGGCACCCACACCGGAGCCCCGCTCATGGGTCTGGAAGCGCGCGGCAAATCCTTCACCATCAACGGCATGGACGTAGCGCGGGTGAACGCAGATGGGCTCATCACCGAAATCTGGCACGCTGAAGAGTTTCACCAGCTCCTGCAGCAGGTTCGCTAGGGAGCGCCTGCGCGCAAGCTCAGGCCTGGAGGAAGGAATGCGGCAGTTGCGCGAACCGCTCCGGGCGTGGAAGAGGCAGCCAGGATAAGTTCCCATTCTACCTTAAGGCTCGGGGGCCAACCGCTCGAACGCAGCAATCGCGCATGTTCTTGAGCCACCATTTTATCCGAAACCCATTGCGACGCTTGTGCTTGTCACATAGGGTTATCGACATTGCGCCGCCACGATTGGCGCAAACGCTTCACTTTCAGGCTCCTCGCGCGCCAACAGGATGCGCTGCGCGGTCTGAAGGCTGGGGCAATCGAACCTGGCCCCGCTGGCAATGGCGCGAGCGGTCGCGTCGGCAAAAGCGCGGGGCGGAAACGTGGCAGCTCCCCGGCGCAGATACTGGCCCTGCCACCGCTCTCCCGCTGCGACGATCTCGCCCACGGCTTGAACCGCTTCGCCCCTGGAACTGGCAAAGGTCGCAGCGGCGATATCCTCAAGCAACGCTGCCGGTGTCTGAGGACGCAGCATGAGGGCGATCAGCCGGAGCGCGGCAGCCTCTCCATCCCCATTGGCAAGGGCAATGCGCGCCATCGCTTCCTGCGCCAGCGGTTCGCGCCAACCGCGGGTTCCCGCAATCTCGAGCGTTCGCGCGCCTGCCCGCGGATCGCCTGCCGTTGCCTCGGCAAGTGCGAGAAGGGTCAGGTGCTCGGCGGGCACGGGTCTGCGCGCTACGAGCGTGCGGGCGTCTTCGAGCGCGCGGTCGGCAGCGCCTTCACGCTGGGCCTTGCGAGCGATAGCCGCCTGCGCCCCCGACCGCAGCGGCGGCGGGGTCCACTCGGCGAGTTCGGGATGGGTGCGCGCGGCGCGATCGAGCTGGAGGCCGATCGTCAGCAACGCAACCATCAGCAGCGCGGCAAAATAGGCAATACGAAGGATCATGCGCGCTGCCTCTGACGCCGTGACGGTTCGCCGAAGCGCACGAGTACGGCTAGCCCAAAGCCTGCGACGGCAAGCATTGTCTGATTGCGCAACGGGTAGTCGGTAATCGATTGCAGCGCGATGCCAAGCAGGATGAGCGCCCCGCTCCACGCGATCCATCGTCCGTGAGAGCGACGAGCGCGCCATGCGAGCCATGCCAGGACGCACAACCAGGCAGCAGCCAGGGAAAGGCCGGGCGCGCCCAGTTCGATTGCTAGTTCGAGCCAGTCGTTGTGCGCCCGTCCGGCGCGGCGCTGCGCGAGGTTCTCCAGGGATTCGTCGACCTGGAAGAGCTCGTCGAACGTCCCGGTTCCGGCTCCAATCGGCCAATAGCGCTGGGCGGAATACAGCGCATCTTCCCAGATATAGGCGCGCGGACCGGTTCCCTGCGTGTTGAAGCGTTCGATCGTGTCCGCGACCCGGCCCGGTGCTGCGATGATAATCAGCCCTGCGACAAGGATGGCGCCAATCAGCGTCGCGGGGACGAGCCAGCCGCGCATCGTTTCGCGCTTGCCAGTCGGACCTCCCTTGCGCGCAGCAGCACTCGCCCGGATTGCGTGGAGGGCGAACATGCCGATCGGCAGCAATGCGAGGACCAGCGCGGTTCGCGAACGCGTCAGCACGATGCCGGCGAGCAGCAACAGCAAAAGCGCAAGCCGTCCGATCTGCGCGATCTGGGCAAGGCGCCGCGGCACGGGAAGGAATGCAGCGAGCGCCAGCGCGCTGACGAGGAATAGTCCAGTCGAATTGCGATTGGCAAACGCGCCGAACAGCACGTTGGGCATCAGGTTCTCTGGGTACAGCAGCCAGTCCTGCCCATCGAAGAGTGTTTGCGGTATTCCAAGAACGATGCTGGTGAGCGCACATGCGACAACTACCCAGCCAGCCAGAACCAGTCGATCACGCGAGCAAGCGAGCCCGATCGCGAGCGCCGCGAACGGCGTGACGAGCGCAGTGACGGCGAGGGCGGTGCGTACCGGATCGACGCTAAGCGGGGCCCAGCTGCGATCGACGAGTTCGAATGACGCCGCGACAAGCTCGCGTCCGGGCGCCGCCGACCATGCAGCTTGGGGTAGCGGGACGAGATAGAGAACGGGGAGGGCCATGCTGGCAAGGATGAGCAGCGCGAGCGGCAACGGAGCGCACTTGGCAAAATCGAGGCCAGCGCGCGGGACAATGGCCAACGCTGACAAGGCACTGAGCTGCACGGCGAGATTGGCGAAAGCGTAGCGCGAACCTCCACCACCAGCCACGATCGCGATGCACAGCAGCGCGCTAAGGGCGATGAGAGGCGCAGATCCCGGTCCAGACGGCGGCGCCGGTTTTGGTTCGGTTGTTCGGTCGTTCGCGTCCGATTGCGTGGATCGCCTGGGGATTGGCGCGCCCCGCGCTCGTGCAACGAAATCCGACATCGCCCGATCCTATGGGCGGCAGGTGGGCACGAGGCAAAAGAAAAGCGCGCGGAAGATACCCCCCGCGCGCAATCTCGATCTCAAATCAGGCCACGCCGCCAATTGGCGTGCGGCCCGGTAGTCAGGTGCCCGGTGACTGCTGATCGTCGTCGTCAACGTCCTCTTCGGATACCGCAACCGCAACGCCGGTAGCGCCAGCGGCGGCGAGAAGACCGATCAGCAGCGGCGTGCCGACAAAACGCTCACCATCGTCATCACCGCGCCCGCGACCGGGCCGCGCTTCACCGCTTTGCGCGGTGGTCGTGGTTGAGCCGGCGGACTGCGAAGTCGCAGCGCGGCTGTCCCCGGCCCGGGTGTTCGATTGAGCGGCGAGCGGCGCGACGGCAAGGCCGGTAGCCGCTGCCGTCAGCGCAATGCGTGAGAGTAAAGTGTTCATTTTGGGCCTTTTCGATTCGCAATTTGTTCAAATTTGGATACACAATAACGCAAAGCAGCGGATTTTGCAAGTTATGCTGTTTTCACGGGGTCTTACAGGTGCAACGTCTTGCCTGTACAACGCCTGCGCGTTTTTCATGCGGCCTTGCAGCTATACCCGCATTTCGTGAAGATTCCCCGCCCCAACGCGTGAGCGCGATAATCGTGCCGGCGTCGTCTCAGAGTGCATCGGCTTCCTCCTCATCTGCGAACAGCAAAGTGTAGCGCGAAATATCACCGCCCGTCACCATGGTGTCACCGCTCATCAACCAGGCATGAGCGCCGAACGGTCGATCTTCCGGGTGCTCCACTCCAATGCGGATCTCGCTCGCGAAGCCTTTGGCCCGAAGCCAGTCTTGTCCCGCCAGCGCTTCAATCAGGCAGTCGCTTCGCCAGGGTAGTCTGCGGGCGACGCGTGGCAGGATATAGCTGATCCGGGCAAGAACGGCACTAGCCTCCTCGCCAGCGGCCGCAGGACACCGGCGTGCTGAGCGATTGCGGGTCTTGAGTTCACGCGGATCCAGCCGGGCAAAGGCAATCCGCGCCACCGCCAGCCGGATCGCGGCAACCACCGCATAACTTACCAACCATCGCGCATCGCCGAGCCGAAGACGCTCACCAGTTTGCGGGGTCGGGGATGGTTGCGCGCCTGTCATACTCCAATTACCGCGCATGGCACGAAGGCCGGACCAGGCAAAGCCCTGTCCTTTGACTATGTCCTCTGACTATGTCCTCTGACTATGTCTTGACGCCATGTCATCCGGGCCTGTCGTCTGAGCCTGCAATCTGGGACTTACACGCAAAAAGGGGGTGCAGGAGCAATTGCCATGGCAGCGATCGGCGCAATTCTGAATCCGTTGGGCGGGTCCGAAGCGGCGGCTGTGCAAATGGTCGATCTGTTCACTGACTACCCCCACGATGCCGCCGGATCCTTCGCAGAGGGTCAATTCGCGCTGGCGGCGTGCGAGCAGCACACGACGGCGCGCGCACGCCTTACCTCGCAGCCCTATCAAACGCGCGACAGTGAGCTGATCGGCGTGTTCGACGGCTATCTGTCCAATGCCGAACCCCTGGTGCACGACCTTGAACAAGCCGGGGTGAGACTGCCCGCCCCTTCCGAAGTTGCTTTGGCCTGCGCGGCTTATGAACGCTGGGGAACCGATTGCGCCGCGCGGCTGGAAGGCGAGTTCGCGCTGATCATAGCCGACCGCCGGCGCGGCCGCCTGTTCGCCGTGCGCGACCATATGGGCCTCGTCCCGCTCTATT
>JAZBPE010000054.1:0-3269 GCA_036353345.1 Erythrobacter sp. | reverse complement strand
TTGACCACTTGCGCTGACGACAGTCGATTGCTTCAAGAGCGACACAAAGGAGTCGCCGTTGATGTCCGAGCTGTGGTTGTTGAGCGACGCGCAGATGCGCCGGATCGAGCCCTATTTTCCGTTGTCGCGCGGGATGCCACGGGCCGACGATCGCCGGATTGTGAGCGGCATCATTTTCGTGATCAGGAACAGACTGCGCTGGCACGAGGCGCCATCCGGCTACGGCCCGCACAAGACGATCCATACCCGCTTCATCCGCTGGAGCCGCCTGGGTGTGCTGAACAGCATCTTTGCCGAGCTCGCTGCCGAGGAGGGAACGCCCAGCGGGCTGATGATCGACGCCACCCATCTCAAGGCCCACCGGACGGCGGCAAGATTTGTAAAAGAGGGGTTATACCCTGACGTATTGGAGCATCAGACGGATACCTAAACGCCAACCCGAATAATGGCCAGAGCAGCTCTCCTAGCCTTTGTTCGCGAGTAACGGCCGCCACCAATCCTCGCGCTCCAGGTACCAGCGCAGGGTCTGTTGCAGGCCTTCCTCGAACCCTCGCCGGGGAACGTAGCCGAGTTCGCTGCGCGCCTTGGTTTCGTCAATGGCATAGCGACGATCGTGTCCGGCGCGATCGGTAACGAAGGTCTTGAGCGTTGCGGACTTGTCGCCGCGCGCTGCGGGTGCATCGGGATAGCGATCGGCCAGACCTTCCACTTCCTCGAATGCGAGATCGACCTCGGAACAGATCGTGTCGATTACGGCCATGTTGGGCAGTTCGGCCCCGCCGCCGATATTGTAGGTCTCGCCCGGCCGGCCGCGCACAAGGCACGCCTCGATGCCGCGGCAGTGATCCTCGACATGCAGCCAGTCGCGGACATTCATTCCGTCGCCGTAAATCGGCAGCGGCTTGCCCGACAATGCGTTGATGAGGAACAGCGGAATCAGCTTTTCAGGGTATTGATACGGGCCGTAATTGTTCGAGCAATTGCTGGTCGTGACTTCGAGCCCGTAGGTATGGTGATAGGCGCGAACGAGGTGATCGGATGCAGCCTTGCTGGCCGAATAGGGCGAATTGGGGGCATAGGGCGTGGTTTCGCTGAAGGCTGGGTCGTCCATGCCCAGCGAGCCGAACACCTCATCGGTCGAGATGTGGTGGAAACGGTGATCGACCCCGTCGCCCGCCAGCCACACCGCACGCGCAGCCTTCAGGAGCGTGTTGGTGCCAAGGATGTTGGTGTCGATGAAGGCATCGGGCCCGGTGATCGACCGGTCGACATGGCTTTCGGCGGCGAAATGGACGATCGTGGTGACCCCGCGCTCGCGCAGGAGTTGTTCAACCAGTTCGCTATCGCGGATATCGCCTTCGACCAGTTCGGTGCGGTCCGCGCCCGCCAGGGTCGAGCGGTTGCCGGCATAGGTGAGCGCATCGAGCACCACCACCTCGTCATCCGGGTGCCTTTCAGTCCAGTAATGAACAAAATTGCCACCGATGAACCCGGCGCCGCCGGTCACGAGAATGCTAGCCAAGGGCCTTCTCCTGTTCGAGCATGAGACGCAAATTGGTGCGCCAGGAAACGGGGCTATCCCCCAACAGCTCCCGCGTGGCGCTGCAATCGAGCAGCGAGAAGGCCGGACGGCGGGCGGGGGTCGGATAGTCAGGGGTGGCAATCGGCCTGATCACGGGGATGCGGTCGATCAGACCCAAAGCAAAAGCCTCTTCGGCGATGGCGACGGCAAATCCGTGCCAGCTTGTCTGGCCATCATCGCAGTGGTGGAAGGTGCCGGTGGCGCCTTTCTCGATCAGGCCCCAGATCGTGCGCGCAAGGCCGGTGGCCCAGGTCGGCGAACCGATCTGGTCAGCGACGACGCCCAGCTCGTCGCGCTCCTTCATCAGGCGGATCATGGTGCGCACGAAATTGGCACCGCCCGCCTCGTACACCCATGCCGTGCGGACCAGGAGATCGGTGTCGCCCAGGTGATCCTCGCCTTCGGCCTTGGTCCGGCCGTAGGCCGAAAGCGGCGCGCGCGCATCATCCGGGCGATATGCGCGCGACGAGGCGCCGTCGAAGACGAAATCGGTCGAGACGTGCACCAGTTTGCCGCCCTGCGCCTCCATCTCCTGCGCCATGATCGCGACCGCGTCGGCGTTGATGGCCCTGGCCGTTTCCTCGTCACTTTCCGCCTTGTCGACCGCGGTGTAGGCGGCAGCGTTGATCAGGACATCGGGCGCTTCGACAACGAGCCGGGCCCGGAGCATTGCCTCGTCGGTAAGATCGACGTCATCGACGTCGATTGCATTGAGATCGGCATGAGCCGGCGCGGTGCGTTGCAGGGCTCCGCCCAATTGCCCGCTGGCTCCGGTGATGAGGATCTTCATGCGTTGCTTCTCAATCGAAGGCCGGGATATCGGCGAGCGCCAGTCCTGCCTTGTCCTTTTCGGAAATGATCGGGTCCTGCCCGATAGTGGGCCATTCGACCCCGACAGCTGGATCGTCCCAGGCAAGCGTGTATTCGCGCGTGGGCGCATAGGGCGCGGTACATTTGTACATGAAATCCGTGTCGTCGCTGAGCGTCAGGAAACCGTGAGCAAAGCCTTCGGGTACCCAGAACATCCGCTTGTTCCGGGCCGTCAGTTCCACGCCCACCCACTTTCCGAAATGCGGGGAGGACTTGCGCAGGTCGACCGCGACATCGAACACTGCCCCGTGCGTCACTCGTACCAGCTTGCCCTGCGCGCCGGGGTTCTGGAAGTGCAGCCCGCGCAGCACGCCTTTTTGCGAATGGCTGTGATTGTCCTGCACCCACTGCATGGTCATTCCCGCTTCGGCAAAAGCGGCCGCGTTCCAGGTTTCCATGAAGAAGCCGCGTTCGTCACCGAATACGCGCGGCTCGATGATCAGCGGGCCGGGGATGGCAGTTTCAATTATCTTCACGCGACCGCGGGGTTCGTCAGCAGGGAAAGCAGGTATTCGCCATAGCCGGATTTGCGCAAGGGTTCGGCGATCCGCGCCAGGTCCTCGTCCGTGATGAAGCCCTGACGCCAGGCAATCTCCTCGGGGCAGGAGATCTTGAGGCCCTGCCGCTCTTCGGTGATGCGGACATAGGTGGCCGCATCCAGCAAGGAGGCATGGGTCCCGGTGTCCAGCCAGGCAAATCCGCGCCCCATGATCTCGACCGACATGGCATCGTCATCAAGGTAAAGCCGGTTGAGGTCGGTAATCTCCAGTTCGCCGCGCGCCGACGGCTTCAGATCGCGCGCGCGATCGACAACGGT
>JAZBPE010000053.1:0-3349 GCA_036353345.1 Erythrobacter sp. | reverse complement strand
GCCGCGCGAAGTCCGTCGAGGAGTTGTTGCCCTGGCTCTACCTGAAAGGCGTCTCCACCGGCGATTTCAGCGAGGCGCTGGCCGCGTTGCTGGGGCCGGACGCCAAGGGCCTCTCGGCCAAGACCATCACGCGGCTGAAGGCCGACTGGTGGGAAGACTACGAGGCCTGGCAGAAGCGCGACCTCGGCGCGCGGCGGTTCCTCTACATCTGGACCCCCTCTCGTGACATTTGCTTTGCAAATGCACTGCCGGGCAATGGACGGCGTCTACTTCAAACCGCGCATGGCCGAGGAAAAGCAATGCGTCCTGGTGGTCGTGGGCGCCGACGAATACGGCCGCAAGGAGCTGCTGGCCATGACCCCCTCTCGTGACATTGCGTACCGCAATGCATTGCCGGGAATGGACGGCGTCCGCGAAAGCGCCCAGAGCTGGCGGGAGGTCCTGCTCGATCTCAAGCGCCGTGGCCTCGAGCAGGACCCCAAGCTGGCCATCGGCGACGGTGCCCTGGGGTTCTGGACGGCCCTGCGTGAAGTGTTCGCCACGACCCGCGAGCAGCGCTGTTGGCTGCACAAGACCATGAACGTCCTGAACGCCTTGCCGAAATCGGTGCAGCCGAAGGCCAAGGCGCATCTGCACGACATCCATTGGCCGGCAGGGCATTGCGGCACGCAATGTCCCGGGAGGCTGGCAGGCCGAGACCCGCGCCGACGCATCGGCCGCCTTCGACCATTTTGTCGACGTCTACGGCGTGAAGTGGGACAAGGCGACAGCCAAGCTGGTGAAGGACCGTGATGCCCTGCTGGCCTTCTACGACTTCCCCGCCGAGCACTGGAAGCACGTCCGCACGTCGAACCCGATCGAGAGCACCTTCGCCACCGTCCGCCACCGCACCAAGCGCACCAAGGGGTGCCTAAGCCGCAAGACCGGGCTCGCAATGGCCTTCAAGCTGATGATGTCGGCGCAGACGCGGTGGCGCAAACTCGACGGCCAGAACCGTCTCCCGGAGGTCGTCAGCGGGGTTGAGTTCCGCGACGGCGTCCGTCACCTTCAAACCGCCGCCTGGTCACGCGTCACCAACTTTCGCGTATATCTCGTTATCGGAGGATTGCCAGGCCTGCGTGAACATGGCCTTGACGAGCCTCGGATCGGCCATCCCCCGCTTGGCCTGCTGCCATTCGGCGCGTGTGAAGTTCAGCGGGTTGCGCAAAGCCTGATCCACCATGCCCTTCGGCATGTCCCAGCCGTGCTGGAGATACAGCTCCTTGGAGACCTCCATCAGGCGGCGCTTGAAGAAGGGCAAATTCTTCGCCGTCATCGTCTCGGAATCGATCCGCGACCAGACGGCGTGCGCGTGCCTCCTGCCTTCCTTCTCATGGAAGACAATAGCGCGCGGATGACCATCCAGGCCGAGCCGTTGCTCGACCATTTCAATGGCTGCTTCGAAGCTGGCCACATCGACGCGCTCGCCTTCCGGCGGGTTCAGGCTCAGCGAGAACAGGTGCTGCTGGCAGCGCGTGCCTTTGGCCACGGCCTGCGCTTCGAGCAGAGCATCGAGTAGCTGCTCATCGGAGACGAAGCCGCGCAGCTCGTGCAACTCGACATGCTCGTTGTCGCGGCTGTTCATCAAGTGACGAGCGAGCTTGGCGGCATTGCCGCGCTGGGAACCTTTCAGGATCATGGCTCACCCCCATCGCTTAGGCTGCCGAGCGCCCGCAGCAGTTCCTGCCGCATGGCCCTCACGTCTTCACAGGCCTGACGAAGATCGGCTTCCGTCTCCGGCGAGACCGGAAGCGATCCGCTATTGGAAGCGCGGGCGAGCTGGTTCAGATTGGAAGACAGGCGCGACGAGCCGAGCGCACCCAAGACACGCCCGAGGGCTTCATGATCCTTCACGGGACTCCGACCACGCCTCTTGCGCGGTGCAGCATCCTCCCTGAGCACTTGCTCGCGGATGTACCGCCCGAGCGGCATGCTGCCCCGCAACATGTCGAGCACCGCTCGCTCTTCGAAAGTGAAGCGCAGCGAGAACGGCGGCGGGTACTTAGGCCGCTGATCCTTGTCTAACTTATTGAATCGTCTATCTAAGGTGCTCATCGCCACACCTCAGATCGGTTAGATGATAAGGTGCGAGATGGTGTTCCCATTCCTGGAGGACTTCAAAGAGGCGGTTCGATTCCGCTCCCGTTGGGTCCACCATTTTGAAAGAAACCGAAGACTTAGGTTGCGCAGACCGCCGGTGGGCCACAAAGGTGGGGCACATCGTGCGTCTGGCAGCCTATCTCTACACCTCCCGACACGGCATCTTCTACTTCCGCTTCCCGATTCCACCCGGGTGGCACCCGGCGAACAAGGCTCTGTTGCACAAATCTCGTGAGGGATTCATCTCGTGAATCCAGCGTGGTAGCCGGGATGCATGAGCAGACCCACACCCGCGACCTACAAGACCGGGAACTGGCCAGCCTACAGTAAGCCGGTGAGGCGCCACTGGTTCGAGCCCACCGGCGCACGCGCTCAAGCGCCGGGGCTCGCTGGCGATCTGGTTCGATCCCGAGATGATCTGGGAGGCCGCGCCGACAGGCAGGCGTGGCCGACAGCAGACCTGCAGCGATGCCGCAATCCAGACGTGCCTTTCGATGAAGGTTTTGTTCGGCATGGCACTTCGGCAGACGACAGGCTTCGTCGAAAGCCTGTTGCGGCTGGTCGCCCTCGACTGGGCGGTGCCCGACTTCAGCACCCTGTCCCGCCGCCAGAAGACCCTGGCCGTCAACATCCCCTACCGTGGGTCGAACGGCCCGCTGCACCTGTTGATCCCCTCTCGTGACATCACTGCGTGATGCACTGCCGGGCAGTGGACAGCACCGGGATCGAGGTGGAAGGCGAAGGCGAGTGGCACGCCCGCAAGCATGGTGGTCCCAAGCGGCGCGTCTGGCGCAAGATTCACTTGGGGATTGATGAGGAAACGCTGGAGGTTCGGGCTGTGGAGATCACAGGGAGCCACATCGGTGATGCGCCGGTGTTACCCGACCTGCTCAACCAGATCCCGGCGTACGAGCAGATCGGCAGCGTCACTGCCGACGGTGCCTGCGACACCCGCAAATGCCACGATGCAATCGCGGATCGCGGCGCCCACGCTGTCATCCCGCCCCGCAAGAACGCGAAGCCGTGGCAGACCGTCACCGCCGGTGCTGCCGCGCGAAACGAAATCCTGCGGGCCTCCAGATACCTTGGCCGGACCTTGTGGCGACGATGGAGCGGATACCACCGCCGAAGCCGCGTCGAAACGAAGATGCACTGTGTGAAACTGCTGGGGCAGCGCCTCATGGCGCGGGACGTCGACCGACAGGTCGCG
>JAZBPE010000052.1:0-2117 GCA_036353345.1 Erythrobacter sp. | reverse complement strand
GATAGCCAGATCGGGTGGCAGGACCAGTTGATAATCCCGCAAAAGATCGAAAACGCGGGAAAAAATTTGCGAGAACTCGATTCCAGAAAGCACGGTCCCCCTGAACTCTCCGATCAACTGATCCAGATCCACCGCGAGTGCATTGCGATCCACCTTAGGCTCCCCCGCCCATGCGAGCAGGACATCCGCGACTTCGCTTGTTTCCTCGCCAGCGATCGCAAGCACGAGGCGAACGATCTCGTCGCGCCTAGCCTTGGTGAGCGTCCCGACCGATCCGAAGTCGATGAAGCCGACATCCTGCTCGCCGATCAGGAAAACATTGCCGGGATGAGGGTCGCCGTGGAATTCGCCGTTCAGAATGATCATGCGCAGGACTGCGTTGGCATAGCGCTTGGCGAACGCCGCCACCTCCGGATCGCCCGATGAGGCGCCCAGCGAAGATGCGGGCCTGCCGTACAGGCGTTCCTGAACGTTCACCCGCAGCCCGGTCAGTTCCCAATGGATGGCCGGGGTCCTGACGCCGATGGTGTCGAGATATGCGCCGATCCGCTCGCAGGCTCGGGATTCCGCAGCGAGGTCCATCTCCCAGGCGAGATTGCGGCCGAAGGTCCGCAGAAACTCGACTGGCCGGTAACGCGCGATGTCAGGCGAGCGTGCTTCCGCGATCTCGGCAAGACGCACAAGCAGGCGCACATCGGCTTCCATCCGCGCGGCGGTGCCCGGGCGTCGAACCTTCACGATGACCTCGCTACCGTCCCGCAGCTTGGCGGAATAGGTCTGTGCTATCGAGGCAGACGCCAAGGGCTGTTCGTCGAATTCCGCAAAGTCGCTCCGCCAGTCCTCACCCCAGCTTGAAGCAAGTACGGGCTCGATATGTGCGAAGGGCACTGGCGACACCTGATCGTGCAGGGTTGAGAATGCCGTGATCCAGTGTTCGGTAAACAGATCGCTTCGAGTGGCGAGGAGCTGCCCCAGCTTTATGCCGACTGGCCCGATGTCACGGAGGAACGCGACAACTGCGGCCGGACGAAATTCGCGAGGATCGATGACATTGCTCGAAGAGGGAATAAATCCGAGGGCTCCGGCTAGATTCTTTGCGCCGTGCCTCATGAGGATTTGGCCGATCTCCGCGGCGCGAGCGATGCTGCCGATAGGCTTTTCCTGGGGCGAAGACATGTTTTTACTCAGCCTCGGCCCGGTGTTGGTCCAGATTTTCCGATACCCTTTCAAGGATCCGCCGCAATGCCCGTTTCTCGTCGGCGGCAATGTCGCGCCAAAGTAGGTCATGAAGCCTATCCGCGGAGTCTCTCAGTTCGGGCAGCAGATCATCTAGCTGATCCGTGAGGATGAGCTGCCATGCTCGCCGATCGGTTTCAGCTCGAAGCCTTTTCATCAGCCCTCGTGCGCAAAGGCCTGCAACCGCCTGGCCGATGGTTGCCGATTCCAGCTCCAGTTTCTTGGCTATTTCGGCCTGCGTCAGGGCAGGTTCGCGAAGGAGTTGTCCGATGATCCTCCACTGCGTCTGATTCAGGCCCATCTTCGCAACCCGCGCATCGTACACCCTCCGCGCGCCGCGACTGATCTCGTCCATAAGATAGAGAATGCGGTCATCATCGGTAATGACCTCCTGCCGACGCTGAGACGGTGTCACAGTATATGGGTTTTCGTCCACAGCACGCTGTTAGTCCAATCGGTTCGAATGCCAAAACGCAAACTGCTAAATGCCTTTACTATCTGACTCACGGCTCATAGGGCGCGAGACGCGTTCACAAGCTTGACACACAACTAGCAGGTTCAATCGGGTCCGATCACCAGGACCATGAACATAGTTGGGACCGGGCGGAGGAGGACTTGAGGAGGCAAAACCGGATCCTCCTGACAATGTTCAGGTTGTTGCCTGCCGGGGCAGCGGAGCAGAACGGCGTAGCTACCAACCGGAGGGAGAACAAAGAGGGTTGCAGGAGGAACTAGGGCGGAAACCCGATCAGTGTCTTGATCGCGCTTTGAGTTTGTGATTCTGGGTTGTTGGGGCTGGGGTATGGGAGAGAGCCATGCCGTCCGAGCGTTTGTTTTGGCTGAGCGATCAGCAGTGGTCCGCGATCGAGCCGCACCTGCCG
>JAZBPE010000051.1:0-39567 GCA_036353345.1 Erythrobacter sp. | reverse complement strand
TACGAAAGGATCGCCGCCGCGCGTCCTGATCTCGATTATGAAATCGACGGCGTGGTCTACAAGATCGACCGGCTCGACTGGCAGCAGCGGCTCGGCTCGGTGGGCAAAGCCCCGCGCTGGGCGCTGGCGCACAAATTCCCCGCCGAGCGCGCCGAAACGACGCTGGAGGCGATTGATATCCAGGTCGGGCGAACCGGTAAGCTGACGCCGGTCGGACGGCTCGCCCCGGTGTTGGTTGGCGGTGTGACCGTTACCAATGTGACGCTGCACAATCGCGACGAGATCGAACGGCTGGGCGTGCGTCCGGGCGACCGGCTGGTGATCCAGCGCGCTGGCGACGTGATCCCGCAAGTGGTCGAAAACCTCACGCGGGAGATCGAGCGCTCGCCATTCGCATTCCCCGATCATTGCCCGGAATGCGATAGCGAGGCTGTCGCCGATGAGGGCGAAGTCGATGTGCGCTGCACGGGCGGACTTGTTTGTCCCGCACAGCGTACCCAGCGGCTGGAGCATTTCGTCAGTCGCAAGGCACTCGATATCGATGGGCTGGGTACGAAGACCATCGCGCAGTTCTTTGCGCTGGGATGGCTGGAAAGTCCGGCGGATATCTTCCGGCTGAAGGACCGGCGCGAAGAGCTCCTCGCACTCGAGGGGTGGCAAGACAAGTCTGTGGACAACCTGTTGGCTTCTGTGGAAACTCGCCGCGCGCCCGATGCCGCGCGACTGCTCTTCGGCCTCGGCATCCGCCATGTCGGCGAAGTAACCGCGCGCGATCTGTTGCGGCACCTCCACGAATTGCCCGTTCTGCGCAATGTGGCCGAACGCGCGCGCGGCGGGGATGAAGAGGCCATGGCCGAGCTGACTGCGATCGATGGGGTGGGCGCCACGGTGGTCGAGGCGCTGGGCGATTTCTTCCATGAGCCGCATAATGTCACGGTGTGGGATGACCTGCTGCGCGAACTCCACCCGCCGCGCTACGAAATTGAAACGCTCGCTTCGCCAGTCGCGGGCAAGACGGTCGTGTTCACCGGCAAGCTCGAAAGTGTCAGCCGCGATGAAGCCAAGGCACAGGCCGAGCGGCTAGGTGCCAAAGCGTCGGGATCGGTCAGCGCCAAAACCGATCTGCTGGTCGCAGGGCCGGGTGCCGGGTCGAAGCGCAAGAAGGCCGAGGAGCTGGGAATCGACATCGTCGATGAAGAGGGCTGGGCGCAGATTGTCGCCGAAGCCGGATTGTAAACGGAAACGAAGCGCGCCTGCTCCGTTGTTCTGTCGATGAGTATAAGCTTGCGATTTCTCCTGCTTTTGCTGCCGATTATCCTCGGCGTAATCGGTCTCGTCCTCTTGAACGACAAGGGCGGCAGTCCGCGTACCAAAGTCGTGCTGGCAGGCGCACGCGCCCAAGGCGATGAGCCGGTCCGCATACCGACGCCCGAGGAGCGCGCCTTCGAACAGCAGCTCGAAGAGATCGGCGCCTCGCTGGACGGGACGGTCGGTATTGCGGTGACCGATGTTGCGTTGGGCGTTACATGGGAATTCAACGGTTTGGAGCCGCTCCCTCAGCAATCGGTGAGCAAGTTATGGGTTGCGATGGCGGCACTGGCGCGGGTCGATGCGGGCAAGCTCGACCTTGATGCGCCCGTTACGATCCGGCGCGAGGACCTGACGTTGTTTCATCAACCCTTACGTGAAACCGTGCGCACGCGCGGCAGGTTCGACAGCGATTTCGGTGATCTGATGGAACTTGCGCTGGCCCGCAGTGATAACACCGCGAACGACCGGCTGCTGCGCGAGGCGGGCGGGGCCGAAGTCGTGCAGGATTGGCTCGACGATCAGGAACTTGCCGGCATCCGCTTCGGCGCTGACGAACGCCGCAAGCAAAGCGCGATTGCGGGGCTTACCTGGCACCAGTCCTATTCTAGCGGGCGCGCCTTTTACGAAGCGCGGGACCGGGTGCCGGAAGATGCGCGTCGCCGCGCTTTCGAAGCCTATCTCGCCAATCCGATCGACGGAGCGAGCCCCGTGGGTATCGCCGAAGCGTTGGCGAAATTGGCTCGCGGCGAGCTGTTGTCGCAGCGCTCGACTACATTGATCCGCGCAATCCTAGCCGAAACGCGAAGCGGTCCGCGCCGGATCAAGGCGGGCGCACCGCAAGGATGGCGTGTCGAGCACAAGACTGGCACCGGACAGGTATTTGATGGTGAGCAGTCGGGGTATAACGATGTCGGCATCCTCACCGCACCCGATGGCAGCGAATATGCAATTGCGGTGATGATCGGTCGCACGCGCGAGCCCATTCCTCGCCGCATGGAAATGATGCAGGCCGTTAGCCGCGCCACAGCAGCGTTTCACGAATCCCGGATGAACAACACCCGGAGCGCCGTATTCGGCGGCGATGGGGAGTGGAGCGCCGTTGCCAAGCCTGCTCTTGCCGACAAACCTCTTTTATCCGGATAGGATCGGGAGGATCAGTGCCCCCGCCGTCGAAAGTGCAAGACCGGGCCCCGCCGCTGCCGTTCTGCGGGAGACGTAGGAAATGCCATACGAGAGGCCCAGGCCAACAGCGACAGCCCAGAAATATTCCCACATGCCGAGCCATGGAATGAGAGCGATCATCATTTTCGCCACGCCGCCTGGCAGACCAATTCTCAAGTATAACGCCATGACGGTGCCCAACGTTGCCAGCGCAGAAACGATGCTGCGACCGGTTATTTCGTAAATACCCAGCGAAACTCCTACGAGTGCGATGACGCAGCCGCCTACGGAAAGAAAAATGTTTGCTGAACTGGTTAGATTGCCATTCGTCAGATTGCCGACGATCGCGGGCGCGACCGACACGACAAATGCGGCCAAGACTAGGACCTGAAATTCGTCCGGATCCATCGCAGCTAATCTTCACCCATGCTCGAGCAGCGCAAGCTGACGCTCCCGCGGCTCGTAGACGAAGCTGCGCTAAAGACCGGTTAAAACACGCGTGTCAGCCGCTAGTCGTTGGGCATGATGTAGATCTCGCGCACCGCCGCGGTTTCAGGCTGCGAGAGGGCGAAGATTACCGCATTCGCGACATCCTCTGCCTGGATCTTGCCGGGTTTGGGTTCGTCGAAGAAAGCGGTGTCAACCATTCCAGGCGCTATTACGGTCGCACGCCCTCCCCATTCGCGCATTTCCTCGGCTAGGTTTTCGCCAAAGCCATGGACGAACCACTTGGTCGCTGAATAGACCGAGCCTTTCATGTTGTCCCGCCCCGCTTTAGAGCCGGTGACGATGAAATGACCTTTCGTTTTCTTGAGGTAAGGGATTGCGGCGTGCGCGGTATAGAGCACGGCGAGGATGTTGACGTGGATCATATCGTGCCACGCTTCGGGATCGCCGTTCTCGACCCCTGCGGCTTCGACGCCGGTGCCGGCATTGGCAAAGACACCGTCGATCTGGCCGAATTTCCCGGCTGCGAGCGAGAGTGCATCGGCGATCGCTTCGCGCTTTGTCACATCGCAGGGGATCGCGAGCGCAGCATCACCGATCTCGCCCGCAATGGCCTCAAGCTTGTCAGCGGAACGTGCACATAGCGCGACGTTCCAGCCCGCTTCGGCCGCGGCGCGCGCGGTTGCCGCGCCGATGCCGGAAGAAGCGCCGGTGATGAGCAGTGTCTTTGTCATATCTTCAGGGTCCTTTTGCAAAAGGGGGTATGGCGCCTTAACGCCTGCTGGGCGCACGGTTTCCCGTCCCGGGTTGCTGTCACGGTGCCGTACCGCCGCGCGGGACCCACTGCATCACACCGCTGGGCAAGGGGGTCCAGGCGCCGCTTCTGATACCCGCATTCGCCAACCGGTCGCTGGTCCACTGGTTACACGTATTGCCGATATGATAGGTGCCACGTGCGGTATAGAAGACGTCGAACCGGTCATAACCGGGGATCGTCTCGCGCGCAGAGGCAGGATCGATGCGCGCTGCTATGTCCGCGGCCAGCGCACGGTATTCCTCGGCCCGCAGGCGCAACACGCGATAATCTTCGGAAGGGGCGGGGCGGACATAATGCGCCACATGCACAACCCCTTCGCCGCCAATCAGCGCGCGCGCTGCAGTCAGCGGGTTGAGTTCGGACCATGTCGGCGTGTCGAGGAAGAACGCGCGTTCGCCCCAGCTGACCGCGACATGGGTGTAGGGCCGAGTGGGTGCGGCAAGGTCCGTTACGGGGAAAAGCGCGTGCCAGTTCCTATGCGCGGTAACCGCAGGCATCGCGATTTCGGTATGGACGCCATTGTGGCCGATCAGAATTTCGACGACATCGCGCTCATACGCGGGCGGCGGTTGCCAATCGCCGTGGCGGGGGAATGCGCTGCCGGTCCAGGCGGCCAGAGCGAAGAGGATTGCGAGCCCCGCCACCATTGCGGCCGCGCCGGAAGCGCTGGGCCTCAATAGCCAGTTATCAGCGCGCATGTCGGCGCCGCAGCCACAGGATCGCCCAATCGCCCCGCTGAAGGCGGGCCGCGAGACGAAAACCTGCTCGCCGGAAAGCGCGGCGCACACGGGCTTCCTGTTCGCCTGCGAGCAGCCCGGCAAGAACGACGTGACCACCAGCTTCGACATGGTCGGCAAAATCTGTGGCAAGCGCGATCAGCGGTCCGGCAAGGATATTGGCGAGAAGCAAGTCATACGGTCCGCGCACCTCCAGTAGAGGGTCGTCCATCCCGTCAGCGACAACGATGGAAACCGCGCCCCGACCGCCGCCGAGCGGAACATGGTTGAGCGTGGCGTTGTGTTCGATGACTTCGATGCAGACCGGATCGATATCGGACAGCGTAATGGTTGCACGGGGCCACAGAGCTCTCGCCGCAAAACCGAGCAGGCCCGTGCCGCTTCCGATATCGGCAATGGTGCGGGCACGCATGCCGCGCGCTTTCATGTGCCCCAGCATTTCCAGACAACCGGCAGAGGTCTGATGCTGCCCGGTGCCAAAGGCTTGCGCTGCGGGAATTACGAGATCGATAAGGCCGGGCTTGGCGGCGAAGTCTGGCGTGCGCACGTGAAAGCGCCCCGCTTCAACCGGGGGTGCTCCGGCCTGACTAAGGGCAAGCCAGTCCTCATCAAGCAGCTTCTCGATCTTGATGGGCGGGGCAGCGCCCTTGAACAAACCAGCAAGTGCAGCCCTTTGAGCTTTTCCCGGTCTGGTCGGATACCAAGCTTCGAGCACCCAGTCCTGCGGGCAATCCTCCGCAACTTCGCGACCGGCAATCACCAGGTCGAAGTCCCAATCCTCGATTTCGTCATGCGCGAGCAGCGCCGCCTCTACGATCGGCTTGGGTGCATGGGCGACAAGTTTCCAGCTCGTCACCGCACGAAGCTCGCCCCGTTCGCATCGATTACCGCACCGGTCATGCTGGCGGGCGCATCGAGCGCGCAGAAGGTGATGATCCGCGCGATCTCGTCCGGCGTCGCCACCCGGCCAAGCGGAATATCGGCGAGCAGGCCCGGACCGCCCCGGCTTTCAAGGTAATCGCCAGCCATGGCGGTATCAACGAAGCCGGGCGTCACAGCGTAGCTTAGGATGCCGTCGGCTGCATAGCTGCGCGCAATGGTCTTGTGCATCGCGATCAAGCCCCCCTTGGCTGCTGCATAGTGCCAATGGGCGGGACTGTCTCCCCGATAGGCTGCACGGCTCGCGACATGGACGAGCCGCCCGCGCACGCCGTCATCGCCGATAGCCGCCTCGTTCTTCTGCCAATGCCGCACCGCGAACCGGCTCAATTGCGCAGCGGCGGTGAGGTTGATGCGCAGCGTGTCTTCCCAATGATCGATCCAATCGAGGTCGGAGCCATCAAGCGGGTTGGCTTCGAACAGTCCCGCATTGTTCACCACCGCGACAAGATCGCCCCGCGTCCGCTCCATCATCACGTCCCACAGACGCTGGGCAGCAAGCGGGTCGGAGAAATCCGCAGCGATCGACTGTGGGTCGAGCGCGCGGGTTCCATGGCCGATCACCTCGACCCCGCGTTTCTGCAGCAATGCCCGCGCGGCCTTGCCGATCCCGCGGCTTGAGCCGGTGACGAGAATGTAAGCCATGCATCTACCTATCCGAAACTTTGCAAGCGCTGTCGAGTGCGGCGCGCTTGCGCCACGCTCTGCAATCGCTAAGTGATTGTGAGCGTACAGACGCACAACATGGGACCATCATGAGCAAAAGACCGCTTTCTCCCCACATCCAGGTCTGGAAGTGGGGGCCACATATGCTGGTATCGATCCTGCATCGGATAACGGGAGATGGCCTCGCGCTGGTCGGATTGTTTGTGCTTGTCTGGTGGCTCGGCGCCCTTGCAAGCGGTCCGGAAGCGTACGAGACCTTCCTTTGGGCGGCGGGTTCGCCGTTTGGCTACGTTGTGCTTTTCGGACTAAGCTGGGCTTTCTTCACCCATATGATGAGCGGGCTGCGTCACTTCGTTCTCGATATCGGCGCAGGCTACGAACTGGATACGAACCGGGCGTGGGCCATCGCGGCTCCTGTAATTGCCATCGTGCTGACGGTCGGGCTGTGGGCGCTGATTTTCTATCGCGCCGGAGGGCTGGGCTGATGGGTGCGGGTACTTCCATCGGGCGCGTGCGCGGGCTTGGCTCGGCGCATGAAGGCGCGCATCACTGGCTGATCCAGCGCACTACGGCGATCGGCAATCTGGTCCTGATGAGCTGGCTCCTGGCGAGTTTCGTCATGCTCGACAGTTTCGATCACGCGACGGTTGCGGGCTGGCTTTCGCAGCCCATCGCGGCGGTTCCGATGATGCTGCTCATCGTCAGCCTTTTCTATCATGCCCGGCTCGGCCTTCAGGTAATGCTTGAGGATTACGTCCACAACACCGGCTCGCGCTACGCGCTGCTGTCCGCGCTTAACCTTCTCGCCATCGGCGGCGGCGCGTTCGCGATCTTCAGCGTCGCGCGTCTCGCACTTATAGGAACCGCATAATGGCTACCCGCCCAGCAAACGATGCCGGCCCTTCGCTGAAGGGCGCATACAGGATCATTGACCATAGCTACGATGTTGTCGTTGTGGGCGCAGGCGGATCGGGCCTGCGCGCAACCATGGGCGCGGCCGAAGCTGGCTTGCGAACCGCGAACATCTCAAAGGTCTTTCCCACTCGCTCGCACACGGTTGCAGCGCAAGGCGGTATCGCGGCGAGCCTGGGGAACAATACACCCGATCACTGGACCTGGCACATGTACGACACGGTCAAGGGGTCGGACTGGCTGGGCGATCAGGACGCGATTGAATATCTCGCGCGCGAAGCTCCGCAGGCGGTTTACGAGCTGGAGCATGCAGGCGTTCCGTTTTCGCGCAATGAAGACGGCACGATTTACCAGCGCCCGTTCGGCGGGCACATGCAGAACATGGGTGAAGGTCCGCCGGTTCAGCGCACCTGCGCGGCGGCCGATCGGACGGGGCATGCCATGCTCCACGCGCTGTATCAGCAGAGCCTGAAATACGACGCGGATTTCTTCATCGAGTATTTCGCACTCGATCTCATTATGAGCGAGCGCGATGGCGAGAGGACCTGTGTCGGCGTCATGGCGATGTGCCTCGACGACGGGACAATCCATCGCTTCCGCGCTCAGAGCGTCGTCCTGGCGACCGGCGGCTATGGCCGGTGCTACTACACCGCAACCAGCGCGCACACCTGCACCGGTGATGGCGGCGGGATGGTGCTGCGCGCGGGGCTCCCGTTGCAGGACATGGAGTTCGTACAGTTCCATCCCACCGGCATTTATGGTGCGGGCGTGCTCATCACCGAAGGCGCACGGGGCGAGGGTGGCTATCTTACCAATTCCGAAGGCGAGCGGTTCATGGAGCGCTATGCCCCGAGCGCCAAGGATCTTGCCAGCCGCGATGTCGTCAGCCGCTCGATGGCGCTCGAAATGCGCGAAGGGCGCGGCGTGGGCGCAGATGGCGATCACATCCACCTGCACCTCGACCACATCGATCCCAAAGTGCTGGCGGAGCGGCTCCCCGGCATCACCGAAAGCGGAAAGATCTTTGCCGGTGTCGACCTCACGCGCGAAGCGCTGCCGGTGACGCCGACCGTCCATTACAATATGGGCGGCATCCAGTGTAACTATCACGGGCAGGTCGTCACGATCGGTCCCGATGGCGATCCCGATCATGTGGTGCCCGGGCTCTATGCCGTGGGCGAAGCGGCGTGCGTATCGGTGCATGGTGCCAACCGCCTGGGTTCGAACTCGCTGATCGACCTCGTCGTCTTCGGCCGTGCGACCGGTTTGCATCTGAAAGATAATTTGAAGCCCGGCGCAGGCCAGCCCGAGCTGCCGACTGACAGTGCCGATTTCGCGCTCACCCGGCTCGATCATTTCCGCTATGCAAAGGGCGGCTCGCCCACCGCGCAGATCCGCAGCGAAATGCAAAAAGCTATGCAGAAGCACTGCGCCGTCTTCCGCGACCAGAAGCTGATGGACGAGGGTGTGCAGAAGCTTTCCGACCAGAACAAGCGGATGGAGGACATCCATGTCTCCGACCAGTCGCTCATCTGGAACAGCGATCTGATCGAGACGCTGGAGCTCGACAACCTGATGGCGCAGGCCAACGTCACCATGGCAAGCGCCGCCAACCGCAAGGAAAGCCGCGGCGCCCATGCTCATGAGGACTATCCCGATCGCAACGATGCGGAATGGATGAAGCACACCGTGTCCTGGTTCGACGGATGGGGCGGCCGCGGCTCCAACATCCGCATAGATTACCGCCCGGTCCACGAATACACCCTGACGGACGATGCGGAGTATATCGAGCCCAAGGCGCGGGTATATTGATCTTGCGATAGGAGCCGCTCTAGGCTGAGGGAGGTCAGGGAGCACAATTGCCCGCGTCCGAACGACCCGATCCCAAAGCCATCGACTGGCGTCACAAGGATGCTGCGCGCAAGGACTTTTCGCGGCGTGCCAATCTGGCCTTCTTGATCAAGTGCTTCGGGATCGGCTTCATCGCCTTGCTGATCCCGATTTCCCTGCCGCTTGTCGGTGGGTATGACGGACACTATTCGATCAGCTATTTTTACCATGTCGAGGCGACAAGGAACCTGTTTGTTGGCCTGCTCTGGGCAGTCGGCGTGTTCCTCATCCTGTTTCAGGGGCTTTCGCTGCGCGAGAACCTAACACTCAGCGCTGGCGGCATGTGCCTCATCCTGGTCGCCATGGTTCCCACCGGCATTGACCAATGCGCCGACACCATGTTTTCGTGGCACGCCGTCTTCGCGCTTTCATTCTTCGCGTGCCTGTTCATCGTCGCGGTGTTCTTTGCCAAGCAACGGCTGGCCTTCATCTTGTGGCCGCCGCTGCGCAAGCGCTTTGCTATGGCTTACAATGTCTCCGGCTGCCTGATGATCGGCCTTCCGCTGATCGCTTACAGTGTGCACTTGTTCGAAGGCGGCGATTGCGGCCATGTGATCTACTGGATCGAGTTCGCGGCGATCGCGGCCTTCTCGTTCTTCTGGTTCGTCAAGACGTGGGAGTATAAGCGCCTGCTCGGCCTCGATATTCGCGGTATTGTCCGGCAGCTCGTATCGTGAAGGATGACCGCCGGATCTTTCCGCGCGCGAAGCGAGTTCCGCGCGCGAGGGGAGTGCCCGCCTTGCGATGGGGTGCGATCATGGGCGCGGCTCTTGCGACGTTCGGCACCCTCGCACATGCAGCGCAAGACGATGCCGCAGCCCATCGACCCCCCGAACATACCGAGCCGTTTCCGAGCCTGAGCATTGGCGAGACCCATGCCGAGGCGCGTCGCAGTATAGAGCTTGCACCGCAGTTACGCCGGGCGGTTCCAGCGCGTGAATTGCTCGAACAGCGCCGCCGTCTTGCCTCAGCGCTCGGTGCGCTCGGCCCCCAGCGGCCGGGTATTGTCGATGCCTATGTCGTCAGCGTTGCGCTTGATAGCGATGCGGTGTTCGCTCGTGAGGCGCGCGAGACCGCAGAGGTGCTGACGCGGCGCTACGATGCTGACGGCCGCACGCTGGTCCTCGCCGGACCGGACGGTCGGCGCGACGATCGCCCCACCGGTTCGATCGAAGCGCTGCTGGTCGCGCTTGCGCACGTGGCGGAGGTAATGGACAGGTCCGAGGACGTATTGGTGCTTTTCACGACCAGCCACGGCTTCCGGCATGGTCTTGCATACCATTATGGCGACACCGGCTACGGGATCCTGTCGCCCGAACGTCTTGGCGAAGCCTTCGATACACTTGGTCTGACGCGGCGGATCGTCATCATCAACGCCTGTCATTCCGGCGTATTCGTGCCAGCGCTCGAAGGTCCGGATAGCGCGGTGCTGACGGCGGCGGCTGCGGCCCGCAGTTCGTTCGGATGCGAGGCCGAGAACGATTGGACCTTCTTTGGCGATGCGCTGATAAACCAGGCGTTGCGCAAGCCTCAGCCACTGAAGAGTGCAATCAAGGAGGCGGCGCGAACCGTAGCCGATTGGGAGATCGAGCGCGGTCTGCTCGCATCATTACCGCAGAATTCGATCGGAACGCGAGTGCCGGACTGGCTCGAACCACTCGAAGCACGGATGTCGCAAACCCTAGCCGAGCCTGCCGGGCGTCGCGCCATCGCGAAGGATTGACACAAACCGATCCTGCGCATTGCAATCGTGTTCATCCCAAAGAAATGTTTACAGCCGTAATCGTCACGTCTACAGGCGTAATCACAAGGGAGCTACGACGTGAGCGAGGCGCTGGCCAATACAGATCGAACGCCTCCTGAGAGAATCAGCGAGGCTGAACACGCAGTCATGGAAGTGCTCTGGGCCAAAAACAGCGCCAGCGCCGCCGATGTGTGTGATGCCCTGTGCGAAGCGCGCGATTGGGGCCTGGCCACGGTCAAGACCCTTCTTTCGCGACTGGTCGTCAAGAATGCGATCGCGAGCAGGCCGGACGGTCGGCGCTTCCTCTATTCACCGCTCATCGCTCGCTCCGATTATGTCGGCGACGAATCGCAGCGCTTTGTCGAGCGGCTGTTCGGCGGGCGGCCTGCTTCATTGTTTGCGCACCTCGCCGAAGCCGAACGGCTGACGCCTGACGATGTCGCCGAGATCGAAGCTTTGCTCAAGGAGCTCAAGTCATGAGCATGTTTCTTCTCGATACGCTGTTCTGGACAGGCGTTCTGATCACCCTCGTGCTCCTCTTGCGGCGCCCGGTCGCCCGGATGTTCGGAGCGCAGGTGGCCTACGCCCTGTGGTTGCTGCCCGCGCTGCGGCTGGTGCTACCGCCGATCGAATTGCCCGCGCGTTTTCGACCCATCTCGCCAAGCGGCGCGCCAGACGTGGTATCGGCACCGGAACTGGCCCCGACACTCGCTAGCGCTGCTATGTCCAGTCCCGTTTCCGGCGGCCCTGCTCTTGCCCCTGACCCCGCCATGTTCCTCGACGCTGCGCTGGCCGTCTGGCTCGGCGGGGCGGCGGTTTTCCTGGTGATGCGCTTTAACGCCTATTTTCAGCTGCGGGCCGAGTTGCTGCGCGATGCCAGCGGTGTCGGCCGTGCCAACGGCGTCCGCCTGATCGAGACGCCGGGCACCAATACGCCGCTTGCATTTGGCGTGACGGACAAGATCGTTGCGCTGCCGCCGGGCTTCATGGCGCGTCCGGACCGCGAGGGGCGTGATCTTGCGCTTGCGCACGAATTGGCGCACCATTCGGGCCGCGATCTGCTTGCGAATATGTTGGTCCAGCCACTATTCGCGCTGCACTGGTTCAACCCGCTTGGTTGGTGGGGTTGGCTTGCTTTGCGCCGCGATCAGGAAGCGGCATGCGATGCGCGCGTGATGGCCCGCTGCGCGCGGGAGAACCGTGCCGCCTATGCCCGCTTGATCACGAGTTTCGCCGCTGGACCGCGCGCTGCGCTCGCCGCGCCGATGGCGTGCCCGGTGCTGGGCGAAAAATCGATCATCCACCGCCTCCGCAGCCTCAGCATGAACGATGTGTCTCCGACCCGGCGCATTGCTGCGCGCGCATTGATGGCAGCGGGTGTGCTGGCGCTCCCGCTCACCGGAACTGTCAGCTATGCCAAGGGCGAAGCGTCTTCGGGTCCGGATACCCTTTCCGAAACCGCGCCGCTGGTCGATCAGGCTGCTGCGCCCGAGCCGCAGCCGAGTGGAAGGCAGGATGGACGGCGCGCAGACAGGGACGCCGAGCGCGACGTGAACGTCGCCGTTCGCGACCGCTTGAGCGAAGAAGAACTCGCAGCCGTTCTCGAGGAAGCGGAACGCGGCCTTGCCGAAGCGCGCCGCGCACTGACTGGCGCGCCCGACGCGGCGGGACGCGTCAGGGAACAGGCCGAAGAAGCGCGCGCGTTCGCTGTTGCGCGACGTGAACGGAACCTGGAACGCACCGAGGAAATCCGCGAAGGAATGCTGGAGCACGCCGAGGAACTCCGAGAGGAAATGCGCGTACGCGTAGAAGCTGAGGCCGAGCGTCAAATGGAGCGCGCGCAGGAAGCCCGCGAACAGCATGCGCACGCGCGAGAACGAATGCTCGAACAGGCGCAAGAGGCGCGCGAGCGCCTGAGGGATGGCGGAAGTACCGGGACCCATGGCACCATCATGATCCACGAATGCAGCAAGGATGGCGAAGCCACCAGCCTGCACATCGGGGCAGACGGCCAACGGGTCATCGCGATCTGTAAAAGCGAACTGACTGCTGATGCGCTTTCATCGTTGCTAAAGACGCGACGTTCCGTCTTTGAAAGCCGCGAGATCCGGGAAGAACAGCGCGCTCGAGCGCTTGAAATGCTGGAGGAAGGGATCCGCCAGTTGAAGCGCGATCGCAGCTAGACCTCAGTCCTCGGCTTTTGCAGCCTGTTCATCCGATTCAACCTCGACGTCGCCCGACACTTCGATGAATGGCGCACGATCTTCCTTTGGCCGCGCAGGATAGGCACAGTCGCGGCCCTGACCAAGCCCTTTCAGGAAAGCGCGACGCGACATGCCAGCCAGGATCAGCAAGCGCTGGGAACGCACGCGGTCATTCGCGCCGGAGACCTGCCGAATGACGCCGCGAAAAGGGATGAAGGAGCCAAGGATACTTTTCGCCGCGCCGCCCATCGTAAGACCCTGGCTCTCGTCGCGCGCGATGTCGAAGTCAGCGCCCAGCGCACGGTCAAGCAGCGCGATCTCGGAACGGATATCATTGCAGTCGGCAAGATCGACGGACGCATAGGGATCGCGCAGCGCGATCAGCAGGATTTCGGGAGTGTCATCCCGGTCGATGTTCAGATCCTCGAGCGGAGTACGCGCGATATCCATCACACCTGGTTCGGGTTCCAGCAATTGCGCCTGGGCGGGCAGCGCCAGTGCGGCGCAAGCGATCAGGGTGGCCACAATTCTAGCTTGGTTCGAAATAGACATTGCAGGCACTGTCATCGCCGCTCTCCAATCCTCGTCTTAATGCATTCATACGTTGCTGGCTGGTGCCGTGGGTGAAGCTGTCTGGATTGATCCCCCGGCCTGAACGTCGCATGATCGTATCGTCCCCAACCGAACTGGCGGCGCGCAAACCTTCCTCCAAATCCCCCGGCTCGATCCGATTGCGGTTCTTGCCCGCCCATACCCCCGCATAGCAATCCGCCTGCAGCTCCATGCGCACCGCCAGCGCGTTGGCCTGGCTGGGGCTGCGCTGTTGCAGGCTGCGTACCTGTCCCGCGAGCCCGGTAAGGTTCTGGATGTGATGTCCGTATTCATGAGCCATGACATATAGCCGCGCAAAATCGCCTCCAGTGCCCGACATCTGCTCAAGCTGGTCGAAGAAGCTGGTTTCGATGTAAATCCCGTAATCTGCCGGGCAATAGAATGGCCCTGCCGCCGACGTCGCGTTGCCACAGCCATTCGTCGACACGGGGCCGGGGGGATAAAGCACCAGTTCGGGCTGTTCAAAGGCGATGCCGGCGCGCTGGAATTCCGGGGCCCAGGTCTCGTTAAGGCTCTGGATGGCCTGACATGCCTCGCGCGCATAGGGGCCATTTGAACACAGTTCGTCTTCCGATACGCCCATTTGTGCAGGTTGTGTGGTCGTTGGCTGGCTTCCCTCGATCATGCCGATCGTCTGCATCGGATCGAGCCCGAAAACGAGCGCGCCGATCAGTGCGATTACGATCGTGCCACAGCCTATGCCGCCCGCCCGGCGCATCCCGCCCCGGCCTCCGCCAGAGCGCACCTTTATCTTTGACGTGTCAAACGGATTGAGACGCATCCGATGGTTCTCCCCTTGCTCCCCAGACTGCGACGCGGCAGGAGCTTTCCAACGTCAATCGCTATGCGAAGGAGTTGTGCCCAATGCAACCGAGCAATCTGCTCGCGGGAAAACGCGCTCTGGTGACCGGATCGACTTCGGGCATCGGCCTTTCCATCGCCCGTGCGTTACATGCCGAGGGCGCTGTAGTACTTCTGAACGGGCTGGGCGATCCCGATGCGATCGCGAAACTTCAGAACGAGCTCTCGGCCGATTATTTCGATGCAAACCTTCTCGAAGCTGAAGCCATTGCCGATATGATGGAGCGCACCGGTCCGATCGACATCCTCGTCAACAATGCGGGTATGCAGCATGTCTCCCCGGTCGAGAATTTCCCGGCCGACAAATGGGACGCGATCATCGCGCTCAACCTTACCGCGGCCTTCCACACCGTGCGCCATGCGGTGCCCGCGATGAAGGAAAAGGGATGGGGGCGCATCATCAATACCGCTTCGGCCCATTCGCTTACCGCTTCGCCATTCAAGAGCGCGTATAATGCGAGCAAGCATGCGATTGCCGGGTTTACCAAGACGATCGCGCTCGAACTCGCCACGTACGGTATTACTGCCAATTGCATCAGTCCGGGCTATGTCTGGACGCCGCTGATCGAGGGGCAGATCCCCGACACGATGGAAGCGCGCGGGCTTTCTCGCGAGGAGGTGATCAACGACGTGCTTCTCGCCAAGCAGCCGACCAAGAAATTCGTCCAGCCCGAGGAAGTCGGCGCGATGGCGGTGTTCTTGTGCCGCGAGGAAGCCGGCAATGTCACCGGCGCAAACTGGAGCATTGACGGGGGGTGGACCGCGCAGTGACGGGTGTTCGCAACGCGCTGCAACAACGCTCGCATCCCCGGCTTAGATACGCCTGTGCCTAGCGCAGAGGGGGGCGCGCACCTAAATGAGCAGCCCCTGAACAATCAGCCACACCCCCAGTTCGCCCGCGCTCACAGCGAAAGCCCCTGCCATGGACATACCCCTCGGTCTTACCTTCGATGATGTGCTTCTGCGCCCGGCAGAGAGCGACGTGCTGCCCAGCATGGCCGATACGAAGACACAACTGACCCGCGAGATCGCTCTGAACATTCCGGTCCTCTCCGCTGCGATGGACACGGTGACCGAAGCGGATATGGCGATTTGCATGGCGCAGCTGGGCGGGATCGGCGTCCTCCACCGCAATCTGGAGATCGAGGAGCAATGTGCTGCCGTGCGCGCTGTCAAGCGATTTGAAAGTGGCATGGTCGTTAATCCCATCACCATCCACCCTGATGCGACGCTTGGCGAAGCGCAGGCGCTGATGCAGCAGCACAGGATCAGCGGCATCCCTGTGACTGACAAGGATGGCAAGCTCGCCGGGATCCTAACCAATCGCGATGTGCGTTTCGCCGACAATCCGGGCCAGCCGGTGCGTGAGTTGATGACGACCGATCGCCTGGCGACTGTAGCGCTCGGCACCAGTCAGGAGGAAGCGCGCCGCCTTTTGCATCAACGGCGGATCGAAAAGCTGCTGGTGGTTGATGAAGACTATCGCTGCATTGGCCTCATCACGGTCAAGGATATCGAGAAAGCGGTCACTTATCCCGACGCGACCAAGGACCAGGCCGGGCGACTGCGCGTCGCTGCTGCGACCACGGTGGGCGACAAGGGGTTCGAGCGGACCGAAGCGCTGATCGACGCGGAGGTCGATGTCGTGATTATTGACACCGCTCACGGCCACAATCGCGATGTCGCGCGGGCCGTGTCGCGGGTGAAGGGCCTGTCGAATGCGGTGCAGGTAATCGCTGGAAACGTCGCCACCGCGGAGGCGACGGCAGCCCTGATCGATGCCGGAGCGGACGCGGTAAAGGTCGGTATCGGGCCGGGCTCGATCTGCACCACCCGCGTCGTCGCAGGCGTCGGCGTGCCGCAGCTTACCGCAGTGATGGAAAGCGCTGGCGAAGCAAGCAAGTCGGGCGTGCCCGTAATCGCCGATGGCGGGCTGCGCACATCGGGTGATGCGGCAAAGGCACTGGCGGCGGGGGCATCGAGCGTGATGATCGGATCGATGCTCGCCGGTACTGCCGAAAGCCCGGGCGAGGTGTTCCTCTATCAGGGACGCAGCTACAAATCCTATCGCGGCATGGGCAGCGTGAGTGCAATGGCGCGCGGCAGTGCGGACCGTTATTTTCAGCAGGACGTCTCGACGATGAAGCTGGTGCCCGAGGGGATCGAAGGGCAGGTTCCGTTCAAGGGCCCGGCTGCCACTGTCGTTCACCAGCTCGTTGGCGGGCTTAAGGCGGCAATGGGCTATACCGGCTCGGCCACGATCCGCGACCTGCAAAACCGTGCTCGCTTTGTCCGTATCACCAATGCCGGGCTTTCCGAAAGCCATGTTCACGATGTTGCGATCACGCGCGAAGCGCCGAATTATCCGACAAGATGATTGAAGTCATGGTCCCCATCCTGCTCGTCACGATGAGCTGGAACGCCGATGATCCGGCAGACTTGATGCACGTGATGACACGCTGGCATCTTTCCGAACAAACCTGCCACGCAGCGGGCGCGGAGACCGGAGTTATACAGGCAGGGCAGGCGGCGAAGGGGCAGGGCCGCCCTCAGCAGGGCTTCGCCCGGCGGTGTGCCGAAGGGCCGTCCGTCCTTCACAAGCGCGCAGCACGATGAAGCCGGCGGCACGCATTCAGGCGGCGATTGAGCTGCTGGACGCGATCATCGGCGCGGCGCGCGCGAAGGGGGCGCCTGCCGATCGGCTGATTGCCGACTATTTCCGCCAGCGCCGCTATGCGGGATCGAAGGACCGGCGCGGGGTGCGCGAACTGGTCTATCGCGCGATCCGGCTATGCGGACCGGTCCCGCTTAGCGGACGTGCGGCGATGCTTGCCGTGGTGCAGACCGAGCCGGAAATGGCAACGCTGTTCGATGGATCGGAGCACGGGCCGGCGCCCATCGGTGAGCGCGAGCCCGTTGCCAAAACCGGCGCGGTGCCCCGATGGCTTGCTGAGCGGCTGGCTGCATCGGACCTCGAAAAACAGGAACAGGCTGCGCTGCTGTCCCGCGCCCCGCTGGATGTGAGGGTCAACGCGCTTAAGGCTGAGCGCGCAAGCATTGATTTGCCGGAAACGGGGGAGGCCCTGTCCGCCCCCCATGCCTTGCGCTTTCCCGCAGGCACGCCGGTCGAAGGGTGGCAGGCCTATCGCGATGGCCTTGTCGAGATACAGGACCATGGCAGCCAGTGGGTTTGCGAGGCGTTAGGTGCGCAGCCCGGTGAAACGATCCTCGATCTGTGCGCAGGCGCGGGTGGCAAAACGCTCGCCATCGCAGCGGCGACCGGCGACCGTGCAACCATCATCGCAGCCGATACCGACAAGCGCCGACTGGGCAATCTGGCGCCGCGTGCCGAGCGCGCCGGAGCGACGATTGCCGAGACCGTTCTGCTCGATCCGGGCCGGGAGCGCGAGGCGCTTAAGCCATGGCTCGGGATGGTGGACCGCGTGCTGGTCGACGCTCCTTGCTCGGGCAGCGGGACGTGGCGGCGCAATCCCGAAAGTCGCTGGCGGCTGGACCCGCCAGAGCTCAAGCGGCTGATCACATTGCAGGACCACGTCCTCGATATCGCCGCCGATGCCTTGCGTCCCGGCGGCGTTCTCGGCTTCGTTGTGTGTTCGCTGCTCGATGCCGAAGGGCCAGAGCGGATCGCTGCCTTTATCGCGCGGCATCCGGGTTTCGAGGCGATTGCGGCTACGCTTCCCATCGGTCGACCGCACGGTGCGGGGACCCGTTTCACACCGTATCATGACGATACGGACGGCTTTTTTATCGCTATGTTGCGAGCGCCGTGATACTTGCGAAGCTTATGGCTACGCCCATATCATCCCGTATTTCCAGTCCGAAGGAGCTCTTCATGCGTTACGCGCCCGTAGCCGCCGCCCTGTCCTTGTTACTGGCGACGACGGCAAGTGTGACGAGTGCGGAGGAGCGCGAACCCCTGCCACGCGCAGCGGCGCTGATTGCCCAGGGAGAGGCGGCCCTGGCGGCGGATGAGACGCAAGGCGCCATCGACGCGTTCGAAGCTGCGCTCACGATTGACCCGGGCTATACTCCGATCTTTCTCCACCTCGCCGAAGCGGCGCGGCGCGACAATCTGCAGGGCAAGGCCATCCGCTATTATCGCGAAGCGCTGTCCCGCGATCCGGACAATTTCGCTGCGATTTCGGGCGAAGGCGAAGCGTTGGTGGAAAAAGGCGCGGTGGATAAAGCGCAGCGCAACCTCTCGAGGCTCGAAAGTCTGTGCGGCGAAAGCTGTCCGGAGACCATGGCCCTGCAGGAAACGATCGCGCGAGGACCGCAAAAGCGCTTCGCTGCCGATACAATGGAAGCTGCCGCAACGCCAAACTGACGGGTCTTTCCCGCTCTCTTCAGATCAAGCCTACGAATTCCTCGACCAAAGCTGCGTAAACGTCGCGCTTGAATGGCACAATGAGATCGGGAAGTTCGTGCGGCGCTACCCATTTATAGTCCTGGAATTCAGGCGGATCATGCGCGTCGAGGTCAATATCAGCGTCTGAACCAAGGAAGCGCCCCAGATACCAATGCTGGGTCTGGCCCCGATACTTGCCCTTCCAAACCTTGCCCAGTAGCTCGGGCGGCAGGTCATATCGGTAAGGGCGCGATGCCGGCGCGATGATTTCCACGAGTTCGGCGACGATCCCGGTCTCCTCCGCCAGTTCGCGCAGCGCGGCGGTTTTCGCGTCCTCCCCCGGATCGATCCCGCCTTGCGGCATCTGCCAGAAGCCGAGCGACTTCTTGTCGATCCGCTCTCCGACGAGCACCTTTTTCTCAATATTGACAAGCATGAACCCGGCGCAGGGGCGATAGGGCAATTCGTTCATTTCGCACTCCCCAGGAAAAAGCGGATTGCAGCCATGATCCTTTCCAGATCGGCCTGCGCGCTTGGCACCGCCTGTCGCAGATTGGTGAAGCTGTGCGTCACGCCTTCGATCTCAAGGAAAACGAAGCTCCGCCCGGCTTCGGCGAGGGCTTTCGCATAGGCGCGGCCTGAATCGCGAATGGGATCGAGGCTGGCGGTGACGAGCACGGTGGGCGGCGCGTTCTCATGATCGCCCAGTATCGGAAAGCCGCGGGGATCGCCGCGATCGGCTTGGTAAGCCTCATCGAAGAAGTGTATCGCGGCTTTCGTCAGCACATATCCCTCGGCAAAGGTTTGAAGACTGTCCGAACCCATCGCGTCGCTCACAAGCGGGAAGAGCGGCACCTGAAGCACCACCGGCACGGACGCGGGACTAGCGGCCAGCATTTGCCCGACGACGATCGTCGCATTGCCCCCGGCGCTGTCGCCCATCGTGATGAGGCCGGTCGCCGTGCGCTCCAGTTCGCTGGGTGAGCCTGCGATCCAGCGCGCCGCCGCCTCGCAATCCTCGATCGCGGCGGGGAAGGGATGTTCTGGCGCGCGGCGATAATCCACCGCGATGAGCGGCAGGTCCAGAAGCGCAGCGATTTCGGTGCACAAGGCGTGATGCGTTGCAAGGTCGCCGATAACAAAGCCGCCGCCGTGAAAGAAGGTGATGATCGGGCCCGGATCACGGCTCTCTTTCGTGTCGTGAAGCCGTAGCGGGACAGGGCCTGCGGGTCCTTCGCATTCAAGGTCGCGGATCACGGCAAGCTCGCGTGCGGGCCGATCCGCCATGTCATGCAGCGCGAGGTAGGACCCGCGCGCTTCCTTCAGCGTCATGTCGGCGATCCTTGGCCCTTCCATCGCGGCCAGCGCATCGAGGAAGGCCCGCATGTCGGGTCGGACGAAGGGTCCGGTCTCGCTCACATCATTCTCCGTATTGTCACGCAAATGATAGGGCCCGAGCCCGCACTTGGCCACCGGCTTTGACGTGAGCGGATGCGGCGCTAGGGCGATGGCGATGGATAATCTGACACATGGGCTTGTTGGCGCGCTGATTGGCCAGGCGGGGCTCAAGACCAAGACCGGCCTTGGCATGCCTGCGTTGATAATCGGCGCGAACCTTCCTGACGTAGATGCGGCGTGCTTCTTCTGGCTGGAGGGGACCGAGCATCTGGGTTTTCGCCGTGGCATTACGCACGGACCGATCGCCTGGTTGGTCCTGCCGGTGATCCTCGCTGGCCTGCTGTGGGGCTGGGATCGCTGGCAGCAACGCCGCGGAAAACGGCCCGAAGGACGGCTGCCGGTGCATTTTGGTTGGCTCTACGGGCTAAGCCTGATCGGTTGCCTCACGCACCCGGCGCTCGACTGGCTTAATGTTTACGGTATCCGACTGCTCGAGCCATTTTCCTCGCAATGGTTTTATGGCGACACGCTGTTCATCATCGATCTGTGGCTATGGGCGCTGCTGATCGGGAGTATCTGGTGGTCTCGGCGGTCGGAGAAGCGGGGCGGGGAGTGGCGTCGGTTTGCGAAAGCGGGACTTGTGGTCGCGCTTGGCTATATCGCACTGAACGGGGCGATTACCGGGTTCGATTATCGCGTTGGCGGCGGGGCTCGCGAACCCTATTCGGCCGAATATATCAGCGCACCGGCACCGTTGGCGTTCTGGCAGCGTGAGGAAATAGCGCAGCTTCCTAACGGACGCTGGATCTCGAGCGCATTCGATGGGGCCGAGTTCGGCTACGGCTATCGCCAAACCGCAAAGGCCCAATGTGTTTTTCCGAACCTCGCAGAGGAACGAGCGCGCAATTCCCAGCTCGATAGCTTCCTGTTCTGGTCGCGCGCACCTTTCGCCGAACGGGCGGAAGATGGCTCGATCATCCTGCGCGATGCGCGTTTTTACGATCCGCGCGCACGGAACCGGTTCAGCGTCGCTCTCCCCGATATCGCGTGCGAGGAACTCCCCAATGGCTGAGGCGCTTTTTTCTGCATGAGTGACGTTCAAATCGTATGGTTGCGCCGTGATCTGCGCATGGCTGACAATCCCGCATTGTATCACGCTGCCAAGAAGGGGCCGGTCTGCGCGGTCTATATCCTCGACGATGAGGCGCCCGGCGAGCATAAACTGGGCGGCGCGGCGCGGTGGTGGTTGCACCATTCGCTGACGAGCCTGTCGAACAGCTTTGGCCAGCGCAATGCGCGGATCGTTCTACGGCGTGGCAATGCAGTCGAGGAACTGATGAGCGTTGCAAATGCGCTCGGAACCCATACGGTTCATGCTAACCGGCATTACGAACCATGGTGGCAACGCGCGCAGAATGAGCTGCGGGGAGAATTGGATCTCCAGCTTCATGACGGCATCTACCTCTTTCCGGCGGGCCACGTCACGACAGGTTCTGGCAGTCCGTACAAGATCTACACGCCGTTTTTGAAAGCCATGCGTGAGCAATTCCCGCCGCGCGACGAACTGCCGGAACCCGGAACACTCTCTTCGCCCGAAAAATGGCCGGCGAGCGATGACCTCGCCGACTGGAACCTCCTTCCGACCAAGCCCGACTGGTCCGGCGGCATCGCGGGATTCTGGGAGGTGGGCGAGGCGGCAGCGCACCATCGCCTCGATGCGTGGTCAGACGATGTCGGCGATTACGAGGACAAGCGCAACCTGCCCAGCGTCGATGGCTCCTCGCGCATGTCACCGCACCTGCATCACGGCGAGATCTCCCCGGTTCAGATCTGGCACGCGCTCAAGCACAAGCGCTCCGAGGGCTGGAACACCTATGAAAGCGAGATCGTCTGGCGCGACTATGCAGCCAATGTCACGCACCAGTTCCCCGATTACGGGCGGGAGAACTACCGCGACGATTTCGACGACCTGGATTGGCGCGATCCCGACAGCGACGATGAAGCCGCCGCGGACCTTGAAAAGTGGCAGCGCGGCCAAACCGGTTACCCGATCGTCGATGCCGGTATGCGCCAATTGTGGCAGACGGGATGGATGCACAACCGGGTGCGCATGATCACTGCGAGTTTCCTCATCAAGCACCTCCTCATCGACTGGCGCCGGGGCGAGCAGTGGTTCTGGGATTGCCTGGTCGATGCCGATTACAATTCCAACGGTGTCAACTGGCAGTGGAATGCGGGGACCGGCGTCGATGCGAACATGTTCAGCCGGATCATGGCGCCGCTCACCCAGTCGGAAAAGTTCGACGCGGCAGGCTATATCCGGACCTATGTGCCCGAACTGGCCGAGCTTGACGAACCGGCCATTCATGATCCTGAAGTCCATGATTGCTTGCCAGGCGACTACCCGCCCAAGATGATCGCTCACAAGGAAGGGCGGGAAAGGGCTTTGAGCGCTTACAAGGCCATGAAAGAGGGATAGGACCCCCCGCACGCCTTGCGCCGGAGGCAGACGCGCGCCTATGGCGCATGCATGACGGCGCAGGGCGTGAGAGGCGAAGCTTTGCAAAGCGCGGGCGAGCGGTTTGCCGCCGCGCCGGGTCTGCTGTCTCGCTTGGTCGCGCCGGGCTTTAACTCGCTGATCAACCGGATCGATGCCGGGCTGGCGAAAGGCACGCTTCAGGCGCATTTGCCCGATGGTACGCAGCGCAGGCTCGGCGGACGCGCCGCAGGATTTGAAGCGACCATCTGGCTGAATGACTGGCGCGGGCTCATCCGCCTCGCGACCAACGGGGTGATCGGTTTTTACCAGGCTTATGAAGCTGGCGAGTGGGAGGCGGACGACCATGTCATGCTCCTCGCGCTGTTGTCCGCCAATGCCCGCACGCTTGGCAATATTGCGAGGAGCAGCGGGCCTTTCCGTTGGGCAGCGCGCATCGCACACCGGCTCAATCGCAACGACCGGCGCGGCGCGGCCCGCAATATTGCTGCGCATTATGACCTCGGCAACGATTTTTACGCCGCTTGGCTTGGCGAGGCGATGAGCTACAGCAGCGCCATATTCGATAAGCCGGCGCAAAGCCTCGCCGCCGGACAGCAGCGCAAGATGCGCGCGATTGCAGAGCGCCTCACGCTCGCCCCTGGCGCGCGAGTGCTGGAAATCGGTTGCGGCTGGGGAGCACAGGCGCGGATGCTCGCGGATGAATATGGCGCAGCCGTCGAGGCGATCAGCCTGTCGCAGGCGCAGATCGCATGGTGTAGCGAACATGCGCAACCGCATTCCGCCAATGGCACCGTCGCCTTCGCCGTGCGCGATTACCGCGATGTCACCGAGACCTACGATGCGATTGCCTGCGTCGAAATGGTCGAGGCTTTGGGCCGCGAATACTGGCCGTCATTCATGGATCAGATCGCCGCGCGCCTCAAACCCGGCGGGCGCGCCGCCATCCAGTATATCGTCATGGCCGATGATCTGTTCGAGACCTATGCTGGCACGGTGGATTTCATCCAGGCATATATCTTTCCTGGCGGCTTGCTTATCAAAAGCAGCGAGTTTCGAGCTCTGGCTGAGGCGCGCGGGCTTGAATGGCGCGATGAGATCGGCTTCGGCCTCGATTATGCGCGCACGCTGAAACTGTGGCGCGAACGTTTCGACGCGGCGGCCGCGGAAGGGCGCTTGCCGCCCGGTTTCGATGCGCGCTTCTTGCGCCTCTGGCGGTTTTATCTAACCTATTGCGAAGCGGGTTTTCGCGCCGGCAATATCGACGTTCACCAAGTCACGCTGGTGAAAGCTTTGGATGGTGATGACCAATGATCGGGGTTCGCACGCTTGTGGTTTCGTGGGCGGCGCTCGCGCTGGCGGGATGTTCGACGACTTATGCGGCCGGCGATGGGGCGGACAAGCCGACACTCCAGCCGGTCGAACTGACACAACCGCCCCCGCGTGATCCAGGCGATCTTCAGGTGTTGTTCTGGAATACTGACGAGCGCAGCGCCCGGTTCCGCGCGATGGAGGACTGGTTCGCGGGCCACGAAGTCCCCGCCGCGACCACTGCGCGCAAGCTCCAGCGAGGCGTGCCACTGTCCGACGCGCTCGCGGCAGAGCTTCGCCAGACGATGGAGGCGACGGGCGCAGCGGGCGTCATGGTGTGGCAGGGCGGGGCGGTCCGCTTCGAGGAATATGCGCTGGGCTTCGGGCCCGAGCAGCGCTGGACCAGCTTCTCGGTCGCGAAGAGCTTCACTTCGACCCTGCTGGGTGCGGCGGTGAAAGACGGCTTTATCGCCAGTCTCGATGATCAGGTAACCACTTACATTCCAGGTCTTGCCGGTTCGGCCTATGACGGTGTGACTGTGAGACAGCTTGCCACCATGACAAGCGGGGTCGCCTGGAACGAGGATTACACCGATCCCGACAGCGACGTCGCCCAGATGCAGAAGTTCATAAACAGCGACGGTGCCAATGCCATCGTAGCGCAGATGAAAGACCTTTCGCGCGAAGCTGAACCGGGGAAGAAATGGCTTTACAAGACCGGTGAGACGAACCTGCTTGGCCTATTAGTGGAAAATGCGGTCGGCCTGCCCCTCGCCATCTACGCGCAGGAAAAGCTGGTTGAGCCTTCCGGGTTCGCAGGCGACCTGTTCTGGATGATCGATCCGCGCGGCGGTAATATCGGTGGCTGTTGCCTGTCCCTGACCTTGGGCGACTATACCCGTATGGGCTTGTTCGCGCTGGAGGGCGGGGGCGACGTCGTTCCGGAAGGCTGGTTTGCCGAAGCGGGCTCTCCTGTCGTCAACTTCGAAGAGCGGCCAGGCTTTGGCTATGGCTACCAGTGGTGGGTCTATCCCGGAAGCTACGGCGCTCAAGGTATTTTTGGACAATCGATCACGATCGTGCCGGAAGAGGACCTTGTCGTGGCGATCGTCAGCAACTGGCCCACGGCAACCGGGGCCAATCGCGGTGCGTGGTTCCAGATGGTCCAGAAAATCGCTGCGGCAGACTAGATGCGCAACAGGGCGAAAGCGCCTGAACAGGCCCGTGCGGAGCCTGCCTTTACGCCATCGGGCGGTAGATGCCCGTACTGGAATAACGCTGCAGGATATTGTCGTGTACGATCGGGCTCAGCAATTCGCTGAACGCGCATCCGACGATGCAATTATCCCACCAAACGACCTCGGCCTGGAGCGATTCGAGCCCCGGCAATGTGAGCCAGCACATCTGGCCGTCATGCATGCGATTGATCGACGCGGCGGAAAAGCCGGAGATGGATAGATCGTGGACCACGCTTTGAAATGCGCGGCCGCCCGATGCTCTGAGTGTGGCTGGTATGGTCAATTTGGTCCTCGGCGCACAACGGTCTTCCTGGGCTGCAATACGGTAGCTGCTTTTATCGCTCGGCATTGTTCTCGGCCTTTTCGAAGCGGGTCGGGACGTTTTGCGAATCATCGCATTTGGGTCTGACTACTTCGATCCGACTTTCCGGAAAGTAGGCAAGAAGAGTTAACGGTCCGGTAACACTTTACGGTTTTTCGCCGATGTGCCGCCTTGGGACGAAAGCCGCTGGGCGCAAGCAGTGCAGCGTCAGTCGATCCGTTCGCGATGCCCTGCCTCGAACCCTTCGGTGAGCAACTCGACGAGCCGCGAGGCCACCTTTTCCGGGGGCTTCAGGCTGTCAGGATCTTCTCCTGGATAGGCCCGCGCGCGCATATCGGTGCGCGTTGCACCCGGATCGACAATTGCAACCCGCAGCGGGCTGAGGCGCGCAACTTCCTGCCCGTAGGTCTCAAGCAGGTTGTCGAACGCCGCTTTGGTAGAGCCATATGCGGACCAGAACGGGCGGGGCGTATCGCCCACACTGCTGGTCAGCCCGATGACCCGGCCTTTTTCGGCGCGGCGCAATAGTGGATCGAAGGCACTAAGCAGAGCCTGCGTCGCCACAACATTGGTCATGATCGCCTGCTGGTATTCCTTGGGCTCGATCTGCGAGAGCGGCGTCAGTTCGGGAAGATAGGCGGCCGCGATGCACAGGATGTCGAGGGTATCCCAACGTCCCGCGACGGCTCCTGCCAGCCGGGCGATGGCATCGGGCTCCGTCAGGTCCAGCGGAGCTATGGTGGACGTGCCGCCGACTTCGTGAATTCTGTCTTCCACCTCTTCCAGCGCCTTGACGCGGCGAGCAACGAGGATGACGTGCGCACCTGCTTCGGCAAGAGCGGTAGCGGTGGCTGCGCCGATCCCACGGCTCGCGCCGGTCACGAGCGCAGTTTGACCGGCAAGCGGTTTGTTGTCTGTCATGAGGTCTCAGGCAGCTTTCGGATCAGCGAATGGAAGCTCGTCCGACCGGCTTTCGTCGAGCGCCAGATCGGTCAGGCTAGTTGGATAGTCCCCGGTGAAACACGCATCGCAAAACTGCGGCGCGGCATTGTCGCGGCCCTTGGCTCCGACCGCGCGGTAGAGCCCGTCGATCGAGATGAAAGCGAGGCTGTCGGCCTTGATGAACTCGCGCATCGGTTCGAGCTGCATGCGTGCCGCCAGCAGCTTTGAGCGTTCGGGCGTATCAACGCCGTAGAAGCACGAATGCGCGGTAGGCGGACTGGCGACGCGAAAATGCACTTCGCGTGCACCGGCCTCGCGCATCATCTCGACGATCTTGAGGCTGGTGGTTCCGCGCACAATGGAATCGTCGATCAGCACGATACGCTTGCCGGAAACAAGTCCGCGATTGGCATTGTGCTTGCGTCGAACGCCCGCATGGCGCGCACTGTCGGATGGCTCGATGAACGTCCGTCCGACATAGTGTGAGCGAATGATGCCGAGTTCGAACGGGATGCCCGATTGCTGAGCGTATCCGATCGCGGCGGGAACACCGCTGTCGGGGACAGGCACGACGAGATCGACGTCGCAGGGTGCCTCGATCGCGAGTTCGGTGCCGATGGCCTTGCGTGCCTCGTAAACCCCCTGACCGGCAAAAATGCTGTCGGGGCGGCTGAAATAGACATGTTCGAAGATGCAGGGGCGGGGGCGGTGCTCGCCAAATGGGCGCATGCTTTTCACATTGCCCGAACAATCGACCTGAACCATTTCGCCCGGTTCGACTTCGCGGATAAGCTTCGCACCGATCACGTCGAATGCCACACTCTCGCTTGCAAACAGGATCGTGCCGTCATCCTCGGGGCCGAGCCGTCCCATGACGAGGGGGCGCACGCCCAGCGGATCGCGACAGGCGATCATGCCCTGCGGCGTCATGACGATCAGCGCATACGCCCCTTCGACCAGCCGCAAAGCGTCGATCAACCGGTCAGCCGCGGTGGGATATCGCGAGGTTGCAACCAGGTGGATGATGACTTCGGTATCCGAGGTCGACTGGAAGATCGAGCCGCGACCCACCAGATCGCTGCGCAGCGCCTTTGCGTTGGAAATGTTGCCGTTGTGCGCGATGGCAAAGCCCCCGCTTGCAAGTTCGGCATAGAGCGGCTGCACGTTGCGCAGGCCCGCGCCCCCGGTGGTCGAATAGCGCACATGTCCGGCGGCCATGCGTCCGGGCAGCTCGGCAATCGCTTCGGGCGCGGAGAAATTGTCGGCTACGTGACCAAGCCCGCGGCGCGAAATGAATTCGCGCCCGTCAAAGCTGGTGATCCCGACAGCTTCCTGCCCGCGATGCTGTAGCGCATGAAGACCGAGCGCGGTGGCGGCGGCGGCTTTCTCCGCATTGATCGCGCCGAAAACGCCGCATTCCTCGCGCAGCTTGTCACCATCGGCATCAACGAAAGGATGCGTTGCGTTTTCAAACGGGGCCGCATGTTGGAACGTATCCTCAGTGCCAGAAAGGCAGGCGTTGCCAGAACGGCGTGCGTTGCCAGAAGGGCGTGCGTTGTCGGTCTCGACCATGCGATTCACCATTTCTCTGCGATGCTGCCTTCCGTGTCGCTGCCCCGACCAATGGTGCTGTGACATATCAATTACAAGGGCGAAGCGCGAGCTGGTCCCCCTCTTTCTCGGTTGGCCGACGAAGGATGAGTGGGGGACGGCCCGGACAAGGTCGATTGTGTCGAGAGGCGCCGCGCCCTACAGGCGCTGTTCAGCCAAAAGCCGCAAACGCGAACCCCCTCATGCTTACTCCCTTCGAACGAATGATCGCCAAGCGGTACCTGTGGCCGGGCAAGGGTGAGGCGTTCATCGCGCTTGTGGCCTCGATCTCGGTCGGCGTGGTGATGCTCTCGGTCGCCATGCTGGTATTGGTGATGAGCGTGATGGGCGGATTTCGTTCAGAGATGCTAGAGAAGTTCTCTGGTCTCAACGGTCACGCTATCATTCAGGCCTATGGCGGTCGTCTCGACAATTGGGAGAGCGTGCTCGCACAGGTGCGCGCAACCGAGGGCGTGACCGACGCATCGCCCCTGATCGAACAGCCGCTGCTCGCAAGCTATAACGGGCGCGCCAATGCGGTGTTCGTGCGCGGCAATACCGCTGGCGATGTCGCATCGCTGGCTGATAAAGTGTTGCTAGGCGATATTGGCGCAATCACCCCCGGTTCGGGCCGCGTCGCGATCGGCTCTCGGCTGGCCGCCAATATGGGCGCACGGGTCGGCGACACCATCACAATCATCAATCCGCAAGGACGCTCGACCCCGTTTGGCACCTCGATCCGGCAGGTCGGCTACGAAGTGGGCGCGATCTTCGAGATCGGGCTCTACGATTTCGATGAAACCTTCGTCATCATGCCGATTGAAGATGCGCAAACGCTCTTGCTACTGGATGATACGATCGGGCTGATAGAAGTGACCGTGACCGACCCCGATTCAGTGGGCGAAATCCTTGCGCCGGTCGAAGCCTCGCTGACCGGCCGCGCGCAGATTGCGGACTGGAAGCAGATCAATGCCGCCTTGTTCGAAGCGCTCGAAGTGGAGCGCGTGGCGATGTTCTTCGTCCTGAGTTTCATGGTGCTGGTCGCCTCCTTCAACATCCTTTCGAGCCTCGTCATGCTGGTGCGCGCGAAGACGCGGGACATCGCGATCATGCGGACCATGGGGGCAACGCGGCGGAGCCTCCTCAAGATCTTCGTCACCACCGGCGCCACGATCGGCGCAGCTGGCACGCTGGTCGGCCTCGCGCTCGGTTTCATCCTTCTTTATTTCCGGAATGGGATCGTCGAAGGTGTCGCCTTTGTCACCGGGGTCGAGATCTGGGACCCGCAGGTGCGCTTTCTCACCAGCCTGCCGGTGCGGGTTGATCCTTGGGAGATCATCGGCATTGTCGCGTTGGCACTTGGTCTCAGTTTCCTCGCAACGCTCTACCCGGCTTTGACCGCCTCGAACACCGATCCCGTGCAGGTGTTGCGATATGAGTAGGGGTAGGCAAAATAGGAGCGGAGGGGCGATCGTTTCGCTGCGAGGTCTCAAGAAAAGCTTCACGCAGGGCGGCGAACAGATTGCAGTCCTGCGCGGCGTCGATCTCGACATCGAACCCGGCGAGATCGTCGCGCTGCTCGGTCCATCGGGTTCGGGCAAATCGACGCTGCTTCAGGCTGTCGGGCTGCTCGAAGGTGGGTTCGAAGGGCAAATCGCGCTTGCCGGCGAGCAGGCAGAGACGCTGCCGAGCGACGGGCGCACCCGGCTGCGGCGCGAGCATCTGGGCTTTGTCTACCAGTTCCATCATCTTCTTCCCGATTTTGACGCCCGCGAGAACGTCGTTATGCCGCAGATGATTGCCGGGACACCGCACCACGATGCGGTCCTGCGCGCTGATAGCCTGCTTGCAAGCCTGGGGCTGCGGGAACGCCTCACTCACCGGCCGAGCCAGTTGTCTGGCGGCGAGCAGCAACGCGTGGCAGTGGCCCGCGCCTTGGCCAACCGACCGACATTGGTGCTGGCCGACGAACCGACCGGCAATCTTGATGAGGTCACGGCGGACACCGTGCTCGGTCAGTTTCTCGAACTGGTACGCGGGGAGGGAAGCGCCGCGCTGGTTGCCACCCACAACGAGCGGCTGGCCGCGCGTATGGACCGTGTGGTGCGCCTGCATGATGGCGTTCTCACTCAGGCCACGGACCCATTGCCCGGTTCCCGGGTTGGAAAGAGAAAGGAGGAATTACCCATGTCAGACCATCCAAGTACCTTTGGCGGCGATACCTCGGCTCATACCGGCAGCCATGCGTGGGACGATCGCGCGGCGCTCCATGCCGCAAACGATCGCGATGGCATACTGGATGGAGCGAAGGCACTGCGTCGGGGGACCTTTGCCGAACTGATCCGCCATCTGGCCATGCTGCCGGAGGAGAAACGTTCTACTTATGTGATCGAGAAACTGGGCGACCGGGAATACTCGGCACAAGAGGCGCTGGCGCTCGCGGATCATCCGGACTTTCCCAAGCATGATAATAGCTAGCACGCGGCCATGACGACCATCGCCGATTTTACCGTAACGACCAATCGCAGCGAAAAGCTCGACCTGTCCGAGAAGAAGGGCAGCGTCCTCCTGATCGTGAACACCGCCAGCAAATGCGGCTTTACCCCTCAATATGACGGGCTTGAAAAACTCTATCAGACCTACAAGGAGCGCGGGCTCGAAATCCTCGCCTTTCCCTGCAACCAGTTCGGCGCACAGAAACCCGGAGATGCGGACGAGATCGCCGGGTTCTGCAAACGCAATTACGGCGTCAGCTTTCCGCTTATGGAAAAGATCGATGTTAACGGGCCTGAGGCCGCGCCGCTGTACGACTGGTTGAAGTCGGAGAAAAAGGGGCTGATGGGATCGACCTCGATCAAATGGAACTTCACCAAGTTCCTGATCAATCGCGAAGGCGAGGTTGTGAAGCGCTACGGTCCGCAGGACACACCTGCAAGCATTGGGAAGGATATTGAGAAGCTGCTGTAGCCGTGCAGCACATTTCCCCAGATCAATCGTATTGCCTCTTGAAGGCAGCGCATTGCTCCGTAGGTTTTCCCGATGCCCTTCGCCCCCTTCGTCCCGCTGCGGGTCCAGTCCTCCTATTCGCTGCTCGAAAGCGCAATTGAGCCCAAGGCGATTGCCAAGCTTGCCAGGGAACGCGGCTTCCCCGCCATCGCGATCTGCGACCGCAACGGATTTTACGGCGCGGTCATGTTCGCCAAAGCCTGCAAAACCGAGGGGGTGCAGCCAATTGTCGGGACGCTGCTTGGCATCGCGCGTGATGATGAGAGCGGCGCGATCGATTACCTTGCGCTCTATGCGCAGGATGAAGCGGGCTACGACAATTTGTGCCACCTGGTCTCGCGCGCGCATCTTGACCGTCCACTGGAGCGCGAACCGCACGTGATTCCCGGCGATCTGGAGGGTCGCACCGATGGCCTGCTCGCGCTTACAGGGGCAGGGGAAGGGGCGCTTGCCCGGTTGCTCGCCGAAGGGCAGGCGCCTGCTGCCGCGCAGCTATGCTATCAGCTCGAACGCCTGTTTCCCGGCCGTCTGTATATCGAGCTGGCCCGAGACGGCGATCCGGTCTGTCAGGCGGCGGAGACCGCGCTCATCGAAATGGCCTATGCGCGCGGTATCCCGCTTGTCGCCACCAACCCGGCGCAGTTCGCCGAGCCGCACATGCACGCAGCGCACGATGCCATGCTGTGCATCGCCCATTCCTCGCACATCGAAAGCGCGGACCGTTTGACTTCGAACCGCGAGGCCTTCGTCAAATCGGCGCGCATGATGGAAGAGGCGTTCGCGGACGTTCCCGAAGCAACGGCCAACACCCTTGTGATTGCACAGCGCTGCGCCGTTGCGCCACCCAGCCGCGAACCAATCCTGCCGAGCCTTGCGGGCGACAAGGACGCAGAGGCCCGCATGCTCGCCGAACAGTCGCGCGCCGGGCTCGAAGCGCGGCTCGAAGTTTATGGCGCAATGGAAGAAGCGGAGCGCCAAGCCTATTTCGATCGGCTCGACTACGAAACTGGCATCATCGTCAACATGGGCTTTCCCGGCTATTTTCTGATTGTCGCCGATTTCATCCAATGGGCCAAGGAACAGGGCATTCCGGTAGGGCCGGGGCGCGGATCGGGCGCGGGCTCGATCGTCGCTTGGGCGCTCACCATTACCGATCTCGATCCGATCAAGCTTGGATTGCTGTTCGAACGCTTCCTTAATCCCGAGCGTGTTTCGATGCCGGATTTCGACATCGACTTTTGCGAAACGCGGCGCGGCGAGGTCATCCGCTATGTCCAGCAAAAATACGGCGAAGATCACGTCGCGCAGATCATCACGTTCGGCAAGCTGAAGGCCCGCGCGGTGCTGCGCGATTGCGGACGCATCCTCCAGATGGGCTACAACCGCGTTGACAGCCTGTGCAAGATGGTCCCCAACCATCCGACCGACCCGTGGGACCTGCCGCGTGCGCTCAATGGGGCGGCCGAGTTCAAGCGTGAGTATGATAACGACAACGAGGTGAAGCGCCTCGTCGATCTGGCGATGCAGCTGGAAGGATTACCGCGCAATTCCTCCACTCATGCCGCAGGCGTCGTAATCGGCGACCGGCCCCTTTCCCAGCTGCTCCCGCTCTATCGCGATCCGCGTTCCGACATGCCGGTGACGCAGTTCGACATGAAGCACGTGGAAAGTTCAGGGCTGGTAAAGTTCGACTTTTTGGGCCTGAAGACGCTTTCGGTCCTGCGCAAGGCGGTTGATCTTCTGGAACAGCGGGGGATCGCGCTCGATCTCGCGACGCTGCCGCTCGACGACAAAGCCGTCTACGACCTCATGCAGGACGGCAACACGGTTGGTGTGTTCCAGCTGGAATCGGAAGGCATGCGCCGGACGCTGAAGGCGGTGAAGCCCACTAATTTTGGCGATATCATCGCCCTTGTCTCGCTCTACCGGCCCGGCCCGATGGACAACATTCCGCTGTTCGGGAAGCGCAAGGCAGGCGAAGTCGCTATCGAATATCCGCACCCCAAGCTCGAAGAAATACTCGCCGAAACCTACGGTATCTTCGTTTACCAGGAGCAGGTGATGCAGGCCGCGCAGATCCTTGCGGGCTATTCACTGGGCGAAGCGGACCTGCTGCGCCGCGCGATGGGCAAGAAGGTGCAGGCGGAGATGGACGTGCAGCGCGGTCGTTTCGTCGAAGGCTGCGAGGAAGTTTCGGGAATCGAAGCCAAATACGCCAACGAGCTGTTCGACCTGATCGACAAGTTTGCGGGCTACGGCTTCAACAAATCTCACGCCGCCGCCTACGCGCTGCTCGCCTATCAGACCGCTTGGCTGAAGGCGCATTATCCAGAGGAATTCTATGCCGCCTCCATGTGCTTCGACCTGCACCAGTCGGAAAAGCTCAGTATCTTCGTCGATGATGCGCGACGCTATCCCAATGGCGAGGGCGGGGTCGAAGTGCTGCCGCCCGATGTCAATGCGAGCGAGGCGCGTTTCAGCGTGGAGCAGACCGATAGCGGCTATGCGGTGCGCTATGCGCTCGCAGGGATCCGCAATGTCGGGGAAAAGGCGATGGAAGCGGTCGTAGCGGAGCGCACCGCGAACGGACGCTTCGAGGACCTCACCGATTTCTTCGAGCGTCTGCCGCATGGATCGATGAACCGCCGCCAGCTCGAAGGGCTGATCGGTGCAGGCGCGCTCGATGGACTGGAGCCAGACCGCGCGAAGCTGATGGCCAATGCCGACATGCTGGTTGCCGTCGCCGAGGCCGCAATGCGGGAGCGATCGAGCGGGCAGGGCGGTTTGTTCGGCGGCGAGGACGCAGCGCCTGACCGGGTGCGATTGCGCGAGACCGAGAGCTGGTCGCGAGCCGAACGTATGGCCAAAGAACGCGAGAATTTCGGCTTTTACTTCTCCGCCCATCCGGTCGAACAGCACCGCTCCATCGCTTCGGCGCAAGGGGCGCGCAGCTATCAGAGCGTGATGGCAGGCGGCACGGAGGCAGGCGGACGCAGGACCGCGGTGATTGCCGCGATGGTCGAAGGCGCGAATATCGGGCGTACGAAGCGCGGAGCACAATTTGTGCGCGCCGAATTTTCGGACAGCTCCGGGCAATTCTCGGCTGCGTGCTTCGAGGAGGCCCTGGTGCCGCAAATCCGCGAATGGGCGGCGAACGGCGAATGCGTGCTGCTGACCGTCGAACTCGATTCGCCAAATCCCGGCGAGCCACCCCGGCTGACCGTGCGCGGCGCTCGGCCACTGTCTGCCGTCAGCGGTCGGATGCCGATGATCCTCAAAGCCGATGTCCACACGTCCGAAGCGCTCGCCGCATTACGGCTTGAACTGGGCGCCGCAGATGGCGCGGTGGGCGAAGTGCTGGTCCGCCTCATGCTCGATGACGGAGAGACAACGCATGTGCGTCTGGGCAGCGGCTTCGCGCTTGACGGCGAGCTTGCCGAACGGCTCGCAGCGGTCGAAGGGCTTGCGAACGTCCTGCTCGAGCCGGTGCGCGGACGGGCGAACCTCAAACTGGTCGCGTGACCGGCGGTGCGCCGGCTTGTGAAAAAAGGGGCCGGACTGACCCGGCCCCTTCCCGATAATCGATTGGCGTGTGTTGCCTACATGCCAGAACCGGGGCCGTAGGTAACCTCAACCCTGCGGTTCTGGAGTTCGCGCACGCCATCTGCGGTTGGGACGCGCGGTTGCGATTCGCCGAACGCTTCGCTTGAGATGCGAGCGCCGGGAACGCCCCGGCCAGTCATGTAATCGCGCACGCTGGCATTGCGCCGCTCGGCTAGGCCCATGTTGTAGGTGACGCTGCCTGCACGGTCGGTATGGCCGGCAAGCATGACGCGTGCGCTCCCACAATTGGCATAGGCCGTGATCGCACTGTCAAGGATTTGCGCCGCATCGGCGGTAATCGCCGAATCGTCGAACTCGAAGAACACGATGTAGGGCCCGGTATTGCATGCCGGCGCGGGCGGAGGAGGAGGCGGAGGCGGCGCGGGCGGCGGTGGCGGAGCGGCCGCGGGAGGCGGCGGTGGTGGCGGCGGGGGAGGTGGCGGTGCGCTGCCGAAATTGAACAGCACGCTCGCAAGCACTGAATGCGCCTGATAATCGACCTCGATCGGGCCGGCTGCGGACTCAAGCTCGAATTCGTCGATCACGAAATAGCGGTACTTGATCCCGACATCGAGATTGTCGCCCAAAGGAAATCGCAGTCCCGCAATCGCCTGATAGGCAAGGTCGGTCGAGCTGTCGTCGACTAGGACTCCAAGTCCCGTCGTCTCTACCGGCAGATCGAGCGCGGCAATACCAATGCCGCCGCCGCCAAAAACCTGCAGGCCGTCATCGCTGCCGATCTCGATCAGACCGTTCACCATGCCGCTGAAAATCTGAAGGTCTTCTTCGTTCTCAACGCTGAATGGTGTGAAAGAGGGATCCTCGGGACCGCGCGGCGCATCGGGATCAAGGATCTCGTTGACGATGGTGAGGCTATCATAGGTGTTGCGCTTGTAACCTGCCTCAGCCTCGATCCGGAACGCGCCGAAATCGTAACCGAACACGATGTCGGCATCGATCCCCATCTCCGTGTCCGCGAACGCGAGGTTCTCTTGCGGTTCGACATCAGCGATATCGATATCGACCTGATCTTCGAAACTCACACCCCCGTTGACGCCGGCATAGAGCTGCCCCTCGCGCGCTTGCGCAGGAGCCGCGACGATAGCGGCTGCGCTCGCAAGCAAAATCGCTGTTCTCTTCATAAAGACCCTCTCGATTGAACCTCATTCTCGCTTTGCCCTAGGAAGTGCGCATGGCAAGTCTGTGACATATGCTGCGCGATCCGTGATGGCTTGGTGTTCGAGGACTTTGGGTCACAAGCGGCAAGCATGCGGCGAAGATTGCAAAGCCCGCTGTCGCCCGCCATGATCGCTCGCCAGAGACCCGTCTGAAGGTCGCATGATTGAGGAGAGACCGAATGTCCGCACAATCGCTTGGTGCCATGCAGGAATGGACCATGCGCGTGACCCATGTAATCGATCATGCGGCGCGCGAGAGCGGGACCCGCGAAATCGTGACGCGGTGGGCCGATGGCAGCGAAACGCGCACGAATTGGGCGGGCATCCGGCGCGATGCGCTGAAGATGGCGCAGGCGCTGCAGAAACTGGGGCTGAAGCCGGGCGAGCGAGCGGCGAGCCTTGCGATGAACCATTCGCGCCATCTTGTCAGCTGGTACGGGGTCGCCGGAATGGGCGGGGTGCTTCACACCGTGAACCCGCGGCTGTTTGACGATCAGCTCGAATATATCGTCAACCATGCCGAAGACCGGGTCCTCTTTTATGACGCCGCCTTTCAGCCGATCGTGGACAGGATGAAGGAGCGCTGGACCACCGTCGGGCACTACATCTGCTACGATTCCGATGAGCACGCCGCGGCGTTCGAGGACTGGATCGGCGAGCATGATGGCGACTTCGAATGGGTCGAGGGTGACGAGCGCGACCCGTGCATGATCTGCTACACCAGCGGGACAACCGGAAATCCCAAAGGCGTGCAGTATGAGCACCGTTCCACCGTGCTGCACGCAGTATCCGGTCTCCAACCGTCCACGTTCAACTTCTCCGGTGCTTCAGTGATGTTGCCGGTGGTCCCGATGTTCCACGCCGCAAGCTGGGGATTGCCCTATGCGGGCGCGATGGCGGGAATCAAGTTCGTCTTCTCCGCCGTCAACGACCCTGCTGTCCTGCACGATCTGATGCTGCGCGAAGGCGTGACTGACAGCGCGGGCGTGCCGACTGTCTGGCTCGCTCATTTTCAGTATTGCGACACCCAGGGGCTCGACTTGCCGCCCTTGAAGGCTGCGACCATCGGCGGGTCCGCTGCGCCCAAGTTCATGATCGAGCGCCTGCTCAAGAACGGCACCCGCGTTCAGCATGCTTGGGGCATGACCGAGACCAGCCCGATCGGCACGGTTGGCGGTCCGACCTGGGACTGGGATCAGCTCAGTCTGGAAGAGAAGGTCGACAAATGCGCGATGCAGGGGCGTCCGATTTTCGGCGTCGAGCTGCGAACCGTCGATCTCGACGACATGACGACCGGGCTGCCACGCGACGGCAAGGCGAGCGGCGCGCTGCAAATCCGCGGTCCCTGGGTGATCAGGCGTTACTACAAGGCCGACGAGGACGCGGTGGACGAAGATGGCTGGTTCGACACCGGCGATGTCGGAATCATCCATCCGGACGGCACGTTGCAGCTGACCGACCGGACCAAGGACGTCATCAAGTCGGGCGGCGAATGGATCAGCTCGGTCGAGCTAGAAAACGCCGCCGTCGGCCATCCGGCGGTTGCTGAAGCGGCCTGCGTTGGCATGTTCCACCCGAAATGGGATGAGCGGCCGGTGCTGTTCGTGGTCAGGAAAGACGGTGTTGATTGCACCGGCGAGAGCGTGATCGAGTTTCTCTCCAGCAAGGTCGCCAAATGGTGGCTCCCCGACGCGGTCGAATTCGTCGACGACATACCCCACACCGCCACCGGGAAGATCAGCAAGAAGGATCTGCGAGAACGGTTTTCCGATTACAAGCTGGAGGCGTGAGGCACTACCTCCTTGTCGTTGCGAGGAGCGAAGCGACGAAGCAATCCAGTCCTAACGCTTGCTATCACTCGCAGACGCCGGGACTGGATTGCCACGTCACCTGCGGTGGCTCGCAATGACGGAGTGAACGAAATGCTCAAAACCTACATCGACCCATCGCCCGCCAACTTTCAGGCGTTCAAGGATCTGCCGCGCGACGAGCCGATCCATATGCTCAACCTGCTGCTTTACCGCGACGACGCCGAGTATCCGGAAGGCCACGACCACGCGGACCAAGCTTGGAGCGGCCGCCGCGCCTATGAAGAATACGGCAAGACCAGCGGCCCGATCTTCCGCCGCGTGGGCGGCAGCATCGTCTGGCGCGGTGCGTTCCAGGCCATCGTCACCGGTCCGGACGACCGCATCTGGCACGATGGCTTCGTCGCGCAATATCCCAATGCAGGCGCGTTCTTCGAGATGATCAAGGACGAGGATTACCAGCGCGCGGTGGTGAACCGGACCGCGGCGCTGGAGGATAGCAGGCTGGTGCGGTTCGCGCCGGGGAATGTGGGAGAAGCATTCGGGTAGCGCACACAGATCCGGACGAGCAGCGGCCAGCAATCTTCGCGTCAAGCAATATTGTATCCCGCTGGGCTACGAGTTAATGTCAACGAGCGTTGACGCAGGAGAGAAATACAGATGACATGCGTGGTCGTTGCCACTGATTTGAGTGCCCGGGCCGACCGCGCGATCGACCGTGCCAAACTGTTGAACACGCAATTGAATGGCAGTCTGTGTGTCGTTCACGCAACCAATCTTGCCGCGGACGAGCAGGTCGACAAGGACGCTCTTGATCGCCAGATGCGCGCAGCCACCGGGCTGACGGCGGATGGCGATGCAGTCAGCTTCCTCTACCGCAGCGGATCCCCGCCCAAAGCGATCGCCAACGCCTGCGAGGCGTGCGGCGCCGATATCCTGGTGCTCGGACCTGCACGTTACAATGCGCTTGGCGATTTCTTCCTTGGCACCGCGATCGACTATATCCTGCGCAACACCACCCGCCCGGTTCTCGTGGTCAAGAACCGGGCCAATGCGCCTTACAAGGAAATTATCGCAGGCACGGATTTCTCGCCCGGTTCGGCGCACGCCATCCTCACTGCAGCACGCCTGTTTCCCGAGGCGAAGATCCATATCGTTAATGCATGGCGCGTCCCGTTCAAAGCCTTCAACAAGGACGCTTATGTTGCCGACGAAGTCGAGCGGGAACATCGCGAGCAGATGGACGATTTCCTCGCCGAACTGAGCGCTCGCGAGGCCCGGCTGAAGGATGCGACCAGCAAGCTTGTGCAAGGCAGCGTGATCGAGGCATTGCGCAAAGGTCTTGAACTCAATCCAGAAGCCCTTGTCGTGCTGGGAAGCCATGGCGCAAGCGGCTTCACCCAAGCAACCATCGGCAGCGTCACGAGCGACCTGCTGCGCTACCTCGATACCGACACTTTGGTGGTGAACGCCTCGGGCGCGTAGTGTTGGGGGCGCTGGAGGACAGCCGCTTGGTGCGGTTCGCGCCGAGCAATGCGGGCGAAGGGTTTGGGTGAGATAAACGTCAGATTTGGCTTTTGAGAGGATCAAATATGGATGATGATGAAATAGTTTCCGAGTGGATTCTCTCGTATCAAGACAAAGCAAAGTAAGCGACTAGTTTTGAGTTCGATAGCGAGTAGGACCGATTATAATAAATCATCCTTAGAAAGACTGCTAAGAGCTCGAGGAGTTTGGGAAACAAAACATTTGAAAGAGCGGAGTCTAAACCGGGGGTCGCCGCGAGAATCCGAATTTAAAACAAGCGGAATGGTATCGGATTCGCGATCCACAATACATACGATAAGAGACAGTATGTTTTTTCTGCTCCCCGTCGCACTGATTGTCGCGTACCTTGGTTACGCCTTTTGGTGGGATGCTCAAAAGCAGGATTTCGAGAATTGCATTGAGAGGTATCGGGACGGTGGACTGTCAGACCCCCAAGTTTGTCTGGATTAAACGATT
>JAZBPE010000050.1:0-2537 GCA_036353345.1 Erythrobacter sp. | reverse complement strand
CTCGACGAGGTGTTCGACCTCTTCGCATCGCTCGATGCCACAGACGAGCAGCTCGACTTCCCCTCGCTCTTCGCAAGCGGGCGCGACGGCTATGCGAGCGAGGACGAGAATGCGCGCGAGGGCACGCTCGACCCGCTATTCAAGCTCATCACCGAGCACGTCCCACCGCCTGGCCTTGACACGTCTGGCCCGTTCACTTTCCTTGCCACGCTGCTCGACCGCGACAATTTCATGGGCCGCGTGCTTACGGGCCGGGTCCAGTCGGGCACGATCAAGCTCAACGATCCGATCCACGCCATCGACATGGACGGCAAGGTCGTCGAGACCGGCCGCGCGACGAAGCTGATGAGCTTCGACGGCCTCGAACGCGTGCCGGTGGAAAGCGCTGAGGCCGGCGACATCATCGCGCTGGCTGGCCTCGAAAAGGCGACCGTCGCCAACACGATCTGCGATCCCAGCGTCACCGAGCCGATCGAAGCGCAGCCGATCGATCCGCCCACGCTCGCCATGCGCTTCGCCGTCAATGACTCGCCGCTTGCGGGCCGCGAGGGCGACAAGGTCACGAGCCGCATGATCCGCGACCGCCTTTTGCGCGAGGCCGAAACCAACGTCGCGATCCGCGTAACCGAGGCCGAAGACAAGGACGCGTTCGAAGTCGCCGGGCGCGGCGAATTGCAGCTCGGCGTCCTCATCGAAACCATGCGCCGCGAGGGCTTCGAGCTCGGCATCAGCCGTCCCAAGGTGCTGCTGCGCGAAGAAGACGGGCAGAAGCTCGAACCTTACGAAACTGTCGTCATCGACGTCGATGACGAGCATTCGGGCACGGTTGTCGAGAAGATGCAGCGCCGCAAGGCCGACCTCACCGAGATGAAGCCCTCGGGCCAGGGCAAGACCCGCATCACATTCTCTGCCCCCAGCCGCGGCCTCATCGGCTATCACGGCGAATTCCTGTCCGACACGCGCGGCACCGGCATCATGAACCGCCTGTTCGAGAAGTACGGCCCCTATAAAGGCCCCATCGACGGGCGGAACAACGGCGTCCTCATCTCCAACGGAGACGGCGAGTCCAACGCCTACGCGCTCAACATGCTCGAAGAGCGCGGCGAGCTGTTCGTGGCCCCGCAGATGAAGCTGTATGAAGGCATGATCATCGGCGAGAACGCGAAGCCCGATGACCTCGAAGTCAACCCGATGAAAGCCAAGCAGCTGACCAACATTCGCAGCTCGGGCAAGGACGATTCCATCCGCCTCACCCCCCCGCGCCGTATGACGCTGGAGCAATCGATCGCCTATATCGACGACGACGAAATGGTCGAGGTGACGCCGCAGTCGATCCGGCTGAGGAAAGCCCTGCTCGACCCGCATGAGAGGAAGCGGGCCAAGCGAGCGAAGGGGAATTAGGCGCTAAGGATAGGCCTGTTTTAAAGTGGGAAGTAGTCTTTGGCTAAATCCGAAAGACCTAATGTGGCGCTCACATTCCCCGGACGGGATATATCTCGCCAGGGTGTTCAGCATCGCTCTGTGCCAAGCGAAGTCCATCTTCGGCTCGACTTAAGTCATCATATTCCACAATCACCATACTGCTCCCGCAGTCACGCAGGCCGTCGGCGTTTAAGCGATCCCAGAGCCTTTTTGCCGTAGTTTCCGGCATATGTACTTCGAATTGACGCATATTGGCCCTGCCTTTACTGAGACTTGCAGAAAGTAGCGCGAAATTCGGCCTATCTGCTCTGCAGCGATCCGAGATAGAATCCATCACGCTCGATTAAGGCGATAATTTCTGCCGGCTCGATGCCAAACCTTTGCTTACCGCCGACAACGACTTCTGTGAGGCCATCAGCCTTCCACAACGAACTGATGTCGGGAAGTTTTGCCCCGGAACGGTCATCGGTGATGGCCACTGCAGGTCCTTGTGATTGATGAAATCGATAATATGGCATGACCCAATGTCCCTTCAGGAAAGGAGGTCAGGTGATCGGCCTCGAGCGACCCTGCCCTAGTTTTTCAGTGGTTTCAGTCTGATTCGCAGGCGTTTTCGCGAGACCGGGAGAAGCCTTATCCATCCTCATGAGGAGGGGGAGAACGTTCGTCACGCGGCCAACCCAGATCCGAGAGGCTGTTCTTTTTCGCCAGTTCGCTATTCGCTCCGCGCGCTCTCCCATCGCTTCGAAGGCTGCCTCGCGTTCCTCAGCCGAGCCCGCGCGGTCGGCTTTCATAGCCGCAAGCTGATGATCGAACAGAAATTGATTTATCGGCATAGCGAAGCATCCGTGCGAGAGGGAGTGAGCAAGAGCCGGGGTGTTGATCCCCGGCTCCGCTGTCGGCGTCAGCCCTGCTGTTTGCGGGCCTGGTCCTTCTGGTGGTCGCCGTCGCCCTGCTGGTGCTGCAGATTCACGGCCCACTTCTTTCCGCCATCGACTTCGCTGGTCTCAAAGCTGTACCGTTGATCGACCTTCGGGACCTGACCTTCCTGCTGGAGGTCGGCCTTCTTGAAGCGGAGCGCGTCACCGCCCTTTTCCGGGGTGATCGAGCCGGTG
>JAZBPE010000049.1:0-22707 GCA_036353345.1 Erythrobacter sp. | reverse complement strand
GCTGCCAACGAACTTGTTGTAATTGTTGACCGCGGTTTCCAATCCGCCGCCCACGCGCTTCATGTGTTCGGCAGCGACCGCCAAACGATCATAGAGTTCAGCGCCTGCACGTCCGATTTCGGCCGCTTCTTCGGCCATCTTGTCCTGCCGCCAGACCTGCGCGACCGTGCGCGCGATGGCTACGAGATTGGTGGGGGTCGCCAGCAAAACCTTGTTGTGGAAAGCGAAATCCCACAGCTCAGGATCGTGCTCCAGCGCGGCGGCGACGAAATGCTCGCCCGGCACGAACATCACGACGTAATCGGGCGCGTCCTCGAACTGGCTTTGATACCCCTTCGAACCGAGCGTTTGAACGTGGTTGCGCATGGATTTTGCGTGCATGTCGAGATGCCGAACACGCTCATTGTCATCATCCGCCTCGAACGCCGCCTGATAGGCGTTGAGCGAGACCTTTGCGTCGATCACCAGCTTCTTCTGCCCGGGCACGTTGACGATCGCATCGGGCCTCTGGCGCCCCTCGGCGGTGTCCATCGACTGTTCGAGGTGGAAATCGGTGTGTTCGGCCAGGCCGCATTGTTCGAGCACATTCTGCAAGGCCCGCTCACCCCAGCGCCCGCGCGCCTTGGGCGCATTGGTCAGCGAATTGCCCAGCCGCTGCGCCTCGCGCCGCACCTCTTCCTGACCAAGCCGCATCTGCTCGATCTGGCTCTTGAGCGCTCCGAACGCATCGACGCGCTGCTTTTCGAGGCTTTCGACCTGCCGTTCATATTTCTCCAACCGCTCGCCCACCGGTTGTAGCAGCGCGCGGATCTTGGCTTCCGAAGATTTCTCCGAATGTCCCAGCCGCTCATTCGCTCGTTCGAGAAATGCATCCTGCGCTTTTGTGAGAACCGCCGAGCCGGTATTCTGAAACTCCTTCAAAAGCGCCTCGCGCGCATCGATCAGCAGGCGTTTTTGCTCATCGAAATTGGCGGCTTTCTCCTTGAGCGTCGCGAGCTCCGTTGCGAGCGCGCCGTTCCTGGCGCGCAGTTCGTCCGCCACTTGTTCGTGCGCGGCGCGCGCTTTGCTAAGTTCATCCGCCAAGCCATCGGCCCGCGCGGCGCGCACAGTCGCATTCTCAAGCTCCACGATGGCGCGGCGAAATTTCTCGTCGAGGTCGCGCGCAGCTTCATCCCGCTCCGCGTGGCGTGCGCGCCAGTCGGCCACCGGGCGCGATCCGGTGAACCAACCTGCCACTGCCCCGACGACCAGACCGGCGACAAGCGCGACGACTACGAAAAGGGTTCCATCCATACTCTGGAACATAGCTGGAACGCGGCCGAACGCCAAGCACGCGGGGCGCGCAATGTGGAACCAATCCCCAGCCCTGTTCGCTCAGGATACGAGAAGGAGACGCAAAACAATGTCCATCAAGGAAATGATCCAAGAGCATCCCGCCGTCGGAGACGATTATAACGAGCAGCTAGGAGAAGCGGTCAAGCACGCGATGTATGGCGCGGCAATCATGAATTCGTGTGCCGATGCTTGTCTGGCCGAACCCAATGCCAGCGAGCGCGCTGAATGCATTCGCCGATGCCTCGATGCAAGCGATGCCTGCACCGCGTTCTACCGTATTGGATCGCGCCGCACGGGCGGAAATGTCGCCGCGATCAAGGCTGTCGGCGCAGCGGCAATCATCGCGTGCGAGCAGTGCCATGAGCTATGCAAGATGCATGATGATCCGCATTGCAAACGCTGCACCCGCATGTGCGAGGAAGTGATCGAGGACGTGAAGAAGGCGGTGCAGGGCCTGGGGAAGTAAGACCTTCGCCGCTCGCCTATCCTGACAAGCGTGCTCTGCGACTGGGCCGTCAATTGAGATGGTTCGATGCCAAAGGCATCGTAAGCGCGACTACGCGTGACCGCTATCACGGTGAGACCAGATAGGACGAAGGGCCCGCGCCCGGCCCTTGAAGGCATTAGGAAACTACGCCGCCTGCCGTAGTTTCTTCAGCTTCTTCAGCGCCATGCTTCGCTTCAATCGCGACAGATGGTCGATGAACAGGATGCCTTCCAAGTGGTCCATTTCGTGCTGGAGACAGGTCGCGAGCAAGCCTTCGATGCGTTCTTCGTGCTCCGCCCCGTCAAGGTCCCGATAGCGCACCGTGCAGGTCGCCGGACGCTCGACATCGGCATATATCTCGGGGACTGATAGGCACCCTTCGTTGTGGATGTTGCGCTCGTCGGCTGGGTCCAGGATTTCCGGGTTCACGAAGACGCGCGGGTCATTTTTTACCGGCGGATACTCCTCCCCGTTCTCACCCTTGACCGGTTCTGCCTCTTCGTCAGGCTGCTGCAGGTCGATGACGAGCACGCGTTTGGGCACACCCACCTGAATCGCGGCGAGGCCGATACCAGGCGCGGCATACATGGTTTCGAACATGTCTTCGACGAGCGTTTTAAGATCATCGTCGAACTCGCCCGCCTTTACGGGTGACGAGACGACCTTGAGCCGGGGGTCCGGCACTTCTAGAATTTCGCGTATAGCCATCAGCGCGATTTAGGGTTTTCGTGCAGGCGGTGCAATGACTTGTGCCCAACTTCATGGTGCGCAGGTTGCGCGATAGGCGCAACTTACCCGATAGGTCGCCGCGCCCTCAGCGCCTGCGCCAGTGTGCCCTCGTCCAGGTAATCGAGCTCGCCGCCTACCGGCAGGCCGTGTGCAAGCTGAGTGATGCGCACATTGTGCTCCTCCAGTCGTTCGGCAAGGTAATGCGCGGTCGTTTGCCCTTCGAGCGTCGCATTCATTGCGAGCACCACCTCCTCAACCGGGCTGCCGCGCAACCGCTCCAGCAAACTGGCAATGGCCAGGTCTTCCGGCCCGACCCCGTCGAGCGCGGACAGCCGTCCACCCAGCACATGGTAACGCCCGGCAAACAGGCGCGCGCGGTCGAGCGCCCACAAGTCCGCAACGTCTTCCACCACGCATAACTGGCGCGCATCGCGCTTGGGATCGGCGCAGATCGCGCATGGATCCCTGGTGTCGACGTTGCCGCACGTCGAGCATTCGACAAGCGTTTCGGACACGAGCGCAAGCGCTTCGAGCAATGCGGGCAAAGCATTCTCGCGGTTCTTCACGAGCCACAGCACCGCGCGCCGGGATGAGCGCGGGCCCAGGCCGGGAAGGCGCGCTAGAGCGCTCGCAAGCTGATCTATCTCCTGTGACAATCGTGTCGCTACCCTTGGCCCCGAAGCTTGTCGAAGGGCCATGCTTCCTTCTAGAGCCCCCGCATGAAGGATGCGCCGGGCTTCGACAAGCTTTGGACGAACGGATCATTCTTCAAAAACACGCATTTTAAGGACGGGCGACATTGCGCATCGTTTTCATGGGAACGCCGGACTTTGCCGTGCCAGCGCTGGTGGCTCTTGCCGATGCGGGCCACGAGATCGCCTGCGTCTACACACAGCCGCCCCGCCCCGCCGGGCGCGGGAAAAAGCTGCGCCCTTCACCCGTGCAAACCAGCGCCGAAGCGATGGGCCTTCCCGTCCGCGCGCTGGCATCGCTCAAATCGGCAGATGAGAAGGCGGCGTTCTCCGCTCTCGAGCCTGACGTGGCGGTGGTGGCGGCTTACGGACTGATCCTGCCGCGTGCGGTGCTGGATGCGCCGCAGCTTGGCTGCCTCAACATCCACGCCTCGATCCTGCCGCGCTGGCGCGGGGCCGCGCCCATCCACCGCGCGGTGATGGCCGGCGATGAGGAGACGGGCGTCACCATCATGCAGATGGAGGCAGGGCTCGATACCGGACCCGTGCGGCATGTCGTGCGGACTGCGGTAGGGCGGCAGACGACAGGCGGATTGACCGGGGAATTGGCCCACTTAGGAGCCGATGCGATGGTTGAAGTGCTTCGGGACCCGTCTGCTTATCCCCCGCAGCCGCAACACGACGAGCTGGCGACCTATGCGCCCAAGATCGACAAGGCCGAAGCGCGGATCGACTGGTCCGAGGATGCGACGGCGATCGAACGGCAGGTGCGGGGTCTCGCGCCTTTCCCCGGCGCATGGTTCGAACTGGAGGGGGAACGGGTCAAGCTGCTGCTCGCTGAAGAGGCGCCGGGCGAAGGCCAGCCGGGAACGGTGCTCGACGACGACCTGACCATTGCATGCGGGACGGCTGCGCTGCGACCGCTACGGCTCCAGCGCGCCGGCAAACCCGCTATGGACCGAGAACAATTCCTACGCGGGCGACCCGTGGCATCCGGAACACCGCTCGCTTGACCCGTTTCGCGCTTTCCATCGAATTTGACGGGACGCCCTTTCATGGGCTCCAGCGGCAGCAGAACGGGCCGAGCGTCCAGCAGGCAATTGAGGAAGCGCTGGAGCGCATCACCGGTGAGACCGTTACGCTGAACAGCGCCGGGCGCACCGATGCCGGGGTCCATGCGCTCGCCATGCGCAGCCATGTCGATCTGCAGCGTGACCTTGCGCCTTTCCGCCTGATGGAGGCGCTCAACGCGCAATTGCGGCCCGAACCGATCGCGATCCGCGATTGCCGCGTGGTACCGGATGACTGGCATGCGCGCTTTTCCTGCACCGGGCGACGCTATCTCTACCGCATCGTAAACCGCCGCGCGCCGCTCACGCTCGCACGCGGGCGGGCATGGCAGGTGCCTGCGCCACTCGATATTGACGCGATGCATCGCGGCGCGCAGGCGCTGGTCGGGCGGCATGACTTCACCACCTTCCGCTCGGTCCATTGCCAAGCGAACGACCCGGTAAAGACGCTGGACCGGCTCGACGTCGCGCGCGCAGCGAGCGAGCTCGGTCCCGAAATCCACATTTATGCCGAAGCGCGCAGCTTCCTCCACCATCAGGTCCGCTCGATGGTCGGCTGCCTCAAGCTGGTGGGCCAGGGCACATGGCCCGAGGCACGCATCTCGCAAGCGCTTGCCGCGCGAGACCGCGCTGCAATGGGGCTTAACGCACCGCCGCAAGGGCTCTACTTCGTCGAAGCGATCTATCCCGATCTGGCCGCGGAACGGCCATCCAACTCGTGAGCGACTGCCGCTTGTGTCGTCGGGTCGGCTCAATCCGGTCATGACCTGGTAGGCGATACTGCGTTGCGACCAAAGCTGTGTGTGCCGACGCTGATGCTTGCTATGGCCCAGATCCTACCCCGTGAGAAAAATCGCCACGCAGTTGATCGATAAGGAACGATACATGACCACCACCGGCAAGCAGCTTTTCACCACCCTCACCGCCGAGGGCAAACTGACGCTTGAAATCAGCGAACAGACCTTCCCCGAACCGACCGGCAATCAGGTGCTGGTCAAGATGGAGGCAGCGCCCATCAATCCATCGGACCTCGCTATCCTCACCAGCGCGGCCGATTTCGAGAATGCCGACTATTCGCCGGGCAAGGTCGTCGCGGACATGCCTGAGCCGTTCCTTTCGGGCCAGAAGGGCCGCTATGGCGAGCGGCTGGCCGCCGGGAATGAGGGTGCAGGCACGGTGGTCGCAACGGGTGACGGCGATATGGCCAAGGCACTCGCGGGCCAGCGGGTTGCCTGCGTTCCGGGCCACGCCTTCTCGCAATACGCAATTGCCGATGCGATGATGTGTCTGCCGCTCGGCGACCATTCCGCCGAGCAGGGCGCGTCCAGCTTCGTCAATCCGATGACTGCTTTGGGCTTTGCCGAGACCGCACGGATGGAAGGGCACGAGGCGATCGTCCACCTGGCCGCGGCGTCCAATCTGGGCCGGATGCTAAACAAGATCTGTCAGGAAGACGGGCTACAGCTCGTCAACATCGTGCGGCGGGACGAACATGTGAGTCTGCTCCAGGATGCGGGCGCGCAGCATGTCGTCAATTCGTCGGATGGTGATTTCATGAAACAGCTGCGCAGCGCAATCGATGCAACCGGCGCCTTCCTCGGCTTCGATCCGATTGGCGGCGGACAGAACACTGACCATCTGCTGAAAGCGATGGAGCAGGTCGCCGCCGGGCGGATGAACGAATATTCGCGCTATGGCTCCAACCAGGACAAGAAGGTCTATATGTATGGTCGCCTCGACCTGTCGCCGACGATCCTGACGCCCTCCTACGGGCTCAACTGGACGGTGTCGGGCTGGCTGCTCACCCCGTTCCTGCAAAAAGCGGGGATGGAGACAGTTGGCCGGATGCGCGCGCGGGTGAAGGATAACCTCACCACCACCTTTGCATCGAACTACAAGGCGAAAGTCGATCTTGAAGAGATGCTGATGAAGGACGCGATCCTCGACTACCGCCAAATGAAGACGGGCGAAAAATATCTCGTGACGCCCTGGGGCTGAGCGCTTCGTGGGGAGCCGATCTGCGCGCGATAGCGGGGGCCGAAGATCAGGGGTGGTCGAACGCGGCCTGCATTGCGGCCTCGTCCGTCACCCCGCTCGCGATCAGCAGCATCAGCAGGATGCGCGCCTTGGCCGGGCCGAGCGCGCGCGCGGCGACGAAACCATAGACATCGTCGTCCACCTCGACATTGCGCTCGACCATGCCTTCGTCAACGCGGGAGGAGCGCACGACCGGCACACCGGCGCGCACCGCCTCTCCCAGCGCTTCGAGAACAGCGCGCGGCGCGTTGCCCTGTCCCATCCCCGCGATGACTATGCCCTTGCATCCGATACCAAGCAAAGCCGCAACGGGCTGTGCGTCCATGCCCGCCCCTGCCGTCAGGATCGCAACGCGGGGAAGCGTGTCGGGCCAGGGAAAGCGCGCGGGTGAGCCAGCGCGGTGGGGCGGCGCGAACCAGTCGAGGCTTGTCGGCGTAACCCGCGCGATCGGACCGCGCGGAAACCCGCGAAACGCATCGATGTTGGCCGTCGCGGCCTTGCGCACGTCGCGCGCCGCGAGGACCGTGTCGCCCATCACGACCATCACCCCGCGCTCGCCTGCATCCGCGTCCTTGGCAACGCGCACGGCGTTGGCGAAATTGCGCAGGCCGTCGGCACCCACCGCATCGACCGGACGCATCGCGCCGACCAGTACGACGGGCTTTCCCGCAGGCAACGTCAGATCGAGCAGCAGTGCAGTCTCTTCCGCCGTATCGGTGCCGTGAGTGATGACAATCCCTGCAACGCCCTGATGCACAAGTCCGGAGCGAATGGCTCCATACAATGCGTCCCATTCGCGCCAACCAATATCCTGCGAGCCGATCTGCGCAATGACCCGGTGTTCGAAAGCGGTGTTCAAGCCGAGCCCTTCGACCGCGGTCAACAGTGCTTCAAGACGAACGCCGCCAGCGCGATAGGCGGTGGTGTCCGGTCCTTCAGCGGCTCCTGCAATTGTGCCGCCAGTACCCAGAATCAGGAGTTTGCCATTCGTCATGTCGGTGCGCCCTATCAACCGGCAGGCGCGCACACCAGCGCGCTTCGGACAGAAATGTTAGAGAGGGAACCCATTATGCACCCCACCGTAATTCTACGGTCACCACCATCCTGGTTTCACGAAGGAGACGTTACGTGCTGAAATGGGCCGTTATTTTTCTGGTCATCGCTCTTGTCGCTGCGGCGCTGGGTTTTGGTGGCATTGCCGGGGGCGCGACGAACATTGCCTACGTGCTGTTCGTTGTATTCCTGATCCTTGCCGTGATCGCGTTCCTGCGCCGCGCCACATAAGATCGGTCACCCCGCCGCCGCCGACGTCTGGCAACGATGTCAGGCGTTGGCCGAGTGGAATGCCTGAAGGTAGGCGGGATCGAACTCGGCGTAGCGCCGCAACGAATCCCAGTCCTGAGTATACAACGTGCCGCGGCGAATTTCGGCGAGTTCAAACTCGCGCAACCTGGCCACCGCACGATTGGCGTGAACCGCACTCACACCGCACATGTCTGCCAGATCCGTTTGCGTGAAAGGCGCACGCAATACCCGTGGACCAGCCTGGCCTATGAAACCAAGTCGTTCATGCAATTCGCAATAGATATGCGCGATGCGCTGCGGCGCGTCGAGTTGCGCTGCAACCTGGATCCATTTGCGATGCAGCGCGGCATCGAGCAGCGTCCCCGACCATAGCGCACCGGCCACCGCGTGACGCTCCGCAAGCGTGCGCTCCAGCCGGTCAAACGGAATCCGGCCGAGCCGAACCTTTCCCGCGGCCTGCATTTCATGATCAATCCGGTCGAAAGCGAAACCCTGCAGGTTCATTATCTCGCCCGGAACGTGGATCGAGACAATGAAGCGACGACCGTCCCTTCGCGTGATGCGGAACATGAACCCTTCGACGATAATTGCCGCAAAGGAAGGCGTATCATCGCCCTGCGTACCGAGCGTGGCGCGTTCCGGCAAATGCATTTCTTCGTCCACCAGCGCCTCGATCGCGTCGAGATCAGCCTTCGAATACCGGTCACGCAGGCGACTGGCCAGAAAATCTCCGGTGAAGGGGTATCTGGTCGCAACCGTGCCGTTTGCTTCTCGGTACATGTCCCCTTTTTAGATGATGCAAATGATGCCGCAATTATCCAATGTTAAGAATGCCCGATATGTAGGGAATTTCTCGTGCTCTGCGTCTTGTCCCGTGGCTATGAGCCGTTATTCGGCCAACAGCGCGCGCTAGAACAGACGGCGCAAATGCGCAGCGGCAATCAGGACCCCTCCGGCTACCGTCAGCAATGTCTCGTCAAGCTGCACATGCTCGGCGAAGAGACCCAGAGCGATGAACACCATTCCGAGCCCTGCCGGAAGAAGGAACCTCATCTTGCGAGCGCCAGGCGACAATAACGGGACACTCCCCGACACGGCAAGCGCGAGGATGCCGAACAGCCAGTGTACCCACTCAGCCTGCCCGAAAGCAGCCACGGCAGGCAGCACGAAGGCAACCAGCGGCAGCGCGAGGCAATGCGCAATACATGCCGCGCTCAGCGTCGTCGCTGCCGTATCAAGGGTGGCGGTCAAGCGCATGGAGTTCGAAAATTCCAAGGTGATTGTGTATCGTGACTGCGCCTAAGCCGGGTTGGTCGCGCCGTCAAACGCAGAGGGGATTGGGCCAGGCCGCGGTGCCTCATGCCATAGCCCACGCATCGACCACGAGCAGCCGCCGTTTCGCCAATGAAACAGGCGCAGTCGGCGGCAGGGGCGTGACATCCGCGAGAAGGGAGGAAACCAGCTTGCGACACAGTTTCAATCCGCAGCGCCTTGCGGCCTGCAATGGTGGCGCGAAGAGCAAGATTGCAATCGTCGCGCCGATTCTCTCCGAGAATCGGAGGCCGCGCGTCAAACCGCGCCGCAGAGTGCAAGAAAACGTCCATACCCCCACATAGCTCATGGATGATACAATGTCACGTCAATTTTCCGCGCAGCCCCTCGCGGTGCCCGCTTTCCTTGAAACGGAGGCAGAGAAAGCCGCGCAAGGCGGGGGCTCGCCACCGGACCTGCGACCACCTATAGTCGTGCGATGAGCGCCGTGGACGAAGCGATCTACACCTGACGATGGAACTGGCGGTTGGCGGCATTGGCCTCTCCTATGGGGGCCGGCGCGTTCTCGAGAATGTGACCTTTTCCCTTGCGAGCGGCGAACATGCGTTGCTGCTTGGCCCGTCCGGCTCTGGCAAGTCGAGCCTGCTGAACATCATCTGCGGCCTGCAAACCCCCGATACAGGCGATGTGACGCTGGGCCAGCGACCGGTCGTGCGCAACGGATTGCTGTGCGGGGCGGACGGCGTGCGCAAGCGGCATATGGGGATCGTATTCCAGACCCTGCGCCTCGTCTCCGCGCTGACGGTGCGGCGCAACCTGCTGCTTGCGCAACATCTTCAGACCGGAGCGCGCGATCCTGGCGGAGTAGACCGCGTGCTTGACCGCCTCGGCATCGCGCACCGGGCAAAGGCGCGTCCGTTTGAGCTCAGCCAGGGTGAAGCACAGCGCGCCGCCATCGCACGGGCGCTGGTGGGCAATCCGGCGATCCTGATCGCGGACGAACCGACATCGGCGCTCGATCGCGACAACACAAAAGGGGTCGCCGAGCTGCTCGCTGAAACCGCGCATGACGCGGGCGCGAGCCTTCTCATCGCAACCCATGATGACCGGCTGCGCGACTATTTCGGGCGCACTCTCGCGCTGGCTGAAGGACGGCTCGCCGGATGATCTCGCTGGCGCTGGCCTATCTGCGCGATCGCCCGCTGACCACCGCACTGAACGTGCTGCTGCTCGCGATTGCAGTGGCAATGCTGGTGTTGCTGCTGCAGTTCGGCAAGCAGGCAAGCGAACGGTTCGACCGCGATGCACGCAATATCGACCTTGTCGTAGGGGCCAAGGGATCGCCGCTCCAGCTCATCTTGTCGAGCATCTTCCATGTCGACCAGCCGACCGGCAATATTCCGCTCAGCGCCATGACCATGCTGCGCCGCGATCCGGCGGTGGCGCGCGCAGTGCCGCTGGCGCTGGGCGACAATTTTCGCAGCTACCGGATCGTCGGCACGGACGAGAGCTTCTATGACCTCTATGGTGTCGCGTTTGCGCAGGGCCGCGCGTTCGATGGACCGATGCAGGCGGTGCTTGGCGCGAAGGTTGCCGCAGAAACCGAGGCGGGCCTTGGACAAGAGTTCGTCGGCAGCCATGGTTTCAGAACAGACGAAGCAGGCGAGCAAGCCCACGACCACGCGCCGTTCGCGACGGTCGGCATCCTCGCGCCGACCGGCGGAGTGGTCGATCGGTTGATCCTCGTTTCGTATGAGAGCGTGTGGGACGTCCACGGCATCGCACATGAGCTTGATCATGAGCACGATGGGCATGACCATTTGGTGGACGACCGTGATCACGCGGACGAAGGAACTGATCCGCCTGCACTTCAGTCCACGGGAACCGGGCCGGAGCCTGAACTCACCGCGCTCTTGGTGACATATCGAAACGCGTCGGGCGCAATCCGTGTTCCTGCCCTGGTCAATCGGCAGACCGAAATGCAGGCGGCCGTCCCGGCAATTGAGACGGCCCGTTTGCTCCAGCTGCTGGGTGCCAGCATCGAAGGCATCAGGGTGTTCGCATGGTTGCTCGCAGCTACGGGCGGACTTGCGATCTTCGTGGCTTTGCTGAACATGGCGCGCAGCCGCGAAGGTGATCTTGCCTTGCTCCGGGTCATGGGCGCAAGCCGCGTTCAGGTCTTCGCAACGATCATTATGGAAGGGCTTTTCACCGCAGCGCTGGGCGCAGCCCTTGGCTGGCTTGGCGCGCATGTTCTCATCGGCGCGGCGCGCGCGAATTTCGCGACATTGGCAGATCTTGGCTTCCAGGCATGGTCACCGGTCGCGGGCGAGGCGGCGCTGATCGCGGCGGTGCTCGCTATTGGCGCGATCGCCGCCCTGATACCGGCCTTGCGCGTCTATCGGATCGACCCCGCGCGGGTCCTTGCACGGAGTTGACAATGGGACTGATGAAAACTCTCGAACCCTGGACTTGGCGCGTGGGTTTGCTCGTGTTGCTGGCGCTGCTTGCGGTGAATCTGGCGTCCGATACACGGACGCATGGGGCCGGTTTCACGCCCGTCGCCATGGCAATGACGGCCAAGGCCAAGGCGCAGCGGGTCGATCCCAAGCAGGGCGCCGCGCTCGATGACGTATGGAAACCCGCTGCGACCCCGCGCGGCGGCGTTTCATGGAAAGTGCTCGAAGCGACCAAGGAGATCACCCGCAAGGACAATGAGGGCTACATCGTCTCGAAGCCGGTCTTTCCGCGCCAGGTGCGCGAACTCGAAGGCAAGCGGGTCAAGGTCGCAGGATGGATGATGCCGCTCGAAGCAGGTGCCAGGCAAAGCCGCTTCGTCCTGCTCGCCTATCCGCCGGGCTGTCCGTTCCATTTCCACGCCGCGCCAATGCAATTTATTGAAGTGATCGCCTCGACACCGTTCAAGACCGATGAGGTCAACGCCCACACGGTCAGCGGGGTGCTCGAACTGACGGGATTTGACGAAAGCGGCATTTTCTACCGGCTCAAAAACGCCCGCCCGATCTGATTTCACAAATCCGTCGCGCAAGTTTCGCATCCGGCCGCTAGGCCGTCCGCGTATGAGCTGTGACACGGACCCAGGATAACCATGCCGCATACCGACCGCCGCCAATTCCTATCCGCCACCGGCAGCGCCTTTGCTGCGCTTGTCGCAAGTGGCTGCATGACCCGCGGTGCGCCCGCGCCTTTGTCGGCGCAAGCAATAGCCGGATACGGCCCGCTGCGCCCCGATCCCGCCGGAATGCTCGACCTGCCTGAAGGCTTTACCTATCGCCTGCTTTCCAGCCTTGGCGATGCGATGGATGATGGCGGCACGGTGCCCGACAAAGCTGACGGTATGGGCTGCCTTGATCTTGGCAATGGCGAGATCGTGCTGGTGCGCAACCACGAACTGGTCCCCGCAGACGATGCAGGTGGCACGATCGCTAACGGCTTTGGCACGCGCCACGGCGAAATCGTGCCCGGCGGGACCACCAACATCGTTCTCGATGCCGAGACGCTGGCGGTAAAGCGCCAGTTTCGAACGCTGGGCGGCACGATCCGCAATTGCTCGGGCGGCATCACGCCGTGGGGCAGCTGGCTCTCCTGTGAAGAAGCACCGACCGGTCCGGGCCAGCGCTATGGCGAGGGGCTAGCGCAAAATCACGGCTGGGTTTTCGAAGTGCCGGGCGATGCGAGCGGCCTGATCGATCCCGTGCCGTTGCGCGCAATGGGCCGTTTCAACCACGAAGCCGCCTGCGTCGATCCCGCGACCGGCCATGTCTACCTGACCGAAGATCGGGACGAAGGCGTCCTTTACCGCTTCCTCCCCATAACGCCTGGCCGTCTGGCCGAAGGCGGGCGCTTGCAGGCCATGGTGATCGACGGGCCAGCGGACACCCGGAACTGGAATGGCTCGACGATGCCGCTCGGTCAGTCCTTCACCGTGCGCTGGATCGACCTCGATGACGTGGAGGCCCCCAGGGACGACCTGCGCCACCGCGCTGCGGCCCGGGGTGCAGCGTTGATCGCACGGGGCGAAGGCATCCATATGGGGTCTGACGATCTTTATATGTGTTCGACCAGCGGCGGGGCAAAGGGGCTTGGCCAGATCTTCCGCTTCGTTCCCGGTCGCGGGCACGGGCCTGACCGCATCTCGCTGTTTTTCGAAAGCGAGAGTGAGGAGCAGTTCAATTACGGTGACAATCTGACCGTTGGCCCCAATGGTCATCTCATTGTGTGCGAAGATCAGTACACCGATGTGGTCGACAATTACCTGCGCGGCGTCACGCCGGACGGCAATCCCTACGCCTTCGGGCGCCTGCGGATGCAGACCGAACTTGCTGGCGGCTGTTTTTCCCCCGACGGCAAATGGTTCTTCGTCAACGCTTACGCGCCGACCAGGACGGTTGCGATTACGGGGCCTTGGGCAGCATAGCTTCCGGCCAATTGCAGATTGCCTGCGAGCATTCTAGAGGGCGGCGATCTAGGACCAGTTTGCTGCGCGCGCGATAGGTTGCCCGCATGCACCGCACGAAAGATGTCGCATGACGAACGTAAAGCTCCTTTCGCTCAGCCTGCTGCTGGGCGCCGCCGTCACTACGCCTGCCGCCGCGCGCGAAGGGATGTTCACGCCCGACCAGTTGCAGGAGATCAGCGGACAGCTTGAAGAGGCCGGGCTCGAGATCGCGCCTGAGCGCCTCGCCGACCTCACCGCCTTTCCGATGGGCGCGATCGTCTCGCTCGGCGGCTGTTCCGCGAGCTTTGTTTCCCCCGAAGGTCTGGTGGTCACCAATCACCATTGCGCGCGCGGATCGGTGCAATACAATTCGACTGCCGAGAACAACTACCTGGTCGAGGGCTTTCTCGCCGAAGATACCAGCGCCGAACTGCCTGCCGCGCCCGGATCGCGGATTTACGTGACAACCGAAGTGACCGACGTCACCGAGCGTATGCGAGAAGGCACGCAGGACCTTGCCCCCACCGATCGTTATGCCACGATCGAACAGCGCAGCAAGGACATCACGGCCGATTGCGAGCAGGATGCGGGCTTTCGCTGTCAGGTCGCAAGCTTCTATGGCGGCGCGCAATACAAACTGGTCAAGCGCCTCGAAGTGCGCGACGTGCGGCTGGTCTACGCGCCGGCGGATTCCATCGGCAAGTATGGCGGCGACATCGACAATTGGCAGTGGCCGCGCCACACCGGCGACTTCGCGTTCTACCGCGCTTATGTCGCACCCGACGGGTCGGCCGCCGATTTCGATGCAGCGAACGTGCCTTACCAGCCCGACCATCACCTCAAGGTTAGCGCAGCGGGGCTTGAAGAAGGGGATTTCGTAATGGCGGCGGGCTATCCCGGCTCGACCAGCCGCTACGCGTTGATGGCCGAGGTAGAGAACACCTTCGGCTGGGCCTACCCGACATTTCAGGGGCTGCTGACGAACTGGATCGCGACGATCGAGCAGGCCGCGCCCGAAGGATCGGACGCGCGGGTCAAGTATGAAAGCCGCCTTGCAGGGCTCAACAACTTTGAAAAGAACCTGCGCGGCCAGATCGACGGCGCGCGCCGGGTCGGGCTGGTCGAACGACGCCGGGAGCGCGAGGCGGAACTGGCGGGCTGGATTGCCGCGGATTCTGCACGCGCGCAATACGGAGAAGCGATCGCTGCGCTCAGCACGCTGTCAGCGGAAAGCGCCGCGGCGTCGCGAACGAACTTTTGGTACAATAACGCGACGCGCCCCCAATTGCTCGGCGCCGCGCAGCGCCTCTACCGTCTGTCAAAAGAGCGTGAACTGCCCGATGCGCAGCGCGAACCCGGCTATCAGGAACGCGACATGGCGTTCTTTGGCCAGGGCCTCCAAGCACTCGACAGGCGCTATGATCCGGTAGTCGACAAGGCGGAATGGGTGCTGTTCCTCGCCGGTTATCTTCAGCAGGATGCCGATAGCCGGGTCGCCGCGTTTGACGAAGCGCTGGGCCTTACCGCAAGCACCACTCCCGCCGAACTCCCCGCATTGCTCGATCGCTTTTATGCCGAGACGACATTGGGCGACGGCGAACGCCGCCTTGCGCTGATGGAAGCCGATCCGGCGACCTTCGAAGCGAGCGAGGATCCCTTCATCGCTCTTGCCGTAGCGCTCTACGATTACGAGCGGCAACTTGAAGATGAGAGCGAGGAGCGCGAGGGCCGCTCGCTCGCGCTGCGCCCCGCTTACATGGACGCCATCACGCAGTGGCAACGCGAGAGGGGCGGGCTGACCTATCCCGACGCCAACAGCACTCTGCGCGTCACATTTGGCAACGTGATTGGCGGAAGTCCGCGCGATGGGATGGCCTATTTGCCCTTCACGACGCTCGAAGGGATCGCTGACAAGGATACTGGCGAGGATCCGTTCAACGCGCCCGAGGAGCTGTTGGAGCGGATCGCGGCGGAGGATTATGGCAACTACGCTCTTGATGATATCGGATCAGTGCCGGTCAACTTTCTTTCCGACCTCGACAGCACTGGCGGCAATAGCGGCTCGGCCACGCTCAACGCGCGCGCCGAGCTTGTCGGTCTGCTGTTCGACGGGACCTTCGAAAGTGTCAATTCGGACTGGGACTTCGATCCGCGCACGACGCGCACGATCCATGTCGACACGCGCTACATGCTGTGGGTGATGGACAAGGTCGACGGCGCGCAAGATCTGATCGCCGAAATGGACGTGGTGCGCTGAGGCTGCGACGCGCCGTGACCACGGCACGAAGCGGCGGTCTTGACCGGAGCGGCGACGCGCTCTAGTTCGCTGCCGCTTCCCGATAAGCACTGGCGCGGGCGATTAGCTCAGTTGGTAGAGCATCTCGTTTACACCGAGAGGGTCGGCAGTTCGAGCCTGTCATCGCCCACCAGCGCTTTTGGAAGTTTGATTCGGCCAATGATCTCCGAGCGGCCGCGCGCAGGTTTGATCACTGCCCTTGCGCGGCAGCTTCGCGTACCAGCGCCACCGCCTCCTCGCTGTCCCAATCATAAGCGCCCGCCACGCGGAGGATTTCGCGCCCATCGGCATCGAACAGGATCGTGGTCGGCAACAACCCGCCCTCGGCAAAGGTCGCGGCCAACTCGCTTTGCGGGTCGAGCCATGGTTGGAGCTGTGCGAAATCGCGCTCGGCAAAAAACGGCGCGACCACCTCCGCTCCGCGCACATCCTGGCTGATCGTCAGCACGTCGACCTCACCTTCAAGGGTCACAGCAAGATCGTCGAGCATGGGCATCTCGACCACACACGGCGCGCACCAGGTCGCCCACAGATTGATGAGCGCCGGGCGTTCGAGCGCGCCCAGATCGAGCATGCGGCCCTGTGTATCCTCTAGCGTGAGCGCAGGCAGTTCGCTCCCGGCAAAGCTGCGCACTGGCTCGCCGGGCAGCGGGGGCGGCGCAGGGGCTTCGGCCGTTTGCGAGGCCCCGGCTTGCGCACTATCCTCCCCGCCCCTATCGCAAGCGCCCAGCGCCAGCGCGCCAAGGACGAGCACAAGCAGCGAACGCATCATGTCGAACCCTCCGAAAGAACCGGATAACGCCGCCGCCAATGCGATGTGGGGCGGGCGTTTCGCCGAGGGGCCTAGCGCGATCATGCGCGAAATCAACGCCTCGATCCCGTTCGACAAGGTGTTGTGGCGCGAAGACATCCGCGCCTCCAAGGCGCACGCCGCGATGCTCGATGCGCAAGACATCATCAGTGCCGAGGACGCCGCAGCAATCCGCGAAGGGCTCGATACGATCGCTGGCGAATACGAACGCGACGGCGTACCCGAGGACTGGGACCTCGAAGACATCCATATGACCATCGAGGCGCGGCTCACCGAGCTGATCGGCCCCGCCGCCGGGCGTCTCCACACCGCGCGCAGCCGCAACGATCAGGTCGCGACCGATTTTCGTCTGTGGGTCCGCCGCGCCAATGCTGAAGCGACGGACGCGCTCACCGCGTTGCAGACCGCGCTGGTCGAGCGTGCGGATGAGCATGCCGAGGCAATCATGCCCGGCTTCACCCACCTTCAGACCGCGCAGCCTGTGACGCTTGGCCACCACCTGATGGCCTATGTCGAGATGTTCGCGCGCGACCATGACCGGTTTGCCGCAGCGCAGACGCGGCTTGGCGAATGCCCGCTCGGCTCGGCTGCGCTGGCGGGCACCGGCTTTCCGATCGATCGCGAAGCGACAGCCCGCGCGCTGGAGTTCGACAGGCCCACGCGCAACAGCCTCGATGCCGTTTCCGACCGCGATTTCGCGCTCGATTTTCTGACGGCGGCGAGCCAGTGCGCGATCCACCTCTCGCGCCTGGCCGAGGAAATGATCCTTTGGGCAAGCCAGCCCTTCGGCTTCGCACGCCTGCCGGACAGCCTTTCCACCGGCTCCTCGATCATGCCGCAAAAGCGCAATCCCGATGCGGCCGAACTGGTGCGCGGGCACGCAGGCCGTATCATCGGCGCCGCCACTGCACTGATGGTGACGATGAAGGGCCTGCCCCTCGCTTATTCGAAGGACATGCAGGACGACAAGCCGCCGGTATTCGAAGCCGCCTCGCTCCTTGCCCTTTCGCTTGCCGCGATGATCGGAATGGTGCGCGAGAGCCGCTTCGACACCGCCCGCATGCGCGCCGCCGCCGAAGCGGGCCACGCGACCGCCACCGACTTGGCAGACTGGCTGGTGCGCGAAGCGGACATCCCTTTTCGCGAGGCGCACCACATTACCGGCGAAGCGGTCCGGCTCGCCGACAGGCATGGCTGCGCGCTGGCCGAACTGCCGCTCGACGAACTTGCCGCAATCGACACCCGTATCGACGCGCGCGTTTTCCATGCGCTTTCGATCGAAGCCTCGGTCGCCAGTCGCGCCTCCTATGGCGGGACCGCACCTGAACGGGTACGCGAACAGGTGGCTGCGGCACGTCGCCGTCTGGCCAGTGAGGAGACAGACGCGCCATGATCCGCACCGCCGTTCTGGTTGTCAGCACATGCGCGCTTGTCGCCTGCGGTTCGCGCGCGCCGCTAAACCCGGTCGAGGGCGCAAGTCTGCCGCCCGCCCCCTACGGCACGACCGCGCGTCCGGATGCCGAGCGGCTCCTCGAACTCGAGGCGCTTGCCGCGCCCGAGCGCAACATCGAACTGCGCCGCCGCTCCGAGGAGCGCGAGGACGATCCGTTCGACCTGCCGCCCGAATAGGACGCAAGGCCGCTCGCGATGGATCATTTCCAACTGAAAGCCGGCGTCCTCCATGCCGAGGACGTGCCGCTCGAGCAGATCGCCGAAGCGGTCGGCACGCCAGTTTATATTTATTCGCGCGCCACACTGGAGCGCCATGCTCGCGTATTCCGCGAGGCGCTCGCCGCCATACCTGACAAGCTGATCGCCTTCGCGGTAAAGGCAAACCCGAACCTTGCAGTGCTGAAGGTGCTCGGCAAACAGGGCTACGGGGCCGATGTCGTCTCGGTTGGTGAGATGCGGCGGGCGCTGGCTGCGGGGATTGCACCGGAAATCATCGTGTTTTCGGGGGTCGGGAAGACCCATGCCGAACTCGCCGCCGCGCTCGATGCAGGGATCGGTCAGTTCAATATCGAAAGCGAGGAGGAAGGGCTGGAACTCGCTGAGCTTGCACAAGCGAGCGGGCGCAGGGCCGACTGCGCATTGCGTATCAACCCCGATGTCGATGCAGGCACGCATGACAAGATCTCCACCGGCAAGGCGGACAATAAATTCGGAGTGCCAGTCAGCGAAGCGGCGGCGATCTTTTCTGAGTTGGCAGGGCGCGAGGGCCTCGCAATGCGCGGTCTGGCTGTGCATATCGGCAGCCAGCTCGGCGACCTTGCACCGCTGGAAAGCGCCTTTCGCAAGCTGGGCGAACTGATCGCGCAGCTGCGGAGCAAGGGGCATACAATCACGCATGTCGATCTGGGCGGCGGGCTCGGTGTCCCCTATCGCCAGGGTGAGGTTCTTCCCGCGCCGACCGAATATGGCGAACTGGTCTCGCGGATGACGAAGGATTGGGGTGTCACCCTCATATTCGAGCCCGGCCGCGTGATCGCGGGTAATGCAGGCGTGCTGCTTACGCGCGTGGTGCGGGTGAAGCGCGGCACGATCGATCCTTTCGTGATCGTCGATGCGGCGATGAACGACCTCGCGCGCCCCGCCCTCTACGGCGCCTATCACGATTTTGCTGCGGTGCATCCGTCGGGCGAGACCATGCGCGCCAACATCGTTGGACCGATCTGCGAAACCGGCGATACTTTCGCCACGGGCCGCGAATGCGACGCGTTGGTTGCGGGCGACCTCGCCGTGTTTAGGACCGCGGGCGCTTATGGCGCGACCATGGCCTCCAGCTACAATTCGCGCGGCTTCGTCGCAGAAGTGCTGGTTGATGGCGACCGCTTCGCCGTGGTCGCCGACCGGATCGAGGCTGGCGCGATCATGAATGCAGAGCGCGTGCCCGAATGGCTCGAATGAGCAGCCGAGTGCCCGTGTGAGCGCGCTTTCGAGCCTGCCTTTGTTTCACCGGGTAGCCGGCCAGCGCATACTCGTGCTCGGTGATGGTGATGCGGCGGATGCGAAACGCCGGCTGGTCGAGCGCAGCGGTGCCGTGATTGAAATCGACCAGGCGCGCGCTGTAGACGAAGGCGTGCGGCTCGCATTCGTTGCGGTCGATGACCCCAAAGCATGCGAAATTGCAGCGATCAACCTGCGGTGCGCAGGAGTGCTGGTGAACGTCGTCGACCGGCCGGATCTGTGCGACTTCACGACACCCAGCATCCTCGAGCGCGACCCGGTGTTGATCGCTATCGGAACCGCCGGCGCGTCGGCGGGGCTGGCGAAACATCTGCGCCTGCGTCTGGAACGTCTGCTACCCCCAACGCTGGGCCAACTCGCAAGCGCGCTCTTCAACGTGCGAGCGACCTTGCGGAGGCGCTTTCCGGACGCAGCTGTGCGGCGGCGCGCAATCGACGAGGCATTGCGCGCAGGCGGAACGCTCGACCCACTCGATCCTTCGGCGTTCGAGCGGGTGGACGCCTGGGCGAGCACGGGAACCGGTGATTCCCTCGCAGGCCCGATGTGCATTACGCTTGGTAGCGACGATCCCGAGGACCTGACCCTGCGGCAAATGCGCTGGCTTGGCGAAGCGGAGGTCGTATGCGCACGCGGACCTGTGCCTGAGCCCATTCTCACCCGCGCCCGCGCCGATGCCGTGCGGATCAAATGCGACCGCCGAAACTGCGGCGGCTGGCAGCCGGACGAGGTCGGCGCGCCTGTCCCGCCATGCGTAGCCCGCGCCCGCGCCATCACGAAAGCCGCGCTCACCGTGATCTGCGACCGCAAGACCGGCATTGCAAACTGATCCGCAAGGCGCCTCAGGAAAGATACAACACGCCGAGAGCGTCAGGCAGCCTTTGCCATGGGCGCTTCCACCTCGGCGAAATAACGGGCCATCGCATCACGCGAACTGGTACTGAGCGATATGAAGGCGCGGCGACGATCGGCAGGATCAGCAACCCGCTCGAAGATGCCCGTTTTCACCATCTGGCTTACCCAACGCAGGGCAGTCGTCGCCGGGACCGCCGCCGCGATGCACAACGAGGTGATGCAAACGCGCCGGTCCTCGGCATGGGCGGCCGTCAGGTCAAGCAGCATGTCCCAGGCCGGATCGGCAAACAGTTCGCCTTCGAAATAGCGCGCACGGGACTGACGCGCTGCAATAATCCGGCGCACCATCGCTGCATCGGGCAAAGCCCAGCCTGCGTCCGAGGATTTGACCGGAGCCAGAACTTTCGTCGGTCCCGCTATCGCGCTTACCGATGCAACGGGCGTTGCTCCCGAAGCATCGTAGCGGGCCGCGCTGCTATTCTTGTCCGACAGCCCTTCGAGCCGGTGCGCAATCGCTTCGACCTGACGCGACAGGTGCAGCAGCGCCAGACGATCCTCATCGCGCATTTCGCGAACCCGCGCGCTTCCCATATCCGCAAGGACGCGCCCGATCGCCACGATCCGCTCTGCGCGACTGGGCTGCACCAGAATTTGCGGATCGGACTGGTCGAGCGCTGCAAAAACGTCCTCCAGTGCATCAAGCGAGGTTACCGCGATCAGCTTTGCCCCGGCACGCGCAACGCGCATGTCGAGCCGCGCGAGCGCAGCAAGTTGACTGCCATCGCAAACCGGGCAATCGACCATGACAACATCGCCAAGTAAAGTAATCGGACCGTCGAGCAAATCGCCGAGCGTTCCGCCATTGACGGTTCGGAACCCCGCGCCGGCGAGATCTTCAGCCATCTGCTCTCGCGCGGCGTCTCCGTCAGCGAAAATCGCAACCCGTGCAGGCAGTCCCGCAGCGTCCTGACCGCTGACCGAGCCGGGCGTATCATAGACGAAATCCACGTCTGATTGCGGTGTAAGCTGCGGCTGTATCATCGAATCGCTCCCCCCGTAATGTTGGAACAAGGATAGAACGAAACGGGATCAGGTCAAGATATCCGCGCGCCGATCAGAATTCTCGCCTCCACGACTGAACCTTTTCCCCCACCCCGGCGACTACCTCCATGATGACCAAGCAACGCAATTCCGCCCGCGCGCCGAGCTCAGACCAGTTGTTCGACGAACTGCTCGTCGTCATGGTGCAGCGCGGTGAGCGTGATGCGTTGGGGCGGCTTTACGAGCGCTGGAATACCCGCCTCGTTCGCGCCGCACGGCGCTATGGCGGCAGCGATGACGGGGCGAGCGAGCTTGCTCAGGAGACGTGGTTGGCAATCTGCAAGGGACTTGGGAGGCTGAACGATCCGGCCCGATTTCGCAGCTACGCCTTTGCCATCCTGCATCGCAAGGGAGCCGACCGGTTGCGAAGGCGATCGCGCGAGGTCGCATTGCCCAGCGATGCGCCCGACTGTTCCCAACCCGCACAGCAAAGCGAGCGCGCGGCCATTACCCAGGCCTTCGCCGCCCTCCCGTCTGACCAACGGCTCGCAGCGCACCTGTTCTTCGTCGAGGGGCTCACCCTCAACGAAATTGCCGCGGCGCAAGCGATCCCTGCAGGGACCGCAAAGAGTCGCCTGTTCCACGCCCGCCGCAAATTGAAGGCGGCCCTTGCAGAAACCAATGATGGAGTACCGACATGACCGATACCGACGATACAATCCGCGACGCGCTGAGCGCGGACGACCGCGCCTTTCTTGACAATCTGGAGAGCGAGCGCGGCCTGTTCGCGCAGCTTGGCGACAGTCTGGGCGGGACGCTGGGCGGCTGGGCGAAGCTGGTTTTTGCGATTGCCGCCGTGCTTGGACTGGTCATGCTTTATGCGGGCTATCGCACGCTCACCGCCAGCGACTATGATGGCGGGGTCGGCTGGGGCCTCGTCCTCATAGGCACGCTTGTCCTGCAGGGCTTCGTCAAGGAATGGCTGTTTGCGCGCATGAACATGCTGACGATCCTGCGCGAAGTGAAGCGGTTGCAGGTGCAGGTGGCGATGCTTGGCGAAGAGCGGCGCTGAGGGCCGCGTGATCCTCAAAAAACCTAATCCTCGAACGGGTCGCGCATCAGGATTGTGTCATCGCGCTCCGGACTTGTCGATACGAGCGCGACGGGGCACTCAATCAGCTCCTGAACGCGCTGAATGTATTTGATCGCATTGGCTGGCAAATCGGCATAGGAGCGCGCGCCCGCCGTGCTTTGGCTCCAGCCCTCCATCTCCTCGTAGATCGGTTCGACCGCCGCCTGATCTGCGGAGTAGGTCGGGAGGTAATCGTAGACATTGCCGCGCAGGCGATAGCCG
>JAZBPE010000048.1:0-2514 GCA_036353345.1 Erythrobacter sp. | reverse complement strand
TGCTACATTTCCTGCTACACAAAACGCCGTCGCAGGGAGTGGTTTTTGTATGAAGGCGGTCAAAGGCTACCGCTACCTCTATCGGCGCGGGGATCAATTGTATTTCCGGCGCAGGGTGCCCCTGTTTGCACGAGCAGCGTTCGATAACCGCGAGGAAGTGCAGAAATCGCTTGGCACTGGCAATGTCGCAGAAGCCCGGCATCTTCTCGCCATTGAGGTAGCGACTTTTGATAAGGCGCTTGCGGAGACAGCGGGGAAGGCCGTTGGAGATGCACTGCGTCAGATCGCGCCTAGCAAGCAGCCTAGTCTGGTCGAGATAGAGGAGAGGGTTAGGAATTGGCTCTCTGAACGTGTCGAAAGGGCTACAGCGGTCGACTTGGCCTCAAGCCATGTCGAAGGTGCCCAGCAGCTTCTGCAAGGGTTACAAGTGCAAGCCGAAGACGTGCAGCGGGGGATTGGTCTCGGGGCAGGTGAACCCGCCAACTCAACCAAGTGGCTTGCTGAAAGTATCTGCGAGGCAGAGGGCTGGGACCTCGAACAAGGATCGAGCCAATGGCATCACATTATTCGGCTCTTGGACCGGGGGCAGATCGAAGCCAATAGTTGGTTTGCCGCAGATATTAATGGAGCGCCGAGGACCATCCAAGACGCTCAGTTCGCACCGGAGCAATACACACTCGATAATCGGAGGCGCGCAGAGCGCGCTGCGACCGCTCCGGTCTCAATTCCATCGTTGCTCGAACTTTACCTGAGGGAGCGAGAGGTCTCGCCCTCGACCGAGAAGGTCTGGCGACGGCATATAGGCCACTTCATTGCTTTCGTAGGGCATGAGGACGCGGCAAAGATTAAGCTCGCTGACATTGTTGCGTGGAAAGAGCATTTGCTCGCAGACCCTGCTGATGGAAGCGAGCCAAGAAGTGTTCGGACAGTCCGTAACAGCTACATTGCCGTGATCCGATCATTGTTCGGTTGGGCAGCGGGCAATGGGAAAATCGCCCATAATCCTGCGGCAGGCATTAAGGTCGGCGGCAAACGCAAACCCTCGGTTAGAGATCGAGGCTTCACTAACGACGAAGCCCACATGATCCTGTCCGCTACTCTAAAGCCGCCACCGCCGCGCCTTAGTCCAGAGCGGAAGTTTGCACGCCGATGGGTTCCGTGGATTTGCGCTTACACCGGCGCACGCGTGAATGAGATCACCCAGCTTCGGGCGGAGGATGTAAAGCGGGAAGGCTCTGTATGGACCATTTACATCACGCCTGATGCTGGCACCACGAAGCCGGGAAAGGCGCGGACAGTGGCGCTGCATCCTCACCTTTTGGAGCAGGGCTTTCTCCGTGCCATCGCTGGGGTGACCGGCCCCTTATTTTATGATCCGACGCTTCATCGCGGCGGAAGCGAGGGCAATCCGCAATACAAGAAGGTGGGTGAGTATCTTGCGAGATGGGTCCGTGAGGAGGGCGTCGTTGACCCGAATGTATGGCCAAATCACGGTTGGAGGCACCGCTTCAAGACAGAGGCTCGCCGTGCCAGCATCGACGCGGAAACGCGTGACGCGATCCAAGGTCATGTGCCTCGAACGGAGGGAGAGGCATACGGCCAAATGCCAATCGAGGTGATCTGGGCAGCAATCAGAAAGTTGCGTCGCTACCGGGTCGAAGGTGCCTGATCGCCGTGAGCTTCCCAAGCTCCTGTATGCGTGGAATTTCTGGGGTTCTGCGTGTAAACTGGACCAATTTCGCCTCGTTACATTTCAAGCACTTCCGAAATCGCTGTAAACCAAGTTGCAGGCACTTTCGTGCAACGGGTTGCCGCGAGGTATGACTGCGGGAGCGAGTAGTGGCGCTAACATTCAACACCGTGCTGGCAGAGAGCGGGCTAGACCCACACGATGTGCGGCTGATGCGGCATCAACACGTGGCCGACAGCGGTCTCACGACATACGCGCTCTGGCGCGACGACAGGGCCGAGTTCGAGCGGTATCAGAGCGCGCAGCGGGCGAACCGTCGCGAATATTTCGCCAGCCGCTATTGGGCGAGTTTCGTGGTGCCACCAGACGGCAGCACTATGTTTGCCGGGATGTATGAAATCTTCGGATCGTCACCCGCGCCAGACGAGTGGGTCGATCCACTAAATCGTAAGTCTCGCCTTGAGATGGACCTCGAACTCGACCTTTCCGAGTTCGCTCGGCTGCCATCATTCGACCGGCTGATTGGATGTCTCAAGGTCGATTGGGGACCGGGTGCGCGCTCGTGGGCGCAGCTGACGTGACCCCCTGATTTTCCTCCACGAGCGATTAGAGTCTGGCCTGAAGGAAGGACAGACGATGAAGCGTGCAAGGTTTTGTGCTTTGCACGCCTTCGGCTCCAGAAGAGCAGATCATTGGGGTGCTGAAGGAAGCGGAGGCGGGCGCGAAGACCGCTGATCTTGCTCGGCGTCACGGGGTGTCTGAAGCGACGATCTACAACTGGAAGGCCAAGTATGGCGGGCTGGAGGTATCCGAAGCCCGCCGGC
>JAZBPE010000047.1:0-8059 GCA_036353345.1 Erythrobacter sp. | reverse complement strand
ATTCGAGCGCGGCCCCGGCCACGCTGACAGGCAGGCAGATCAGCCTCAGCAATGACGCGATCGGAGTGGACGCATAGCTCAGTTGGTAGAGCAGCTGACTCTTAATCAGCGGGTCCTTGGTTCGAACCCAAGTGCGTCCACCACCTTTTCAAGCACTTAGCGCGGTTTTTGGGGCTTGAAGCGGCCTCCGAATTCGCCGGGGTAACAAATGGGGTAACACATTCACCCGCCCGTTACCCCTGCGCTTCCCTGCGCTGCCTAATCCGCCGCTTGGGCACGTCGCCGCGCTCTAGCGCCAGCCGCACCGCATCGCGCTCCACGTCCGCTAGGTCACACACAAGCGCACCGTCCGCACTGGCCAGCCATTCGAGCGCATCATCATCGCGCACCGCCTCTGCCAGCACGGCCCTAAACAGGCGCACATAGGCGTTGCCCGATTCGCGCTCGCGCATATTCGAGAGGACTAGCTGCGCCATGTCTAACCTATTTGGTAAGGGCCGCGCACAAGGGGGGATTGCACGCGGCCCCGCACTCGCCGGGGAAAGGATATAACTCCGGCGGTGCTAACTCACGCGGTCAACGCAGCCTTTAGGGCGGCGTCGGCCTTGTCGAATTCCTCTTGCTGCGCATAACCCTTCGCGGCGTTCAACGGATCGCGCCAATCGTTCGCTGACTTGGCGAAGGTATCGAACGCAAGGTTAGTGGCCTCTGCCGCCTTGCTGACAGCTTCCCGGTTAGCCCGCGCATCGGGCGAATTGCGCTCGACGTAGGCCTCAAACTGCGAATCCAGCGCGTTGGTAGTGCCGCCCCACGTGACGCGATTATTGCCGTAAATTGATGCCAACACCTCGCGGTCATTGCTCTCGAACGCATCGGCAATCGCCTTGTCACGGTCAGCCTGTGACATACTGCGCAGCGATGCCCGGATTTCTTGCGCACTCGCTGGCGGATCGGTCAGCCCCGCCTGAAACAAGGCCTGTTGCTTGATGGTCGCCGCCAGATTGTTAAGCGACTCCATCGCACCCAGCAGAACCTCCTCGCCCTTCGCGGTCGCCTTCAAATATTGCGTTTCGTATCGCATCGCCCGCGCCTGCGGGGTTTCCAGCGGATCGACCGACTTTTGCGCAGCCGAGAGCGCATCATAGAGCTGGCCAATGTTGTCGATGGCATTAAGCGCCCGGTTGATTTCATAAACGTCAGCTTTCTTGCCGAGATTTTCGCGGGCAAGTTTGCTGCTTAAGAGGGGAGAACGAATTTCCATTTTACCAAAGTCCTTTGATTGTGCCTGTCTTGCCTGTCGGCCTGCGCACCGTCGCGAAGGCAACCGCCCCCGCCACAGCGTTAGCCCTGTCATCGTGTCCACCGGGGGGATGGTCGATTGTGTCACGCCCGCCCCTGTGAGCGCGGCGCTCCAGGTTAGCGAATTGCCGTTGCATCCGGGTATCGGGGGGCAAAATCACCGCGCCCGAATTGATGCGCGCCATGAAGTCCAGATAGAGCGCGCTGCGGTCACGGTCTGACGGGGTGTAGGTGATGCCATGCTTGGCGAATTCATCGCGCGGCCAGCGGCCAGCGTATCGGTCGCCATGAACGCAGCTAATCCGATAGGCCTTCAGGATGCCTGCGAATTCCTCGGCAATCGAAGCGGGGGAGCCATGACGCCCGTGCACCGCATCCACCACGGTCAACTCACCTTCCCGGTGCGCAATCGACATGGTGAATTCATCCGCCCCGCCGCCGTTCGGATCGACAAAGCCAAAGTATTGCTCGCCATCACGCGGGGGCAGGATAAGCGGCTTGGACCTGCTCGCCCGCTCGATAGCCTCAATATCGAGAAACGAGTCAACGTCCTGTCGAAACTCGCCCAGATACTCGGCACGGGCGCGCTCTGGATCATCCGCAAGCGCCGCTTCCACTACACGCTCGGGCAGGGTCGGATTCATCGTGCGCGAAGCGGCCTGCGCGACAAGGATATGCTCGCTCGCATCATTGCCAAAGTGAGCCTTGTAATTTTTCCAAAGCTCGCCGCGTTTCGCGTGTGGACTCGATAACGCAATGAGCGGCCCGCCAAGTGAGGCAAGCCCCGGTCGCACCGCCGCGATGGTTTCGGCATCCGGGCGCGCACCGTCCGAAAACCAAAAGGCGATTTCGTCCGCGATGACAGCGGCCAAGCTGTAGCCGCGCACTGCTCGAAAGCTGGCAGTCCCGATCTCGATGCATGAGCGGTTTGTGAATTCAATCGAGCTTTCCGTCTCGCGTCGGATCATGGGCTGGATCATGGGATGCTCGCAAAGCCCCCGCGCATATCGCATCGCGGATCGCGCCTGCGCACGGTCACTTGCCAGCACCAGCACGGTTGCGATTTCACCCGCTGCCATCTTAGGGCGATGATCGAGGAAAACGGCGTGATACAGGGCTAGCAGCGCAGCCGCTTGCGTCTTCCCACCGCGTCGGCCCACGACCAGCCAAAGCTCCGAAAACGGCCCCTGTGGCGCTTGTGAGCGGCCTGTGAGGGCAAGGAACGTGGAAAGCTCATCCTCGCCCAAGGGCAAGCCCCGAAAGCCTGACAGCAGGGCACGCCAGTCCGCGAAGCTATCGCCGCCGAACATATCCCCGAACAGGGCCGGGTCTGTCATCGCGTCCCGGATGGTGACGGGGGCACTCATGACGCAGCTGCCCACATAGCAGCGGCGCGCTCCATTTTGTCGTTTTCGCTGAGTCGCAAGTTGCTACTCACGAGCCAGTCGCCAAACTGCTCATCTGATGGAAACATCGCCCGCCCCTCATTCAGCGCCGCCCCGTAAGCAAGCCACCCTTGCAGCGCATCGGCCTCACCAGCTTGGACGCGGGCACTCATGACGCGGCCTTGGCTTCGAGATAATCGGACAGCGAGGGGGTAACGTCACGCATCCGGCGCTCTAAGCCTAAATCGGCCAGCAAGCGGCGCTGCGCGTTGGCAACGGTCGAATACTGGCCAGCGTCAAACTCGCAGCCATCGCCTAATTCAGCCTCGCGCTGCTCTAGCCATATCCCCATGGTCGCGGCTCTGGCGACTAGGTGCTTTTGCGCCTCGCTCAAGTCACCGCCAAGGTCGCTTTCGATGTTGACGAATATCTCGCGAAAGCGGCGCGCCATGTTGCTGCGCCCGTCCACGCCCGCCAGCGCATAGCCCGCGTTGCCTTTGCGCGTGCTGAATTGCGGCAATGGCTTGTCAGCCGTGGCGCTTTGCTTTGGCATTGTGCGGTCTATTTGCTCAATCTGTTACCCATGCGTTACCCCGATATACGCTAGACGGGTCCAGAGAGCTACGTTGTGCAATGTTGCCAGATAGTTAGATATCGAGCGGCTTTGATAGGTTATCAGCGGGTCCCTTATCCACAGGCTAGCGGCCTCGCTCGCACCACACTGCCAGCTAGTCCCGCCGGGGGAGAAAAGCCCTCAAACAGTGTTAATTTTCGCGGCCAGTTTCCTGAATGCAGGGAAGCCCAATTCATTCATCTTTCTTGCCTTCAACCTTAACTGGTCCAGTTGGAGCGGATGCGGTCTGGTCAGTGTGGTCAGTGAAGTCAGTGATACTGCATTGCGTCCCTTTTCCTCTCCCTCGCGCGTATTTTGCCATTTTTAAGGCATTGTTTTTTCATGGTTTGGCTAAAAAGAGTGCAATGGCGGATCACTGACTTCACTGACTTCACCGACTGATAAGACGATGCGCGACGGCTATCTGGTCGCGGGTGTTAAGTGTGGTGCGGGCATATATGGCGCACCGCCTTCCATCCACCTTGAACAGCCCATCCTTGGCCGCGTCGTTACGGACAGCGACGTAACCGCATTGCTCTAGCCTGTGGGGTATCCTGCGGCTGTTTTTCCGGTCTCCCAGAAAAGTTTGGAATTCGCGATCAGCGGCGGCGGCAATTGCTGCGATGGTCGTTGCATCGGGCCAGCCCAAGGAGTCGAGCGCGTCGGCAAGTTCGGCATCCTCTGGCGTCGTGTTGGCGCTCACGATATCCCAGAAGGCGGGCGTTTTAGGCGGTGGAGCCTTGGCGTTGAAGTCGGATAGGTCGAGCGTGCGCAGATAGGCCGCGACATGTCCAATCCCGCCGTTTTGATACCAGCCGTATAGATCGTTCCAATATTGCTCGGTGAAGCTGTCTCGCGTGAGAGGCGACCATGCGACGTAGTGCCGCCTGTCGTCCGCTGGCAAGTAAATGCCATCGCTCTTGTGGTTCGTGGTGATGATGACGCCACACACATTGAAAGCGGCATATTCGCGCAAGTGCTTCTCATCTACGCGCAAAACGTCAGGCGGCGCTGCCGTGTAGGTTTTCATGTGGTCATAAAATGCGAAGCGGTCCACGTCGCCTAGATCGCGGGCTTCACTAACTCGCAAGATCACGGATTTCACGAAGCCATTAAAGCGGCCCAGCATGTGTTGCGGAGATACCTCGGCAGAGTTCCACGGGCCAATCGCGGCCTTCACGCCTTCTAGGATGGTGTCTTTGCCGATACCCTGCGCACCGCCCATTACCAGCGCGTGATTTATCTTTTGCTCCGGGTGTTGGACGCGGTGAGCGAGCCATTTTAGTATGTGGTCGGCGTTGTCAGGATAGACGCGGCTAACGTGGTCCACGAATTTCTGTGCCTTGGCCGCATCACCCTCGATCGCCAGCGGGGGCCGATACAGGTTGAATACGTTGAAGCCCGGCTCCTGTCGCCATCCGCCATCTGAAACGAGACGGTTTTCGATGACAGGCGGCAAGCCCGGTGCCCACGTCATCTGTTCAACTGCGCGATTCTCATCGAGCCAAGCGCTCGCCTTTTGGGTCTGCGGCTTCCCATCCCTATCGAGCATGGGTTCACCCGCCCTGTTCATCATGGGCACGGGTTGAAGCCTCGAATTCACGCTAGACGCGGGCCACAGCTCACCTGTTGGCGCGAAGATATACGAGTGCGACGGCATGTAGGCTCGGAAGTGGTCGAGCGTAACGCCTTTGCGTTGCGCATCACCCTGCGATGAATTGTCTACGCGCGTAGACGTTTCGGCCTCGCCGCGCGCATCCGTTACGCGCGTAACGGTTTCCGGCTCGCCCGTTGAACCTTCCCTGCGCCGGGAAGATTCCTCGAACACCTCGCCCGTTTCGGGGTCATGGGCTTCCAACCTGGGCGCGTTCATTGTTCACCCCCTGCCCGGTCACAGATCGGCCATTGCTCCAACTCGGCAAGCCGCGCGGCATAAGCCATTGCGGCCCCATGGTCGCGGAAGCCGCGCGGCTGGTGTGTTACGGTCGCGGGTTCCACGCTGACCACGCATCGCCGCCACAGATCGCGGGCGATGATGACGCGATAGTGATGCGCGCACGGTTGCGAGATTGCGGGGAATTGGCTAAGGGTTTCGGTATCCGCTGAATTGGATTTCGAAGCCCTCGCGCCCTGCCCGGTGCGGGGGTTTTTCGCATCCATCAAGCGCGCTCCGCCTGCGATTCAAGCCAAGCGATAATATCCCGCTCACGCCAGAAGCGGCGCTTTGAGATATAGTGAGGGCGAGGAAAAGTAGGGTCACGATCAAGTCGCCGCCAAAGCCACATATCGGATACATTGCCGCACAATTCGCGCACGGCTGCGGCCTGAATACGGCGCTCGGGGTTCGGCTTTTCGGTAGTGTGTTCGGTTGTCATGCCATGTTCCTTTCAAAACATGGCCAACCAGATATACCTCGTTAGGACTGCCCGCAAAGGAAGTTAAATAGCGGGATTTAATTTCCGGCCTAACCGCACGAGTAGGGGCAAGGGTGGTGGTGATTGTTCTGGTTTTGGCAGTCCCATTGCTGCCCTAAGGGCTTCGAACGACGGTGAAATACCCGCTGCGCCCATGCTTTCGGATAGTTCTGCAAATAGTTCAATAATCTTTTGATTCGAAGTCACATATTCGGAGCGGCGCTTGCCGGATGCCAAGTGAGCCTTGACGCGATTCAAGCGGTCCCCTGTGTTTTTCGCTGTCTCGCCAAGGATGGCAGCTATTTCCTTCTTGGCTTCGGATTCCGTCTTGTTTTCCCACTGCATAAGGAATTGGAGCGCGTCCCATGCCGCTAGGTCGATGTCTCTATTATCATCGAACCCTTTCTTAATGGCATTGTGCCCCGCTTGGCTTGCAGGTGGACGCCCTCGCTTGAAGGACTTTTCGCCGCGCAGATATCTGGCAAGCCATTCGCGCTCCTCTGGCAGGCTCTCCCCAGCCTCTAACCTTTTGATGATTGGCTCTAGGTCTCGGTTTTCAGCTGCTTCGATTGCGGCCATTGCATCGAATATTGCAACGTCCGTCATCACTTCACCCCCGCCAGCTTCACAACATTGTCAGCGGCTTCGATTTCGGCGTCCTGCGCCCGCTTGGCTTCAAGCGCCAACTTGGCTTCAAGCGCCTCCTGAGCCTCTAGCGCCCTTGCGTCATCATCGCGGCGCTTCTTTTCTGCCACCGGATCGCGGCCCGCGAGGATATCGGCCACCGCATCGCCCCACGCTTCCAACGCCTCGCGCTTTTTGTTCGCATAATCGTGATGATTGTAAACGCGCACCATGCGGTGCTGCCCGCTAACATGATTGGTCACGCGGTCGATTATCTCTTGCGGGATGCCAAGGCGCGCCATGCCCGTTTCACAAGTCCTGCGCAGATCGTGCCATGTCCAATGCTCGATGGTGACGGATCCACCAGCGGCCTCGCTGGCCCGCTCCGCCATCTTTGCTGCGATAATGCCGTGGGCCTTACTAAAGCCCGAAACAGGCGTTGTGCCGGTCGTGGTGAAGATATAGCCCGCCTCGCCTTTGAAGCGCTTCACGTCCACCAGAACAGCACCAGCGGCCCGCGTTATCGGCACGTCATGGGCGCGCCCGTTCTTGGTGCGCTTGGCTGTCAGATGCCACGTATCGCCGGACAGCTCGCCTTCCGTCATTTCGCTAACCTCACCCCTGCGCTGGCCAGTGAGTAGCAGCAACTTGCCAAGCGGCCCGAACGGCTGGCCAACGTCTTCGCACGCCTGCCAGAACAGACGAATTTCCTCGTCACTCAAAACGCGCTCGCGTTGGTTTTCTTTGACTGGCGGCTTGACGCCCAACGCTGGCGAGACTTCGAGAATATCACGCTCGACGCACCAGTTCAGAAACTTGCGCAGATGCGCCAGCACACGGTTTGCACTTGTGCCGCGCCCACTATCGGCAATCCCGTCCAGCAGTTCGATGATGTCGCGCTTTGCAATGGATTGCACCTCGCGGTCGCCCCAAGGTTCGAGAACGAAGCGGTCAAGAAAGTCGCGGCACTGCTTACCCGATTTCAGCTTGGACAAGTGGCGCTTTTCAAATTGGTCTAGCAGGTTGCGCACCTTGTTTCGGCCCTCAATCTGCGCAACTTGCTGCGCGGCTTTAGTCGCCTTTTTCATGACTGCCGGATTGCCCCCGCGCTCCACCGCGTCAATCGCAACCCCTGCGGCTTCCCTTGCATTCTTCACGCCCATCATCGGCCAGCGGCCCAGCGTCAGCTTGCATGGCTTGCCCGCGTGCCGATAGCGCAGCGCCCATGACTTAGCGCCGCTCGGCTGCACCACCAGATAAAGCCCGCTCACGATCCCGTCAGGTATCTCTTGCCGCTTGTCGGATGGTTTCACGGCCTCCACCGCCTTAGTCGTCAACGCCCTTGCCATGCCCTGTCCTTTCGCTGTTACCCCGGCGGTTTCGCTAGGGTTTCAATCGCTTGCATCGAAACGGCCCTAAAATACCGCTCCAATCCCCCGCGACATTCAAAAAGTCCGCTCGGGGTAACACCGGGGTAACAGATTTTGCCGATAGACAGCGTTACCCCGCGCTAGGCACATTGCCTAACACCGCATCACAATGCAATAGATTACAGGGGGTTTTTCGGGGATAGACGTTTTGATACGTGATGCCCTGTTAGGGGCCGTATTTTAACTCTTAATCAGCGGGTCCTAGGTTCGAACCCTAGTGCGTCCACCATTTTCTCCCCCCTTCCCTGTACAGACTTCGAATGTGATCGCCTCGTGCCTTGCGCTGTGACGCGT
>JAZBPE010000046.1:0-6566 GCA_036353345.1 Erythrobacter sp. | reverse complement strand
TCCTTGAGCACGCCGATGATCTGCTCTTCTGAAAACCTCGTTCTCTTCATCTCGTCCGTCCTTCTGTCAGGGCCGGACTCTAATCCAACTTGGAGGAAAATCAGGGGGTCACGTCAGCCGGTCTGGCAAACTGAAACTAATGCTCTCGATTGTCCATGTTTTTCAGAACGCCGGGCGGAGACGCCGTTGCTTGAGATCCAGTGCGCGTCGGTGGAACCATTGTCGAGATCGTGATCATTTTCTCCATTCATGTTGGCATCAGGTTCTGGGCCGAACGCGGACGGTCCACTATGAGGGAAACCTACACGGAAGTAGACTGCTTCAATCCTGAGATGCCGTGTCTTTACTGCGGAAGTCAGAGACCTTCTCGATCACCTTGAGTAGTGGCAATAATTCCAAGTCTTCACGTTCATCCGCAAAAAGCGGGCAGCCGTTTGACGGACCGACATCGAAACCTACCTTGCACGGCTCGTCATTCTTTTGGAGCCAAAGCTGTGGTTCGTCAGATGCGTCTTCAATCTGTCTTCCCTTAGGATCGAGGCGCTTCCAATAGTGCTCGAGCGGCGCGTTATCGAAACCATAGGCATCACCTTTGCCAATGAGAAAACGTCGGCAGTCCGCAGTGCAGGCATCCCTCACTTCATCTAGCAGGGAACCGAGGATAGGCTCCAGCAGCAATTCCCGCACTTCGGGTGGCCAAGGCTCGCCTTCACCATCGACCAGCTGGTCCTCCATGATAGTTGCTGCACCGCCAGCTGAGCAAAAACGCAAAGCAGAAAGCACCAGATAGCCGACCCCTCTAATAAGAGGTTCTTGGTCAAATCCTCCGCGAACGGCTCTGCCGAAAAGATAGGGCAGGTTGGCCATGACGAGCGCGAGTGCTTCGATCGTACCTTGGCCTGAACCCGAAACGCCCCATGGCCGATCGACAATCCGTCCATGAGCAAATTCGGATACGACGAGCGCTATTCGCTCGAGCGGACCTATCTCTAGGGTTTCGCGCTCCGACCAGAATTTTGCGAGTGCAGTGGGGGAGGCAAAGTCGAAACGGTTCCAGAAGCCCTCGCGTGCAACCTCCAAATGACCTGTCGTGCTCAACGCTTGGCTGAAAAGCCGGTATACGGCATTCGGATGGCGCGACAACATCCGCTCCAACGACGACTTGTCCCAAAGCTTAATTTTAGGAACAGGATGCTTCCTCTGCCAATCCCGCACCCAGTCCCGTGTTGGATTGGAAAAGGTGCTGTTCGTGACGATAACCAGGACTGACAGATCGGCATGCGCCAAGGCATTGGAGCATGCATCTTTTACCGCACTGGGCTCTACCGTGCGGGCGCGGCCTTTGCATTCGATCCACCAGCAGGTCTCTTCCATTTCACCGTCCGGCGAGGGGGAGAAGAACCGCGCTTCCAGATCGCGTCCTCCATCGGCCGTGCCGGCGCCCACACCGCCAACCCGCCATTCAAGATCTTTTGCGCCAAGCGAATCCATCAACCAGTAGACACACTCCTCAAGGTCATGGCCCTTGAGATGCTCGAAACTGATGCTTGACGGCAAGAGCCAGGCAGATGTTTCCTTCTCGATCAGGCAACACCTCCACTCATGTCTTTTCACCTGCGCGGCGGTATACTACGCGCAAATTCGAACAATCCCGGCTGTCTTTCTGAATTTGTAAAGATACTGGCGGTGGCATTCGCTCGATCTCAGATGCGAATTCTAGATAGTGCAAGCCCTTTTCGCTGCTCGCTCCATATTCGACCTTTGCGCTTTCCTCCTTCCAGACCGCTTCGCTCTCGATCCATAGGAATACGCTTAGCAGCGCATCTCCGAGCATGTGCCGACAATCGGCATAGCACACCTCTACGTTGCCGGGATACGGAAAGCACGCCGTCCGGACCTGGGGCGGCGCGCCTTTTTCGACACCCGCGTAAGGATCGGTGGCCTGTTGTAACTGAAGCCAGATGTCATTGATCGACCATCTATAGCCGGTGTCGATATTGCGAAAAATTGGAGCAGTGAGATCGGTATCGGCAGGAAGAACGGCATCGCAATTCCCCGGTGCAGGGGGTGACCAATCATGGTTCGATGCGAAGCGCAACTCGACCGAATCAAGGCTCGCGCACCTTCGGTTGAAGAGCACCATGTCAAGATTGAGCAAGGGGCTGAGCTCGTCACAGTCTATGTCGCGCGCGGTTTTGAGCTCTATGCCCAATTCATTGGCCAGGGCATGCGCGCCGTCCGAGAACCCAGACGCGCTGACCGCGATCAGTCGGGTAGCGTCGAGCGACTTCTTCTTCGTCACCAATTGCTCGACCCAGGTCACGTCTTGACGTGATTTGCGATTGCGGCATTCGAGAACAGTGACGTTGCCCGATTGATCGCGGATGGCGGCATCGACCTCCCTGAGTCGGCCTGTGACCTTGCAGCGTATTCGATCTGGCGAGGAAACGACCGAGCCGCTTGTCGCTAGGGTTTCTTCAATCCTGGCTATGAGGCGCTCGAAAGCGCGCCAGTCTGGATCTGATCTAGAGCGCGCCACCTCTTAGCTGTCGCCGTGCCCGGGCAGCCTGGTCGTTGGAAACAAGGGGAAGAAGCTCGTCTGTCGCTTGAGCTTAATCGTGTCCTGAACCGAGATCGTATTCGCCCGCCTTCGCGCTCCACCGCTAGGCGTTATGACCTCAAGATCAGGATTGTCGATGACTGCCTGGTGGATATCATCGGTATGCGCCGGCGTCCGGTTGTATATGCCTTGGTAGAAATCGGCGACTTCAAGTGCGTCTCCTGCCGCAGAGACAAGGCGCGGTATGTCGTCGATAAGTTGACCATGCGCTGTCGCGCGTCCGATTTGATCGAACAGGTACAGGGCTCCCTCTTCGCTTGGATCGTAGCTAAGCATATCGAGTCCCGATCGACCGAAATGCGCCTGCGTGCTGGCATTCTGGTGTAGGATATTGTTGTAGACTTGGCGGGCACGATAGGAGTTCGCGAAGTGCACGAGCCAATAGCGCCACCCCCCGGGATTGTTGATCGAAAACGGACTTACGTAGGGCGCACATTGGCCCAGCGTCTCGAAGACCAGTCGTTCGGCGGCTCCAAGCCATTCGTTCTTGCTCATCACGCCATTGAGAGCGTGCAGGTCGGTGCTCGTCACACCCAAGTGCTGAAGTTGACCGGCTAGCGCTTCGGGGTCAGTCTTCTGCAGAAACGCGATCAGTGACCCTATTGCGAAAGTGTAGAAGATCTCCACCGAGCGCTGGCTTCGCATGATATCAATGATCGTGTGCAGATCGACATGACTGTGCCCGCACTGGTCGAGGTTGTAGATGGCGTTAGCGAACTTTCCTTCGGCCAGGCGGGCCTTAATGGCTGGATAGGCCGCTTCGAACAGATCGTTCATGTATTCGACCCGCAGATGAAGATTGGGCACTTCGGATCGGTACGCCGCCAGCATCGGAGCGAGATTGGCCTTGAGAACCTCAAGCGTGTCGCGGCTGCCGTCATTGAGAACGAGAAAGCACTCGACTTCCATCGGCCCAAAGCCTTGTGACGCACGATACAGATTTACCTCCTCGAGCGTCGCGCGAAGCACTTCGAGGAAAATGATCGGCGATCCTGGCCTCCCGCACTTGTAGCGTCCGCCGCCCGCGAACCCTTCTACGATTGCGAAGCGGAACCGGCTTTGCTGCGGCAACCGCCAGCGGACCCTTAGGTACTCGGCGAAATACTCGCGCAAAACCCGGTGTTTTCGCCGCGAGTGCTCTTCCAGAACGGCGCCGTCCGCCCATTGATACGCCTTTTCTGCCACTGTCCCCGCTTAACCTCCGTGCGCGCCCTATGCCGATGCCGCAATAGCTGGCATCTCGTCCCAGGTCTGCCCGCGGTAGAGACGGCCATTCGCTTTCTTCGAGCGCCGCTTGTTGTCCTTCCCCCAAGACCCCCATTGCTTAAAGAAAAACGCCGTGCCCGATCGCGTGCAGAGCTCATGGATTTCATCGATCCATTCTTCGCGTATCGGCCGCGCGCGGCGACCGCTTTCTCCGCCCACGATCGCCCAATCAATTCCATCGAGATCGACCGCGCCAACGGACCCGATCAGCGGCTCGAATGATATAAACCGGATCGCCGCAGGGACAGTGCGCAGGTGGTCGATCCGATCGACGACATCGGCATCCTCCACGCTCGTGCCGAGCCAGACATTCGGCAGGAGCCAGTCGGGTGCATTGCGGAGGACAGCCGCCATACGCTCGGGGCGCTTCGTAAGGATTTGGTAGGAGTGGCGAGGGGTCTGGCGCATCACCTCCCACACGCGGGCGATAAAGTCGTCGGAAACTTGCTCATGAAAGAGGTCGCTCATGGAATTGACGAAGATCTTGCGCGGCTTGCGCCAGCGCAGCGGGACGCCCAAGGATTGCTCGTCTTGCCGCACGGTCCCGTTCCATACCGTCCGCCCGCCGCTCGACCGCGTCAGCTCCTCATACTTGTGAACCCTCATCGCCTCCAGGCGGCGCGCAAGATCGACCGCATAGCAATTTGTGCATCCCGCCGAAACGGCGGTGCATCCTGCAACCGGATTCCATGTAGCGTCCGTCCATTCGATCTGCGTTTCCGCCATGTGCCTAGGCCTCAGCGCGCTCAAGCCAGCCCTTGCGGACAAGCACATCATGGGCAATCTCGATCTGTTCTCGCGAAAACCGGCGTTTCCGGTCATTCCACGCGTAAGTGCCAGCGATTATGTCGTCGACTGTTTGTGCGCCCTCGTGCTTCGCCACCCAATGAACCGTGGCCAGGAGCTCGAGGCCGAACGGCGTCTCGAAGCCCTCGACAAGCTCGCCCACCGCATCGAAGCGGCGCTTCGTGTCACCAATTCCAGAAAGCAGTTTCTCTGCTTCCTTCATTGCGCCTGGGACGACTTCCAATCGCTTGTCGGGCGCATCGCCGCCGTCGGCATATCCAGACACGAAATGACCCTCCACCCGACGCAGGAGATGGGTTAGATTCTCAGCATATGGTCCGTAGTGAGCTTTGCGATATTGAAGGCGCAGACCCTCGCCGGCTTCCTGGAGGAAGTAGAGTAGCTTGTGGACCTCGAGGAGAGAAACGAATGGATCCATCAATCCTCCGACATAACGGTCCATAAGGCTCACGAGCGCAGCGCGCCCCGGTGTCATCTTCGGAACTTCCTGAGCGCTCACCATTTCGCTAGCTCCCGGGGCTCCGCGCGGCTCATATACACGAATGTCTACTCCCTCGAGGGATGCGAGTGCTGTTACGATGCGCTCTCTGACACTTGCCCACTCGAGGCCGCCAAGGCCACTGCCGAGCGGCGGGATGGCGATCGACCGGATGCCCCTGGCTTCAATCTGGCGCTTCAGATCTGCGAGGCCGGTTTCGATGTCCTCCATCCGGCTCTTTCCGCGCCAATGCCGCTTCGTTGGAAAATTGATGATGTAGCGAGGATTGGTGAGCTCGCCAGTTTCGACGATGAACATTTCGCCTGGTCGTACTTCCTTTTGCGCGCAGGCTTCCGCATAGACTTCAAAGTTCTCAGGGAACATGTTCTTGAACTGGAGCGCAATTCCGCGGCCCATTACACCGACGCAGTTGACGGTGTTAACAAGCGCCTCAACATCCGCATTGAGAATATCGCCGCTGGTATAAGTGATCATCCTTGGTCCCCTTCCTCAGTAATACCAGTCTCGGCGGATTTCGATAGTAGGCCGGTGTGCTGCATTCCCGATTATTTCTTGTACTTGATTGGCTACTGCACGGTCTATGACGCCAATGCGTTCGACGAGGCCCCATGGAAACCTTTCATGGATCAGGAATTCGGACTGTTTGGCCTCTTTGACGTCGGCATTCCGAAAATCCTGGTTGGCAACCGCGGGCCAGTTAAGTTGATCAAGCGACGCGACATCCGAGAAAAACGGCGTGTAATATGCGCCGGCATTCGCCGAGGTGAACGCCCAGGGTATGCCGTCAACGTTCGCCCGCTCGACTACGGAATAAAGATCCGCCTCTAGGTGCACGATCGGTCTCTGTCCTCCGCGATATTCGAGCTCTGCATGGTTGGCCATATGTATCACATAGAGCATGATTGATCGAGAACAAAAATAGAACGGAACATACTCGCCGACATAAGTGCCCGGGTGGCACGAAACCGGCAGCCCCAGTCTACGCTCCTTTATCGAATTCATTCCAATTATCGTACCGGCAGGGGCTAGCGCACGAATTGCTGCATCACTGAGCAGTCCACCTGCTGCTACGGAAGCGAGTCGGTCAACATGAAGTATATGGTAGATTTTCGGGCGATCTGGCGGTGTGATCATCTGAACCTGGAGGCTTGAGCAATGTGTTTGATCGCTAACAGCATAAACAAATCGAAGCTACAGTGATGCGCAAAGCACACGGTGCGCTCATCGACCTGCGGCGTGCAAACCTGACAATTTGTCCTCACGAATGCAAAGACAGGTTCTCTGTGATCAACTATTCAGAAGCCTCTGTTTGGATGTCCGCTTTCGGCTTTTTCGAGTGCGTCCCCGAATGACCGACATTGGGGCGCGAAGCTG
>JAZBPE010000045.1:0-11169 GCA_036353345.1 Erythrobacter sp. | reverse complement strand
CTGGGCCAGCCGAGCACCTTCGCGCAGCGCCAGCCGTCCTTCGGTCGTGCCATCGTAGGCCAGAAGGATTGTGCGATACATCTCACGAATTTCCGAGTTGATATTCTATCTACCTAGATTTATAGGTAGCATCCTATCTATTAGGATGCAAACAAAGTTGACTTCTAAAGAAGCAGAATTTGCCGTCGAATTGGGAAAAGTTGCCAGGCGTTGGCGGACCCGATTGGATTCGCGCCTGCGGACCATGGGGCTGACGCAGGCGCGCTGGATGGCGCTACTGGAACTGTCGCGGGCGGACGGCCTGACCCAGCGCGAGCTTGCCACAACGCTCGGGGTCGAGGGACCGACTTTGGTGCGCCTTCTCGACGGGCTTGAAGGACAGGGCCTGATCGAGCGGCAGCCTTGCCCGGACGACCGCCGGGTCAAGCGCGTCCGCGTGACAACTACCGCAGTGCCTATTCTGAACGAGATCCGCAAAATCACCGATGCAACGCGGAGTGAGCTTCTTGCCGGGGTGGTTGCGGAAGACCTTTCGACAGCGCTCCGCGTCCTTACATTGATTGCCGAACGTCTGGAGCAAACCGAGTGAACAAGCCCCGCGATATTTGCACGGATAGCGATGCACTTAAGCCCAAGCTCGTTGAGTTAACTCAGGAAGCTGCAGCAGCGGCGCCATCCCAGCCCTCGGACCCTGCACCTGCCCGCCGTCGTTTCAAACCGCTGCGCCTTGGCATTCTCATTCTGATGATTATAGCGCTTGTGGTCTTCGGCGGGCGCTGGCTCGGCGGGCGGTGGTCACAGGTCTCGATCGACGATGCGCGAATTGCTGCCAGCCTTGTCACCGTTTCGAGCGAGGTCAGCGGCGAGGTCGAAGCGATTGCGGTGACGACGGGCACGCGTGTTGCGGCGGGGGATGTGCTGGTGTCTATAGACACGGATCAGGCAGAACTTGTCGTGGAAGGCACAGAGGCGCGGATAGAAGCGCTTGGCGCGCAGGTCGCGCAATTGCGCGCGCAGCAGGATATGATCCGAACGCAGGTTGAAAGCCGCCGTGCCGCCGCCCGAGCCCAAATAGCCGCAGCCGAGGCAAACCATACTGCAAGTGAGTCGGAGTTGCGAAACGCACAAAGCCATTTCGACAGGATCGCTGAACTGGAAAGCCGACAGATCGCAACTACTCAGAGCGCGGAGGACGCCCAAAGCAGACTGGACGTGGCGCGTCAGCAGGAACTTGCGACGGCCGCAGCGATTGTGGCCGCCCGGGCCAATCTGGGCACTGTGGAGTCTGAAGCCGCACAAATCGCGGTCATTGAGCACCAGATAACGCGGATTGTGGCAGAACGGACAGGCCTTGAGGCAGAGCGGGCGCAGCGGCTGATCGATCTGCGAAACAGAGGGGTATTGGCTTCTTTTGACGGGGTGGTGGATGCGTCCTTCGTGGACGAGGGTGAATATGTGACCCCGGGCACGCGGCTGCTCATTTATCATCGCCCGGATGAGGTCTGGGTGGACGCGAATGTTAAAGAAACGGACTTGCGTAGGATCCGCATCGGAGCGCCCGTCTCGATCACGGTCGATGCCTATCCCGGCCGTACCTTTCACGGCGTGGTGGAGCGGATCGGGGGTGCCGCCACAAGCCAGTTTGCCTTGCTTCCAAGCCCCAACCCAAGCGGCAATTTCACCAAGGTCACCCAACGGGTGCCAATCCGAGTGTCAATCGAGACAGAAGGTGAGGTTCTGCCACCCGGCTTAATGGTAGTGTTGAGTATCGATGTCGCAGACTGACGCGCTTTTCGAGAAATACGGTCCGGCCTATCGAGCCTATGCGACCGCAACCGTCATGATCGCAACGATTTCAGTCGTTCTGTCCACGACGATCGTGAATGTCGCCATCCCTGATGTGATGGGCGCCTTCGGGATCAGTGCGGTTCAGGCGCAATGGCTTTCGACCGGCTTTCTTGCGGCGATGACGGCGACCATGCTGCTTGGGGATTGGGCGGACCGTGCTTTCGGTCTGCGCCTATCACTCAACGTGGCGCTTACGGTTTTCATCGTGGGATCGGTCCTTGGAGGGATCGCGCCCAACGAAGGTGTTCTGACGCTTGCGCGCGTCGTACAGGGCGCGGCGGCAGGTGTGGTCCAACCACTGAGCATGATCTTGCTGTTTCGTGTCTTTCCCCCTGAAAAGCGCGGCGCAGCAATGGGTATCTTTGGCATCGGGGTGGTACTGGCACCTGCACTGGGGCCCTGGATCGGCGGCTTGCTGATCGACGCGTTCGACTGGCGCTGGGTTTTCTACCTCGGGCTTCCCCCCGGGATCATGGCCATGGCGCTTGCCAATCTGTTTGTGCCGCGCCGGGACAATACCGGGCCACGGCCAGGTTTCGATTGGACTGGTCTCGGACTGCTTGCAGTCTTTCTCGCCTCGTTGCTCAATGCGCTTACCAACGCGCAGCGGCTGGGCTGGGGGTCCGATCCGATCCTGATTCAGTTCGCGATTGCGACAGCGGCTGCGACCGGCTTCGTGATGTGGGAGTTGCATACGTCAAAGCCGATGCTGGACTTGCGGCTGTTCCGCAACGTGCCCTTCGCCGCAGCCTCTGTGGTATCCTTCATCATGGGGGCAGGCCTTTTCGGTTCCACCTATCTTGTGCCGTTGTTCGTGCAGACGATCCAGGGGTTCACGCCGACGCAGGCGGGGCTGCTGCTCATGCCATCAGGGTTCGTGCTGGTGCTGGTCTTTCCGCTGGCGGGACGGTTGTCGGACAAGGTCCCAGCCGCACTGTTGATCGGAGCCGGCATGGCGATATTCGCCTGGTCCTCCTGGTTGTCGTCGGTGGTCGAGATCAACACAAGCTTTTGGACCTTGGCCTGGTGGACGATCCTGTCGCGGATCGGTCTTGGTTTCGTGTTTCCCGCGATTTCTGCAGGCCCATTGAAAACTCTTCCTCGCGATCTGATCGGGCAGGGGTCGGGGGCAATAAATTTTGTGCGCCAGCTCGGGGGCGCCTTCGGCGTCAATCTTCTGGCGGTGCTCATGGAACGACGTACGATGTTGCATGCGGACGCTCTGGCCGCCACGCAAACCAGCGATAATCTCGCAACGATGACATTCCTTCGGGAGGTGAGCGGGATCTTGCGGGGCGCGGGGCTGCCGGACACTCAGATTTTTGCGACTGCCGCGCAATTCCTTGGCCAGACCGTCGTGATCCAAGCCAATACCTTGGCCTTTCGTGACGGATTTATTGTGGTCACGCTGATCTTCCTGATTGCACTTATCCCAACTGCCATCTTGCACTACGCGACTGTACGGCTGACTGAAGCCGCGGATGCGGGAGCGTCGCCTGCAGCACGCGAGGCCCGGCATCCTGTTCAGTAGGGCCTTGCGCCTCTGTCCCAATCCCGATGATTGCACGAACGAGTTCCTCTTAGGTTACGTGTTTGTGGTCGTTACGATGACCGGCTTGAGCAGTGCCACCGCCTGAACGTCAAAAAACTGCGCCGTCGTGGAGGGAGGCTTTCGAGAGGATCAAACGTAGGCACGTTTTTCGGTCCCAAACGGAACGGCATTTGTTGCGTTACTTGTAGTTTCCACAAAATTGACCCTGCTTTGTCTGACTGTACAAAAACGCCAAAGTTGATGGAGATGGTGAGCATGAGGAACAGCAAAGCCGATGACGTGCTCAGGGGTGCCCGGACCATTTTCCTGCGATGTGGCTTCGAAGGGGCAAGCGTCGATGCGATTGCAGAGGAAGCCAACGTGTCCAAAGCGACGCTCTATGCGCATAGCCCAAGCAAGGAACGACTGTTTCTCATCGTTGTGGACACGGAATGCGCCAGGCTCTCGGCGGCAATCTCTCGGCCCCTTCCCAAAGACCTGGACCCGCGGGCCATCCTCGAAGAGCTTTCACGGCGCTTGATCAACCTTGTGCTTGACGACGACTATATTCGGCTACTGCGTGCGTGCATCGGCGCGGTTTCAGTTTTGCCCGAGGCCGGCGAAATATACATGAAGGCCGGGCCGAAGCTGGCCACAAGGCATGTCGGCCAAGTCTTGCACGCTCTTCATGACGCGAAAGCCCTCAACGTAGAAGACCATCTAAGCGCTGCCGGACAGTTGATTCACCTTTCCGTGTCAGGCGTCATCATGCCTCGATTGCTGACCCTCGACCCAAAGATCGACGTTTCAGATCATGCCAAAAGAGCGGTTGACGCCTTTTTGAAGATCTATTCAGACATAGGACAGCCTCGCGCGACGTGATGCAGCAACATCCGCGCGTGGGCCGTTCGTCCATGCTGACACCAATTGCCTTCGCGGAGGCTTGACGCGGTCGTGGAAGCGACCTACTTCCGCGCTGAACTTAACCGACCGGATGGTACAGTCATGCATGAGCGCCCGCACTCCGAGGTCGGCGGCAACGCGTCGCGCCGGATCCTCGAGGCGGCAAGGACCGTCGCCATGCGAGAGGGTGCCGGGAAGGTCACGATCGAGTCCGTGGCCAGAGAAGCCGGCCTGAGCAAGGGCGGCGTTCTTTACAACTATCCAAGCAAGAAAGCTCTTTTGGCCGGGCTTCTGGACCAAATGCTCACTGCGCATCGCGAACTTTTTGAAAGGCTCCCGGAGAACCAGTCGTCACGCACATTACGGGGGCATCTTGAGACCATCGTTCAAACGGAGGGCGTGGATGATGATCTGTCCATGGCGATACTCGCGGCAGCAGCCTCCGATCCGCAGTTGCTCGACCCGCTCCGCAAAGAGCTGACCGGCGACATCGAACGTATCCTTTCTGAAACGCAAGACGCTCCGGCAGCAATGATTGCCGCGCTCGCAATCCAGGGTCTGCGATTTCAGAGACTTCTTAAACTTCCTGACGGTGGCGCCGATCTCAAACGGCGTGTCGTCGAACGGTTGAGGACCATGATCGATGAACTTGAAGAAAAGACACACTAGCATGAAAGGTCTCGCCGTCGTCGTTTCGGTCGCGGCGCTCGCCGCCCTTGCGGCGCCGTTTCTGCCGACGGTGCTTTCCTCCGTTGTGGCCCAGACTGAAACGGCGGCCGATCCGGCGGGTTTGGCACCCGCCCCCCAGGCGGGTCGACCCGTCACTGTCGAGCTGACCCAAGCGGTCTCGCGCACGATCACTCAGACCCGCACAGTCGCGGGCCGCGTCGAACCTGCCAGAACCGTCGATATTGCCTTCCAGATACCTGGGCAGATCGTGCATCTTGCCGTTCAGTCAGGCGACAGGGTCCGCAATGGCGACATCATAGCGGAGCTCGACAGGGTCGACTTTGAACTTGCTCTGGACCGGGCGCAGGCGTCTTACAATCTCGCAAATTCCGAGCTTCAGCGCGCCGCCGATCTCGCAGAGAGGGGTGTTGCCGCAGATGCCCGGCTCGAGACGGCGCAGGCGCAATTTGCGCAGGCGCAAGTACAGCTTCGTCAAGCCGAGCGGCGCTTATCGCAAGTGCGTATATTGGCCCCGTTCGATGCGATTGTGGCCAGAACCTTCGTCGAGGAATTCGTCAATACCACGACGGCAGCGCCTGTTGCGCGTCTGCAAGATCTTAGCGAAATGCGGGTCGTGATTTCCCTGCCCGAGGAACTGGCAGCTATTGCGCGCGCGACGCCCGACGCCTTCGACATTACTGCCAGCTTTCCGGCAGTGCCCGGGTACACTGTGTCGCTCGAACTGCGATCCTTTTCAACCGATGCAGACCCAACGACGCAAACATATGATCTGGAATTTGCCATTACCGGCGAAATCGATCCACGTCTGCTGCCGGGCATGACGGCTGATGTCGGCATCGCTGTCTCAGCCGATGCCGACACGGGACAAGCCGTGGTCATCCCCGTATCGGCGGTGGATACGACGAGCCGGTCCGAACCATCCGTTTGGGTTTACAACGAAGCATCCCGTAAGGTCACGCGAAGGACGGTCCGGTTGGGCCTGCCTTTCGAGAACGACATTGTCGTTCTTGACGGGCTGGAGGGTGACGAATTGGTTGTGTCCGGTGGCTGGTGGCGACTGAGCGAAAGCCAGTCCGTCATCGCCGCCGGCTTATAATTCCTTTCCTTTCCATGGGCAGAACGGAAGATCGTCTCATGGCACTCAGTATTTCTCGTACGAGCATCCAGCGTCCGGTGGCGGTCTGGCTCATCATCATCTTCTGCCTGTTTGGCGGGTATTGGGGGCTGAACACAGTCGGCCGTCTCGAGGATCCAAGCTTCACTCTAAAGACCGCACTTGTTTTCGTCCCCTATCCGGGTGCGACAGCGGTGGAAGTCGAGGAAGAAGTAGCTGACGTCATCGAGGATGCGCTTCAGCAGATGATGCAGCTCGATCGGATCGAGTCGAGATCGATGCCGGGAATGGCCCAGATCACCGTGGAAATCGAGACGAGCTACGGTCCGGACGAAATCCCCCAGGTCTGGGATGAGATGCGGCGGCGCATCCGCGATGTAGAAGGGCAACTTCCTGCCGGGGCGCAGGCCCCGATCATCAACGACGATTTCGGTGATGTTTTCGGGATGTTCTATGCCGTCACGACCGAAGGATTGAGCCCGCAGGAGCAACGGGATCTCGCAACGAACCTGCGCGTGGGCCTTGTGACAGTCGACGGTGTAGCGAAAGTGGATGTGCAAGGCCTGACCGAGGAGGTTATTAATATTGCAATTCCCTCTGCGGTTCTTGCCGAACTCGGCCTTCCGCCCGATCAACTCCTCGGCCTGTTGCGCGACGAGAACCAGGTCTTCCAGAATGGCGAACTGAGCGAGGGCCCGGCGCGCATCGGCCTCTCGGTGCCGCCGGGTTACATCACACCAGAAGGGATCGAGACCCTACGGCTGGGCCTCGCCGGTGAAGTCGGGCAGGTATCGGTCTACGACGTCGCACGCGTCACCCGGGAAGAAACCGAACAGCCCAGTCAGATCATCCGCCAGAATGGAGCCGCCGCCTTCACGCTCGGCGTCTCGGCGCTAACGAGCCGCAACGTCGTCGAGGTCGGCGAAGCCGTATCCGTCCGCCTGGATCAGTTGAAAGAGAACCTGCCCGAAGGGGTCGAGATCACCCCGATCTACGAACAGCACGTCGTCGTCGATCAGGCCGTTTCCAGCTTCCTGGTGGGTTTGGCTCAGTCCATCGTCATCGTGGTAGGCGCCCTGATGCTGACCATGGGCTGGCGCGCGGGCCTCGTGGTGGGGGCGACCCTTGGGCTTACCGTTTTCTCGACCCTGTTCTTCATGTCGATCTTCGGCATCCAGATGGAGCGGATCAGCCTTGGAGCCCTGATCATTGCGATGGGGATGCTGGTCGACAACGCGATCGTCATCACCGAAGGGATGGTGATCGGCATGGCGCGCGGAAAAAGCGCCGAGGACGCCGCAGCCGAAACCGAAACTTCGACATCCGTTCCCCTTCTCGGCGCAACGGTCATCGGGATCATGGCCTTTTCTGGCATCGGTCTGTCGCCCGATGCGACGGGAGAATTCCTGTTCTCACTTTTCGCCGTGATCGCCATATCGCTGTTGCTAAGCTGGATCCTTGCGGTCACCGTCACGCCCTATCTTGGCAAACTGCTGCTCAAAGCACCCAAGAACACCTCGGACGACCCTTACAAAGGGGCGTTCTACAGCACCTATCGTGGGATTCTCTGGCTTGCGCTGCGGGCCCGTATCCCCGTCGTTCTGACGGTTGTGGGGATCACGGTGTGGGCGCTGATGGCCTTCGGTCAGGTGAAGCAGGCGTTTTTCCCTGCGTCCAACACGCCACTTTTCTACGTCGAGTTCCAGATGCCGCAAGGAACCGACATCAATATCACGGACCGTGAAATGCTTCGGCTGGAAGCGATACTTCGTGAAGAGGAGGCCGTGACGGACGTCACCACGCTGGTGGGGCGTGGCGCAAGCCGCTTCATGCTGACCTACAATCCCGAGCAGGCCGATTCCAGTTATGGCCAGCTGATTGTCCGGGTTGCCGATGCTACACGGATCCCCTCCATCGCAGCCAGGCTCAACCAGGACCTCCCGGCGCAATTTCCCCATGCCCTGATCCGGGTCGAAGAGATCGTGTTCGGACCGCCTTCCGGTGCCGATGTCGCTGTCCGCTTCTCGGGGCCCGACCCCATCATCCTGCGCCAGCTGGCAGATGATGCGATCGGGATCTTCAGAGACGCCGGGACGATCACAAATCCTCGCACGGACTGGAGGCAACGAGAATTGCTCATTGAGCCGAATGTGGACGAATCCCGGATGCGGCTTGCCGGTGCCACGCGGAGCGCCATCGCGGACACCATTCGGCTCGGAACCTCGGGTCTGCGTGTCGGCGAATTGCGGGAGGGCGACGAGGTGATCCCGATCCTGCTCCGCCTGCCCGAGAGCGAACGCACCGGCACAGATCATGTGCGCGACCTGCCGGTCTGGTCCGCCGGAGCAGGCGCATATGTTCCCATGGCCAACCTGGTGCAAAGCCTGGAGACACGCCTTGCCGAGGCGCTCATTCACCGGCGCGACCGGGAGCGAACGATCACCGCGCTCGGTGGCGCACGCGACGACCTGACGGCCGACGAAGCCTTCAGAAGTGTCCGGGCACAGATCGAGGCGATGCCGCTTCCGGAGGGCTACACCATGGAGTGGGGCGGCGAATTCGAAAGCGCCGGCGAAGCACAGCAAAGCCTTGGCAAGCAGCTGCCGCTCGGTTTTCTCATCATGCTGACGATCTCGATCCTCATGTTCAACAAGATCCGTCAGCCGCTGATCCTGTGGCTTGTCGTGCCGATGTCGGTGACCGGTATGGTTCTGGGGCTGTTGTTCACCGGACTGCCGTTCACCTTCACGGCATTGCTCGGCTTCCTGTCGCTTTCGGGGATGCTGATGAAGAACGCCATCGTTCTTGTCGAGGAATTCGACCTGCAACGTGCAAATGGTGTTCCAGATTACCAGTCCGTGATGGATGGATCGGTCAGCCGTCTACGGCCCGTGGTGCTCGCGGCCGGAACAACGATTCTCGGCATGATCCCACTGCTGCCCGACGCGTTCTTTGCGTCCATGGCGGTGACGATCATGGGTGGTCTCGCCTTCGCCTCGTTCCTGACGCTGATTGCCGTGCCGGTGCTGTACGCGCTGTTCTTCAGGATAAGGCCCCCCAAAAAGAGTGAAGGGCCGATTGATACTCAAGGAGCGGTAGGTGTTTGATCTCGCCCAATAGCGTCGAAGAGTAGTCTATAATCCTCACAGAGCGAAGCCTGGTCACCACAGGCGCCGACTTGGAGCAGTTTGCTGATGTGCCCGGATAACTGGGCCGTGCCGACCAACCACATTGTGGCAAAGCAGCATGAGCCGGTCATCTTTCATCGTGAAATCTCGCCGGCCATCACGGCCCTCACATGAACGGCGAGCGTCGCGGTGAACCTTGGACAGCCGAACTGCCGGATGACATCGATGACCCGTGCGTCGTAGGCTGCCTGCCCGATGAGGCGACACAGGTCTGACTCGTGAAACTGCCGGTTGCCGCTGGGTGCGGCCTTGATCTGATCGTGCAGCTCACGCTCCCGCGGGTCAGCCGCCTGTCTTGGCGTCGTCGCTTCGGCTAGTCGGCTTACCGAACCGGGCGAGGTTCGCCATCAGCGCATGAACCCCAGCAGGTAGCCTGCGGGAACCCTGTCGTTCCCGCGCGCCCGGTTGAAAGCCAAGTGTCGCGTAGCCCTTAATTGGGTTCTGCCTCACTTTGTGTGGCGCAACTATCCTGAAACTGGAAAATTCAGGAGGTATAGTTGTGAGTTCGAAGAAGCACTGGTCGCCCGGGAGCGATGTTGCCGTTCAAAGCGTTGAGCGAAGTGAAAGAGGCGGGGGGATTGTATCTGGCGTCTTGGCTCCCAACGGCATTTGCCCAGACTGTGGATTGCATTCACGCCGACGTCACGGCTGGCGGCGTCGGCGGCTGCAGGATTATCCCGCGCATGGAGACGAGGTAACGGTTGATCTCGCAATTTGCCGTTGGCGATGTCAGGCACCCGCTTGCCCACGCCGGACATTCTCAGACCAAATCGCCTCGATTGCGCGTCCATTTGCACGTCGTACTTCGCGTGTCGGGGAGATTGTCACCCATCTTGGGCATGCGACCGGCGGACGGCCAGCCGAGCGGTTGTTGCATCGTTTGGGCCTTGGAGTCAGCGATGACACGGTGCTTGGCGATCTGCATCGGGGGGTCTTGTGTGCGCTGCGTCATGGCACGCGCATAGCACGGCCTGATGTGAAGGTTAACTCTCTGGCGGATAATGACGAAAACACACGAAACTCCGCCCGTGTTTCAAGCCATCCAGGTTTGGGCTAAAGGAGAGACCATGCAAAGCGCGCTCCACCTTCTGGTCATTGTCGCGGCCGCGGGTTTTCTCAGCCGCCATCGTCGGGCGCTGTGACGCTATCGTCACTCAGAACCTGAAGGACTTCCCGCCCGAGAGACTCGCGCCGTTCGGCATCGAGACTCAGCACCCCGATGACTTCTTCCGGGATCAGCTTTCTCTCACGCCTGGCCTGGTTTGTTCAGCGCTGCGCAAAGTTCGCGCGCGCCTCAAAAACCCGCGCAAGAGCGTTGACGAGTATTTGTCGATCCTGACGCAACAAGGGCTGGTCGCAACTGTTGCTGACCTGGAGCAGTTTGCCGATCTGCTCTGATTGGCGCCATCGCGGGTCTTGGCGTGCTCAACTCGTTTTGGCATTGCAGGTGCTAACCTCTCCATTGTCATCGCGCAATCTCCCCAGCCAATACAGCTCGACCATGCACAGCCAGCATGGCCGTGAACCGCTGGCATCCAAACTGGCGGATGACCTCGAGAACCCGCGCCTCATAAGCGGCCATACCGATCTTGCTACACAGGTCGGAAGCATGAAATTGGCGGTTTGTGCTCGGCGCGGCCTTGATCTGATCGCGTAACTCGCGCTCTCTCGGATCGAGCATTACCTGCGGTTCGGGCACTTCTCTTGGTCGAGGTGTAGCGCCTGGCGCGGTGCGCCATCTGCGCATGAAGCCGAGCAAAAAACCCGCTGGAACCTTCTCGTTGCCGCGCGCGCGGTTGAACGCAAGGAAGCGATCCCAGATCACTTGCGTGTCGACATTCCAGCATGGAAGCACGGTCTTCGCAGCCTTGATCAAGTCGGCCCAGCATGTCTGG
>JAZBPE010000044.1:0-19951 GCA_036353345.1 Erythrobacter sp. | reverse complement strand
CGAGCCGACGAAGAGCGGCCAAGGATACGGATTGATCTCTAGGCAACCAAGGAAGCCTCCGAAGGCCAAACCCCAACTTACGAAGCGACATACAACGCACAAAAACATCCGACATGGATATCTCGTTGGCTTTCAGAATTGGATTGCCCTCGCTTGTGTCACCATGCTTGGTAAACTCCACGCACTGCCTCAATGCTGGATGAAAACACAAATCGGGCACGATCCGCCGCGACGGCCGAGAAGTACCGTGAGCGTTCGAAATTGGGCGCAAAGCGGCCGCCAGAACCAGCGTGGCCCGCGAACGCACTCTATGGGAGCGCTGCACGCTGGCGATTTTCCGCCACTTTCAGGAAATGGTGCCCCATGGATGCCGAAGATGGGAACCAGAGCATCTGGCAAATCCGACTTTCCTCGCCCTGACTGGGTTCAACTAGCCTCTATGACGGAAATTCGGACGGTTGCGGAGTGGTAGGTTCCGAGCGGGGAGAGGCCGAAGCTGTCCTTCAATCCGCCATGGAAGGGGGGCAACTTTCGACCCAGAGTCGGCCGTTCCCGATCATCAACAGTGACGTCTGTTTCCGCCGAAAGCCGCCGTGCGGTTTTCCGGATCGAGCGCTGCCACCGCTTTTGAACGCGGGTGAATGGGGAGTTGTCGGTAAGCTTCGAGGTGCGTGGACTTGCTGATGCCCACAGCCCATACCGGATTTCGGCAGCACAGCGTTATTGCAAATCAGTCTTAATAAGTGCAGGAGTTTCGCTGCCGATGCCGGGTTGGATGTTGCGAAGCCCTGGAGCCGGCTTAAGCCCGGGGGGCGATGCAACCCTGTTTCTAGCGACCAGCACACGGCTCATGCGCGATCTTCTTCCTTCTGTGACCCTTACAGGACGCTTCGGAAGCGCGCTGATGGCTCTGGCCGTATCGAGCGCGATGTTCGGTCTGCTCGCCACCCTCGGCTGGCACAAGACGTCCGGCCCCGAAGGCCCGGCCATGACCTTGCTCTCGGCACACCAGTTCGCGGCGGAGGAAAGCACGGCCCCTGCCGAGCAGCAACTGCGCGAGCAACCTGCAAGCACAGCGCCGCCTGCGCCTGCCGATCCCCCCGACGAGCCGGTAAGGGAACCAATGCGCGAAGCGGCGGCACCGGCCCCCGGTCCTGTATCGGCCAAGCCGATAGTTCTGCTGATATCCGGCCCCACACGACCGAGCGAGGTAGGCGGTGCTGAAGGGAAGGCGGGACGCGGAAGACAGCCGGATCCCGGCGCGGCTGCAGCTTCGGCCGCTTCGCCCGGCAATGCGGCACCTGCCGGGGCTGCATCGGGCGGCGACGGCGATGCCTATGGCCGCAAGGTCTTCGCTCGGATCAAGGCCCGGCAGAGCTATGTCCATGAACTTGCCCGGGACGGCATCGAAGGCAGCGTGACGCTCGCCTTCGCCGTCGATGGGCGCGGGCGGCTGCGTGACGAAAGGGTGGAGGTGTCTTCGGGCAACAGGCGGCTTGACCGGATCGCGCTCGGGCAGCTTGACGAGGCGGCGCCGTTCCCCCCGCCGCCGAACCGAGAGGCGCGCGCCTTCACGATCCGTCTGACCTATCGGTCACGCGCCGCGAACCGCTAAAAAATTATTGATTGTGACTTGCAATAGCAATTATGCGTCGGTATCGGCACCTCCCGACTAGACCTGCAGGGGCCGAAACCATGAAGCACGATTTCCTCAAGGGCGCAGCAGTTGCCGCCTTTCTCGCCTCCGGCTCACTCGCCGCAGCGCAAGATGCTGACCGGGCTGAAGACCTGCCCGAAGCGGTCGCCGAGGGCGAGAAGGTCGAAGAAGCTTACGAGGTGGGGCGCGGCAACGACAACGGCACGACCACCATCAAGCGCAAGGAAATCGAGGCGAGAACCCCTGGCTCGGGCGATGTCAACCAGTTGCTCAAATTGCTGCCCACTGTGCAGTTCAACCGCAACGAAGGGCTGGCCAATCGCGAGGACATCCAGGACATCCGCCCCGCCGACATTTCGATTGCGGGCGGGCGCATCTACGAGAACCTGATCACGGTCGACGGGATCGACGTGGGCAGCCGGCTGGATGTCACCAACGACAATCCGTTCAACTTCAACGAACCGGCCGGCAACGCGGCGCAGGGCCTGTGGCTCGATGCCGAACTGATCGGCGAGATCACCTTGCGCGATTCCAATGTCTCGGCGGAATTCGGGCGCTTCACCGGCGGCGCGCTCAACATCGAAACCCGCGAGGCGCGGCGGTCTTGGGCTGTGTCAGGGAACTTCAACTACACTGAAGATGGGCTGACTAACTATCTGCTCTCGGATGCCTCGCGCGCGGCTTTCGAGGCCAGCGGCGAGCCCTTGCCCGAGGCGCCCGAGTTCCGCCGCATGCGTTTCGGGGCGAGCATCGATGTGCCGCTGTCGGACAAGGGGGGCTTACTCTTCGCAGTCAACCGCAGCCGCGCAGACGTCCTCTATTTCCGCTCTGCTGCCTATGATTTCGAGCCTGGATTCCGCAGCAGCGTGAGCGACAATTTCCTGGTGTCGGGCAATTACGATCTTGCTCCCGATCTCAAGCTTTCTGGCCAGCTGACCTATTCGCCCTATGAAAGCGAAGCGGCCAACGCCAACGGCATCGACAATCTGATCGTCTCCAACGGCGGCGGTGTTGGTGCGCGGCTGCGGCTCGAATCGACCGGCGACATTCGCTGGGACGTGACCGCGACCTATAATCACTCCGACACCAGCCGCACCGCGCCGCCGGCGAATTTCTCGATCCCCTCGACCACCACTAACGGGGCGGTGTGTTCGAACACCAATTGCACCATCGGCGGCTTCGGCAGCCTCGATCAGACGCAGGACATCTACGGCCTCAACGCCCGTATCGCGCTCGATATCGGCACGGGCGAACTGCGCGGCGGCCTCGATCTGCAGCGGGTCGAAGCCTTCCGCGAACGGCCCGACACCAATTTCGCGTTCCAGTTGGCCGCGCGCGGGGCCAATATCGTGTGCCCGGACGGCGACGATCTGACCTGCGCGACCGGCGAATATGCCCTGACACAGAGGCAGGTCTACCGCGCCTATACTGCCAACATCGGGCTCGATGCGGTGGGGGCCTGGGCGGAATATTCGCTGTCGTTGGGCGAAGTCGATCTGCGCGCGGGCCTGCGCTACGATTACGAAAGCTTCCTCGGCAATCACAATTTCGCACCGCGTCTGGCGGCGACCTGGAACATAGACAGCGACTGGCAGCTGACCTTCGGGGCCAACCGCTATTATGGTCGATCGATGCTGGCCTATGCGATCCGCGAGCAATATCCGCCGAGCATCACCGAGCGCCGTTCGGGCGTGCTGGTGAACGGCGAGCGCCAGTTTACCGAGGATCAGTGGAACCTGTTCCGCCTGACGGTGCCGACAAGCTTCCAGAACAGCAATCTCGACACGCCCTTTTCCGACGAGTTGACTGCTGGGGTCAGTGCCCCGCTGCTGGGCGGCGTGGTGCGGCTGCGCGGCATTGCGCGCTGGGGCAAGGACGAGTTCTCCCGCTCACTCCGGCAGGATGAACAGATCGTGCTGGAAACCGGAGCGACCGCCACCCGGCGCTTCTTCACGCTGACCAATGACGGCGAGAGCAACTATCGCGGCATCTCGCTCGAATGGGTCAAGACCATCGGCAAGCACACCTTCGCGCTCAATGCCAATTATAGCGAGACCCAGACGACCAACGAGGACTTCTTCCTCACCGCCGAGGATGTCGAGGAAGAAGGCGAGCAGGTGCTGTTCAATGGCGAGGTGATCGATCTGCTGACCTTGCTCGAACAGAACCAGCGGCTCGAATTCGCCGCCCCGCTGCTCATCAATGCGAGCTGGACCGGGCTGTGGCTGAACGACCGGCTGACCACCAACCTGAACCTGCGCTACCGTTCCGGCTTCGACCGGATCGAGGATACCGGGGTCAATGAAGTGGTCGATGGAACACGGTTCGACGTCTATGACTTCGTGCGCTATGATGATCAGATCAATGTCGATCTCAACCTGCAATATGAAGTGCTGCGCACGCAGATCGGGGCGCTGACGCTCGATGCGCGGATCAGCAATCTGCTCAACACCATCCCGGCGCCCAATTCGGCGGCTGTCGCACAGCCGTTCCAGTTCGGGCGCTCGACTTGGCTGGGCCTGCGCTATCGCTTCTGAGACTGCCCGAATGAAACGTCTGTCCCGAGTTGCGCTTGCCCTTTCCTGTCTGACCTTGGCCGCAGGCGTCGCGCAAGGGGGCAGCGAGGCGATTGCGATCGAGGAGCTGCGCGCGGCCTATGCCGGTTCGCCGGAAACATGGCCGCGCCCGGCGCTGGAACAGGGCGCGCAATTCGTCGAATTCGGCGCGCTGCCCGAACGCGCCCGCCCCGATGCGGCCGCGCAGGCGCGCATCGATCTGGGCGAGGCGCTGTTCAAGGACCCGCGCCTTTCGGCCTCCGGCCAGATCGCCTGCGAAAGCTGCCACAACCGCAGGCTCGGCTGGGGCGACGGGTTGCCGACGGCCTTCGGGCATGACCGCAATACCGGCTCGCGCAACGCCATGCCGCTGTTCACCGCCGCCTTCATGAAGGAGCTGTTCTGGGACGGGCGCAGTGCCAGTCTCGAGGATCAGGCGCACCTGCCGATCGTTGATCCGATCGAGATGGCGGGCGAAGCATCGACTATCGAGGCGCGCATCAACGCAATTCCCGAATATCGCGCCGCCTTTGCTGCCGCTTACGGCATCAAAAAGGCGACCCTTTCCGACATCGCCCGCGCGCTGGCGGATTTCGAGCGGGCCATCCCGCCGCCGCGCTCGAGATGGGACAGGGTATTCACCGAAGGGACCAGAATCCTTACCGATCAGGAACTCACCGGCCTGCACCTGTTCCGCACCAAGGCCGGCTGCGCCAATTGCCACAACGGCCCGCTGCTGACCGACCAGCGTTACCACAATCTCGGCATCAGCTTCTATGGCCGCAGCCGCGAGGATACCGGGCGATGGGCGGTGACGGGCGATCCTGCAGACAGCGGCGCCTTCCGCACCCAGTCGCTGCGCGGGGTGCGCCGCACTGCGCCCTATATGCACAATGGCCTGTTCCCGCATCTCGAAGGTGTCGTGAACCTTTATGCTGGCGGCGGCGGCAAGGACCGGCAGGAACAGAGCAGAACCACCAATGCCCCTCCGCCTCAGCCCGATCCGCTGCTGAAGCCACGCGATCTGACCCGCGAAGAACTTGCGGCGCTGGTGGCTTTTCTCAAAGCGCTGTAGCGTTCGCGTGGATGAGCATCGCGTAAGGGCAAACGCAATTTGAAGTGCGTCCTGGCGGTCAGTCCGGCAAGCGGACGTCGTAGCGGGTGTTTGCCATATCGGCGCGGCGCCTTTCGAGCTGGATGGCTCCAAAAGTGCCTGCCCACTGTTGGCGATCAGGATGATGCGCGACTGCCGATGATACCCGGGTCTGCCTTGCCATACTGAGCACACAGCTTGAGCTGCTGAAGGAGCAGATTGCCACCTTGGTGTTGCCTTTCGGGAAGCGAGCTTCGAACAGATGTCATTTCCGCTTGCGGCCAAAGTCGTGTCCGCTTCTGACAAAGCCGGTCGTTTGGGATGCCGAGCTTGAATGGCAGCGAAGTCCCACATTTGGCCGTCCAAGCCAATCGGCAACTTCGTCCGCTTTCGGGCGCCCGCCTAATGGCCGACAATGGTCGAGACTAGGGCGCAAAGCTGGCACTCGGGAAAGCGTGGTTCGCGAACGCACTCTATGGGGGTTCTGCAAACTGGCGCTTTTCCGCCATTTTGCGAAAATGGTGCCCCATGGAGTCCGAAGATGGGAACCAAGGCATCTGGCAAATCCGCCTAACCTCACCCTGATCGATGGCGTCAGCCTTCATGACCGGAGCTGGGCCGGGAGCGGACAGCCGGCTTTGGAAAGGTTGGCGAAGATAGCAGATGACCTGCTTTGAGGTGCATCCTTCTGCACACCGGATGCCTCGAAATACGGCTCAAAGCGGAATGGACAGCGTGGCCTGTTTGTAGTCTCTATTCTCTCAAGGTTAAGCAGCACACTTTTTCTGGCTTCAGCTCGCTACCAACACAGCGTCGTGTATCCTCCGACGGGCCTGAGCGGACTGCGATGGCTTTCGGGCAATTGGGGGTCGATGCCGTAGTGGAAAATGGAACTCGTCAATGCGGCGTGGCAAACGTGAATGCGCCGGTCCTCGCCCACCACGATCACGGCCTCGCTGGTATCTCGCAGAGGGGTGAAGCTGATGAGCTTGCCGGTCGACCGCGCTAGCACAAGCAAGACCGGAATGTGCGGCTGATGCAACCGGCCTGTTCCGCCCGGTGGCACGAAATAGTAGCCCAGATTGACCACCACAAGCAAATGCTCCGGCGTTAAAGTGGGAACACTGTTCGCAACCCCGACCGGGTCAGGATCCGGGAAGACCGGGAGAACGGGCCGCGGCGGCAGAAGTTCGCGGGCCAGTCCATCGAAACCGCTTCGCCAGATTACCTTTCCGGTCCGACCGTCCATGGCAAGCAGTTGCGACGATCCTGTGGCCGCGTCCTGCCCCGCCGAATAGACATTCCCGAGGTCATCAATGGTGGGAGAGGCAGCCATCCCGCACCCCTCACGTGTCCACAAGAGTCTGCCGTCCACGCAATCGAATGCGTGCATGATGCCCCTGCCGTTCACAGTGCATACCATCCGCCCGTCGGGCGAGATTGCGGGGCTCGAGGTGCAGACGCCGGGTATTTCGCTCAACCAAGCGATTTCGGCGCCATCTTCGGCCTCGTCGATCGCTGCCAGTCGCGAGATGCCTTCCGCGGAATCGGCGAAAGGCACGAAGAACCTGCCGTCGCCCGGGTTCACAGCGGGCGAACAAGTCACCGCGAAGCCGTGGCCGAAGAAACCCGGTTCTATCTCGGCGCACAGGGATTGGTCCATCAGGCCGCCGTGCCACAGGCCCGGCATTGCGGGAGGGGCCGCAAAAGCCTCGCCAACCGGCAATTGCACGATCTCGGCGGCGAGTTCTCCCGTGGATCGGTCGAGCAGGACAATCTGCCCGTCCATGGTGACGCCGCCGACCCGTCCCTCTCCGGTCAGTATGGTCGATATGAAAGGCCGCGTCGCACCAAGAGCTCCGAGTTCGGCCCGCCATACGGGATCGAGGTCGGCATCGTAGCACCAGACATAGCTGTCATCGGTGACGAAGAGCCGGCCATCCCTGTCGAACAGGGGCACGTCGGGCACGACGCGAGGGCCGGGTTGCCCTTTCGCCTCGGACGTCTCGCGCAGCAATTCCCCTTCGGCCGAGAAGCAGTGAAGATGGGAAGCGCCGCCCCCCTGCCCGGTGGTCACGTATCGCCTTTGCTCCGGTCCGATCGCCGGTCCGAAAAGGACTGCCGAACCGTCTAGCACTGCATACTCGACTTTCGGATCTGGCCGAATGTCGTTGGGACTGAAATCGGAATTGCGCGAATCGCGATGAATTCCGTTCCACGTCCACTCGCCCCGCACCCCAAGATCGGCACCTTGCGACTGCGGCATGTCAGAGGCCCTGGTAGATGGCTTCGATAAGGTTCACCGCGCGGGGGTCTCCGACGAGGTCACTGCCCATTGCATTCATCACATAAGCGAATGCGAGGCCGCGCTCAGGGTCTGCGAAGGCGAAGGACCCGCCCCAACCCGAATGGCCGAAGGAGCTCTCGTCCGGACCGTAGAGGCCGAGCGAATTGCGCAGAAAGCCGGCTGCCCAGCGCGCTTCGAGGGCAAGGACCAGGTCCTCCCTCTCCGATCGCACGGCGGTTGCGGCGGCCAGAGTCTGAGCGGTGACAAGCGGGCCTGATCCATCGACCTCGCCGATCAGACTGCCATAGAGGCGAGCGAGGCCGCGCGCATGCGCATGCCCGTTCGCAGACGGTATCTCCGCCTTTCGCCACGCGTCACCGTTCGCGACCTGTGGATCGAGAACGGGGTTGCCCAGCGTCTGCGCCTGTATCGCGGTCAAATCGGATGGGCTTTGCTGGGATTTCATTCCGTGGGCCGGCGCGAGGTCGGCGACACGCCCGGCCGCGGCGGGCGGCAGTCCGATATGCACGTCGAATTTCGCCAGTTCTTCTTCGACGAAATCCCGGATGCTTCGCCCTTCAATCCTCCTGAAAAGGGCCGTGGCGAGAAATCCGACCGTAATCGCATGATACCCAGCCGCAGAGCCAGGCTCCCACGACGGCTCCTGTGCGGCAAGTTCGCGGGCCGCCGCCTCGCAGTCATAGAGGTCTTCGATTGCATAAGGGCGGGCGAAAGCGCTGAGGCCCGCCTGATGCGAGAGCAACTGGCCGATGGTTACGTGCTGTTTGCCGGTCTGCGCGAATTCCGGCCAGTAACGCGCGACCTCGTCTTCGTATCGGCAAAGGCCTCTGTCGACGGCGATCGCGAAACAGGCCGCCGTGACGCCTTTGGTCGTCGACCAGACATTGACGAGCGTGTCGGCCTGCCAAGACCGCTCGCGGTCGGCATCGCGATGACCGCCCCACAGATCGACGACCAGTTTGCCGTTCACCAAAAGGGCAATCGCCGCGCCGATCTCATCGTGGTCCTCGAAGTTTCGGCGAAAGGCGTCCCGAAGGCGCTCGAAGCGGGGAGTACACTCTCCTTCAATCGGGGAACCCCCTGCCATCAGTCGAACCTCTTGGTGAGAGTGATGCCATAGGTGCGCGGTGGGCCGAAGACCCGGAAGCCGAACCCGAACGGCAGCTGGTTAACGCCCTGGGTGACGAAGCGTTCGTCAGCAAGGTTGTTCCCCCAGATAGAAACGTCGAAATTATCGCCCGCAAAAACGGTCGCCCGGGCGTCCAGCAACCAGAAGCCGTCGACTGCGATGATCGGATCGTTCAGCGCATCTTTGAATGCATCGCCCTCATATCGCGCGAAGAAGGCGAGCTTGGCCGAGAGCGCGCTCGAGATGTCGAATTCGTAGGATGCGCCTGTGTTGAGGCTGAATGTTGGCGCGTCGGGGAGCTCGTTCCCTTCCGGAACCGGCCCGGCGGCGGTGTCGAAGGCACCGAGACGCGTATCGAGCAGCCCGATGCTGGCATCGAGCGTGAAACCGTCGAAGAAGCGTGGCGACCAGCTCGTTTCGAGATCGAAGCCATAGATTTCGGCCGTGTCGACATTGCCCAGTCGCTGCACCGGCAGGCCGCCAACATCCTCGCGGATAAAGGTCTGCACATCATCGTAATCGTAGTAGAACGCGCTTGCCGAATACCGCAGGCCAGCATCGCGCCATTCGCCCTTCGCACCGACCTCATAGGCGATAATGCGTTCGGGGAGATATGGCTGAAGCTGAGCTGAATTCGTAGCGACACCTGCGAAGAAACCGCCGCTCTTGAAGCTTTGCGTGACGCTGCCGAAGAAGAGCATGTCGCTACGCGGCTGCCAGTTGAGCCCAATTTTCCACGAGACGTAATCGTCATCGATCCGCGCATCGCTGACCGCAAGCGGCACCGGTGCGCTGCCGAATGGAGCCATCGAAAGAAAGCTCGCCGGTGCAAGCGAAACGAGATCGGTCGTGCCCCCGACATTCGTCCGGCTTTCGTCGGTATATCTGATCCCGGTGATGGCGGTGACGGTCTCGGTCAGGCTCCATTCGACCTGCCCGAAGATCGCCGCCTGCTCGGATTCCTGGTCAGAGCTGGTGAACGTCGTCGTGTTCAGCAAAGCGCTGAGATCGCCTGCGAAGGTGGAGCGGATGTCGTCCTTCGAATAGAAGACGCCCACCTGCCAGCTGGCCGGCCCCGTCTCGCCTGCAAGCTGCAACTCCTGCGAGAATTGTTCGACATCGTCGGTATTGGCGAAATCGAGCTGCGCGAAAGGACCGGCATCCGTGTCGGCGGACCATTGCCGATCGAAGTCGATGAAACCGGTGATCGAGGTAAGCGTCGCAAAGCCGAGATCGGCAGCGATGCGGGCAGTCAGATTGAGCTGATCGGCATCGAAGGCGGGATCGACGGAATACGAACCGCGGAACGGATCGCCATCAAGATCGGAATAGCCCAGGAAATCCGAGCATTCGGGCGAACCCGGGCAGGGCACGCCTGCGGGCGTCTGGGGCGTAGCCACCGCGCCGAAGAATTCCGCCCCTCCCAGCTCGGACCGGGTGTGCTGAAGCTCGGCCTTGAGCAGCACCTCCAGCCTGTCGGTCGGCTCCCAGAGAAGCTGCGCGCGGCCGAGGCCGACGTTCCGCCGCCCGATGTCGCGGCCGAGCTGCTCGTTGAAATAGAACCCTTCGTCCTGAAAGATCCCCTTGCCCGAAAAGCGCAGCGAAAAGGTGTCCGAAACGGGCAGGTTGATCGCCCCCTCGATCTCGCGCGTATCAAAATTGCCTAGCGTTCCGGTGATAAAACCCGATGCGCCCGCAAAGTCCGGCCGCGCCGATATTACATTGATGGCACCGGCAGTCGCCGTCCTGCCGTAGAGCGTTCCCTGCGGGCCCTTGAGGACCTCGACGCGGGCTATGTCGAAGAAATCGAAGTTCATCAGCGCAAGCGAACTGAGCGACACCTCGTCAACATAGATCCCGGCGCTCGGATTGTTGGTGGCGCTGAAATCATTGAGGCCGACCCCTCGGATCGTCACGACCGGCACCAGGCCCGGAACGTTCTCCTTGATCGAAATATTGGGCGCGATCGACCGCAACGCTGCGGCATCGTCGATCCGTTGGGCCTGCAAGGCCTCGGCGTCGGCTACGGAAATGTTGATGCCGACATCGAGAGTGCGCTGTTCGCGGCGCTGGGCCGTAACGACGATCGCATCGATAGGTTCCGCGTCCGTTTCAACCCCCGGCCCAGCACCACTTTCCTGAGCATTGGCAGTGCCCGGAAGGGCAAGAACGCTCACGACAACGCCTGCAAGCAGTCCTGCGCGCATGCGCGCGCTCCGATCGACCTTCGACCTCATTGGCATTTTCCCTCTCTCGCTTTGTGTCTTTTCGACATCTGGGTATGGCCATAGACCCAAGCGTCGGTCAGGGCAAGATTTTCGACAAGATGGTATGCAGCGATCCCGCCAGGCCCTTTTCGCTGGCGTGCAGTCGAGCGAACAAGTAGCCTTGCGCCATGCCCGCAACCGAAACGCCCCCTCGGAAATCGCCGTCAAAGGCCTTGAGAAGGCGGCGCGCACTGCTTCGCGAGGGGGCACGCCAGATCAACCGATACGGTGTCGGCGGCCTCAACCTCTCCGACGTCGCACGCACCGCAGGCCTGTCTCGCAACGCGCTCTACTATTACGCAAAAGACAAGGATGACCTTGCACGAGCTTGTATGGTGGATGCCTGCGAGGCGATGCAGGGTGATCTATTGAAGGCCTGCGACGAGGGCGGACCGAGCGACAGGGTGCTGGAGCGCTTCATCGAGATGACGCTGATCGAGCGGGACGAGCCGATTGCCATCCTCCGGCGCGGCAGCCTTGGCAGCGAGGAGGATCAGGCGTCGCTTCTGGCTGAAGAAAACCGATTGCTGCAGGGGCTTGAGGAGACGATTTCGGAAGGAATGTCGAAGGGGATCCTGCGCGAAGCCGATGCCGGCTTGATCGCGCTTCTGCTGGTCGGGATGATCGACTGGTGCCGGATCGCACCCGAATGGCTGGGGCACCAGGGCAAACTTGAGTACAGGCGCCGGCTCGCGCAGGCAGTGGGCACTTTCCTGCTGGACGGCATGGCGGCGCGCGGAGCCGATCCACCCTCCGGTTGGCCCTCGCTCAAGGAGCGCAAGTCCATGCAGGCGAACCCCTTCGACCAGGGCGATCTTGCGCGGAAGAAGAAGGATCAATTGCTCGGCACCGCTTCCCGCCTGTTCAATCTGAATGGCATCGAGGGGACTTCGGTCAGCGCCATCGCGGCCGAACTGGGCATGACCAAAGGCGTACTCTATCATTACTTCGCCGACAAGGACGCGCTGATTGTGCAGTCCTATGAGCGTGCATTCGAGCAATTCGAACGGTTCATATCGATAGCGAACGAACAGGGCCGTGACGGCCTGTCCAAGGCGCTCATAATCCATCACCTGAATTGCCAGGCGCAGCTTGGCAATGCGCCGCCCTTGATGCCCCAGCTCGGCATCCATTCCTTGCCCGAAAGGGTAAGGTCGGATTTCGTCGCGCGAGCTCGCAAGATCTGGCTCGATGTCCAGACCCTCGTCGCCTCCGGCATCGAGGATGGCTCCTGCGCTGCGGGCGACACCGAGGCTCTGACCGAAGTCACGGCGGGAACCTATCTTCCGCTGGCCCGAGATGCAGTAAGGCTGAGAAGCAAGAACGCACACGAGCTTGCAACAGCGATCTGCGACATCGGCGCGTTCGGACTGCGCATCAGACGATAAGGCGCGCTTCAGAGCCTGTGGCGCATGAGATCACCCGACTAAGGTCGCAGCCTGGGATCGCCCGCACATGGTCGCTCATGCCAGAGCTTCATTGACGGGTTGCGCCCCTCGGTCGTGTCCAGTCATTTAGCCATTTGGGAATTGGCGAGCATTAAACTCGTCATTTTCGTTGTGAGTTGACGCGAGGCATGGGAATATCTGCTATCGGGCGGTTTGAAATCCAGCGGCTACGTCCGAAACTAGCGCGCGAGGCTGCCGCACGAAGCAGCGTGGTTCGCCAACGCACTCTATGGGGGTGCCGCAGGCTGGCGCTTTTCCGCCATTTCCCGAAAATGGTGCGCTTACGTGACTCAAATAAACGCTCCATGGGATTGATTTATCTGGTTATTTTATTTCTCAATCTCGCCAGTGCCCCCAAAAGTGCCCCCAAGTGCGCGCTGTTTTCCACTAGATTTCGAACGGAAGGTCAGCGCCGATGCGGCCAAGCAATGCCAACGTTTCGCGCCCGCATTGCTCATCAATCGCGAAATAGCGCTCCAGATGCCGCTCATAGGTCCGGTGATGCATTCCCTTTGGCCGCATAGGGATTGCGCCCCAGCCTTCCTCACTGTTCAGCCGACGCTGGATGCGGAACAGCTTTTCAAAGGTCCGGTCCTGTCTTGTCCCGCGCTGCGATCGATAGCCGATGCGCCAAGCCCTGCGGCTGGCAAAGATATCGCCCCCCGGCGGCACGTAGAGCTTGCCAACGCGCGCACCATTGACCGGACAATGCATCCACCAGCGCTTTCCGCCATAACGCGGCACGGTGTAGCTCAGGCGGATATTTTGGGTGCAATGCTTGCGCTCATCGGTCATGCGATCGGGGATGGAAAAGCGCAGCTCCAGCCGCGCATCATCGGGTTCGAACATCCAGCACGTATAAGAGATATTGCCAGAGGGTTGACCGCCCCGCGTCCAGCGCAGATTGCCCGTCCTGCTGGAGCCGGGCACGGCAAAGCCCTTGCGGATCATCCACGCCAGATCGATGCGCAAGCAATCCTCTGCCAATGGCCTGCCGTTTTGCCGCCCTGAACCGTAACCGCCCACATGGGTGTTATAGTGTATTAAGGCGGTGAGGGAAAGCGACCCTAGCCCTCATCCTCCACGGTTTCGGCAAGCGGCATTTCGATCCCGGCCATGATGCGGTCGGTTTCGGCCAGAATTTTGATGATCTTCTGATAGTGGCGGATGTCGTCATAGGTTAGCGCGCGGCCCTTGCGGTCTTTGAGCCATTTTTGCGCGGGCTGGTATCCGCCGATCGGGAAGGTCCAGGACACGGATGGCACGGCATCGAAATACTGGCCCTTGTCCCCCTTGCCGTTGATGTAGACGCGGCCCGTGCCGTCCGGCTGGGGTTCGAAGCGGGTTTTTTCGACCACGTTGTCTTGCCCCTCTGGAGCCTCCCCGTCGAAACGGTAGGGGGTTTCGCCGATCGCGGCATCTTCCATCAGGTGCAGGCGGCGCAGGCGTTCGCCCTGTTCGCTGATGGTGCGGAATACCTTGGGAGAGGGCGGGAAGGGCACGCGCGGGAAATCGATCTTGAGGAATTCGGCGTAGGTTTCCCGGTAGGCGGGGCAGTGGAGGACGCCATAGATGTAATCGAACACCTTCACCTCATCGGGCCGCGCATCGCCGGTTGCCACGCGGAACGCCCCGCTTTCGACCATGGCGCTATCGGGCGCAGCCACCTTGCCGGTGAGGCCAGCCGCCGCGCGGATTCTCGCGTAGAGCTTGGGGTCGAAATTGACGCGGATAGACTGGTCTAGGTCTTGCTCATCGGGATATGCGTAAAGTGGGGCAAACATGCTCCCGCTAGCACGTTCGGCGCACTTAACATCTGACATCCAGCGAGACACGAAAAAGTGGTCTAAATCCCGAGATTTGTTTGTTCGACCGAAAAGAAGTGCAACATTTTCGTTCTTAAGATGCCGCGAGACTGTTGACCGTGCGCGATATGATTTTGGCAAAAAACCATTGGCCATAAACGGCGCAGGATTTTCGAAGTATGTAAACCACCGGTAATCAAATGGCTTGTGAAGATAGGGTACTATTTCACAGAATTTTTCCACGCCATCCGATGCCATCTGGGTTCTAAGCGCGCCTCCCTCAAAATCTATAAACCGCTCTTCGCTGCCCGATTGGATTCCGGTAGTGTTGAGTGACATCAATTCGGCCACCGAGAGGCCATGAGTGTAAATGGACTCTAAACTAAAATTGCGCGCCACAAATGCATGTTGGGGCGCTTTTGCAGGAAGCAAATTTCCACAGACCTGCGTGAATTCTCCTTCCCAAAGACTAGCATACTTCGATTCTCGGTCTCCCCAAAATTCACCATGGTATATGTCCGCTAATCCTCCACCATCCTTTTCATTCCCCCTTCTTTTAACGGCAATAATTATTGATACACCTTGCATTATGTCGAAAACATTTTTGTCTGGAGAACCGTCGGGGCAAATTTCTTTTTTATTGGAATTTCCATGTAAGTCTAAAACGAAAATACGATCGAATGTTTTCATTAGGTGCCATCGCATCCCCCGAAGGGTGGGATCAGCTAAGTATCCGTGACTAGTAATAAATCCCAGCACACCTTCGCCATTAGATGCGATCATGTGTTCGGCGAAACGAATGAATTTATGTTCGTCTTTTTTAACCCACTTGGGATTACGTTCCTCAAGCCGTCTGGTGCCGCCGGGCTCGACCATGTAGGCATCGATTAGGCCCTCAATCCAAGCGCCCTTATTCGATGAGTGACCAGAATAAGGCGGGTTGCCGATCACACACATGATCGGGGTCTGGCGCTTGATGTCGCTCGCCAGTTTGGATTCCTCAGCAATCGCACGCTGGAGGCCCATGAACGGCAAGGTCTGCTCCACCCGCTCGCCTTCCTCCAGTGTATTGGTAAGATAGACGCCCAGCCGGGGCGGCTTGTCCGATGGTTTGTATCCGCGCGCGGTGAGCACCATGTCGAGCTTCATGTGGCACATGGCGTAACTCGCCATCAGCAGCTCGAATCCGTGGATGCGCGGGATCAGATCGCGCTCCACATAGCCGGACCATTGCCCCGGCGCGACATTCTGCACCCGGTCCGCCACCAGCTTGATAACCTCGGCCAGAAATGTGCCCGTGCCGGTTGCCGGATCGAGTATCTGGACGCGGTGAACCTCTTTTTTGATGGTCGCAGGCTTGCCGTTCTTGTCGGTCTGCCCGGTGTCCCAATCGATCGAAATGCGGCTGGTATCAGCCAGACCATCGGCCAGACCGAATTCGGATTTCAGCACCTCATCCACCGCGCGCACGATGAAATTCACCACGGGTTCGGGCGTATACCACACCCCGCGCGCCTTGCGTTTGGCCGGGTTATATTCGGCCAGGAAGTTCTCGTAGAAATGCAGGAAGGGATCATCCCGCTTTGTCACCTTGCCAAAATGGCGCAGCACCTGTTCCATGTTGGTGGCAAGGAACACCGCGCACAGATCATCGACCACGCGGCGCAGGCGATCGTCCAGATTGGGTCCGGCGATATAGGTGAACAGGGCGCGCAGGAATGGGTTCGACTTGGGCAACAGCTCCAGCGCCTCGGTCCGGCTAAAAGTGTCGAGCGTTTCGTCATGCAGGCGGGCCGCAAACAGGCCATAGGCGATCGTTTCGGCGTAGATGTCGGCAAAGTCGGCCACGGAAATATCGTGGATCAGATCGGCCTTGAACGCCTCATACTGGCCGATCAAATCGGTCGGCTGGTCGCCCGCGTCCATGGCCTTCATATCGGCCACCAGCGCGTTGCCCATGATTTCCTTTATCAGCCCCGCCTTGCCCGCCATCAGCTCGGCCAGCCGTTTGGATGAGGTAATGCTGAGCGGGGTAATGTGCGCGAATTCGGCCAGCCGCGCCTCCAGCATGGGGAAGGCATCGGGGCGCGCGGGGATAGTGGGGATCAGATCGGCGATGGTGACGAAATCAATATGCTCGCCATCGCGGATGAATTCGAAATCCAGCCCGTTGGTGTAGATCAGATTGGGCAGGCCCTTCTTGTATCGGTCCTTTTGCGCCTTGCTGTAGTCGTTGGCGGCGAATTTGCGGATGTCCTTGCCGATGTCCTTGGCCTCGCACCAGCCGATCGCGACATCACCGCGCTGGAATACGAAATCAGGCGCGCCCACGTCCACCGTGCGCCGGGGTTCGTTGATGACGGTAAGGGCGGGATCGATCGACTTGAACAGCCTTTCGAGCGCGGGGCGGAAACTGTGTTCCGTTGTTTGCCCGCTGGCGTAGAGCGTTTTGATTTCGGCAAGATAACCCGCGATGTCCATGTGCGCCCCTCTATTGCAGGGCGACGCTAGGCCAGCCGCAAGCCGCCGCCAAGATTTTCCTAAATCATTACGCAAATTCGCATTTTCGGAACGCGGGGATACGGGCAGGGGCAAACCGCTGTTGCGCGCATTTGGGCCGGGTCCAGCATTAAGCCTTTCCCTTTCGGGTCTGCCAATGGCTTGCCCGCCTGCCGATCACCTTGTTTGATTGCCCCCAGTCCTCGCCATATCCCCAGCCCTCCATTTCCAACGGCGCTTCAAGCTCGGCTGGTGCGCATTTCAGCATGTAGTGCAGCTTTCCCAGCAATTGGGCTTTGTATGCGAGAGGATTGATATGTGCGCTCTTGGCCGCATCCAGCTTTGGCGCATCCACATGCCCTTTTTGATATTTCCCGCCGGTGAAGCTCTTACCCCAGCGACAAGGCATCGGACGAAACAGATCATCCAGCCCAGGTGGAACGTGCAACAAGATATGCGCGTGTTGCCCCAGCTTCGGACCTCGTTCCTGCACCCACACCCAAGGCGTTACGGGATAGCCATGCCCGCGCATCCACTCACGCGCCTTGTCGATAAACTCACCCGTTGCCCAGACCGCCTTGTCCGCATCGATTCCGGCCTTGCCCCATGCGAGCGTGATAAAGCGGTTCATGGGCAATCCAAGCGCCCACGCATCGAAGCTGCGCGCGATCACGTTGCGGCACTGGTGTTCGGTTAGCTGCCAGCTTGGCCGGTCTGCCCGATTGCGCGGCCCGCCCTGTTTGAGCTTTGCTGGAGGCATAAAAAACGCCCCTGTATAGAGGGGAAACGATCGATCACCGCAAACCCTTGGATTTCCTACATTCTGGAAAGATACCTTGGCACATGGGGGGAAAATCCGTTTCCAGTTTCAAAGGAACGGCTGGAGGCAATGGCACACCAACCGAACGGAATGGGCCGGGGCGACCAGACCGATCGGCCAGCCGCCCCGGTGTGGGCAGATCACATTTAGGGATAGACTGCCCGGTTATCTTTTGGCACCGTCAATACATCGAAAGGGAGGTAACTTTTCGACGCGAGCGCTGATAAGGTCACTAGCCTTGTCGGCGCTTTTGCATTGTGCCGCCGGATCAGTCGCACGGTTCGTTGTCGTTATCCCAAAGGGATTCATACCAACGCACGGCATCCTCGCTGCGGATTCGGACAGAGCGCCCGATCTTTACGTGAGGAACCGCCCCGCTATCGCGCAGGCGATAACAGGTCGAACGACTTACTTCATATTCATCGCAAAACTGCGGGATCGTCATTAATTTTGCCATTTCCACCTCATTGGCTTGGCAATGACCGCCCCGGACAATTCCAAGACGGAGGCGTCACAAGGAACCAGCTTGCCGCTGGCCTTCCTTGCTTGTCCCGTGCTGTAGCTTATGGGAAATTGATTGACCGACAAGTGTAGGTGAGTGCAACGGCGTCAGTCGCTGGGGATAACGGCCCAATTCGATGCAATATCCACAGGGTGCGTATTGACGCATGACTTGCTTCCTTGAAGGATCAGGCGCTCTATTCGTTATTTATGACTGCGCATCGCCGTGTATTGACGCATCAAGCAGTCCTTTCGGTGCTGGCGCATACAGGTGGTCTCTATCCTGCGCGCTCGGAAATAGCGCCAGTGTGCAAAAGGGATGACAGTCTATTTCTCAGGTAAATGCTCGACGCCGCCCTCAGCCCGCCTGTTGCTGCTGAGAAATCGGCAACACCTCCCCGCCGATCTTTACCTTGTCGAGATAATCACTCCACCATTGCGCCATGGCCACGCGTTCATCCCAATGCTGGCCCCGCGCATAGATACCGCGCACCTTGTCGCTATGCCCATGCGCCAGCGCCCGCTCGATCGCATCGGCGTGCCATTTGCCACTTTCGTTCAGCAGAGTGGAAGCCGTGGAGCGCAGGCCGTGTGCGGTCACTACATCCCCGCCAAAGCCCATGCGCCGAAACGCCGCATTGATCGCGTTCTCGCTCATCGGGCGCAAGTGCGAGCGCTGGCCGATGAACATGAGGTCAAAGCCGCCTGAATGTTGTTCAAGTTCGCGTAGCAATGCGAGCGATTGCCGGGACAGCGGGACGGTGTGAGGCCGCCGAAGCTTTGTGCGATCGGCTGGGATCGTCCAATGGGCTTCATCCCAATTCACTTCCTCCCAGCGCCCTTGCCGCATTTCGCCGGGGCGCAGGAACAGATGCGGACTTAGCTGCATCGCCAGCTTTACGATTGGCCCGCCTGTGAAGGCATCGATCGCGCGCAGAAGCTCGCCGAGAAGCTTGGGATCAATGATCGCTGCATGGTGATTAACAATAGGGCTTGCGAGGGCACCCGATAGTAGGGCGGCTGGATCGGACTTGCAGCGCGCCGTGGCAACGCCGTGGCGAAACACCCGGCTGGCAAAGTTGCGGGTTCGCACCGCCGTTTCCCGGTGTCCGCGCTTCTCGATTTTCTTGAGTGCCGCCAGAAGCTCGGCGGGTTCAATCTCGGCAATGGGCCGGTTGCCGATCGCAGGGGTAAGGTGGGAGAGGAACCAGCGCGCCTTGCCAATCGTGCTTTCGGCCTTGCCGTTGGCCACCAGTCTGGTCTCAATGAAATCTGCGGCGACTGATTGGAACGTATTGCCCGCCCCTATCCGGCGTTCGATCTTGTTCATCTTGCGATCGAACAGGGGGTCGCGCCCCGCTTGGATTTCAGCGCGCGCCCGGTCGCGGGCCTTTCGGGCATCGGCTAGCGTAACATCGGGATAGCTCCCCAGCCCCAGCCGCTTCTCTTTTCCGTCTATGCGGTATTTGAGAAACCAAAGCTTTGATCCGCTTGGCCTTATTTCGAGATAGAGGCCCTTTTCATCGCTTTTGCGATAGGTCCTAGTGGTCGGCTGAAATGCCTTTATTTCCAATGCTTTGAGAGCCATCTGGGGGCACCTGAGGTCTGGATCGCGGCTGGTGCCCCCAAAAGTGCCCCCAAATTGCGTGAATTCTGGGGGCACCAGCAGGAACGCCAAGCGCCGCTGGGAACCAATACATCCCGCAAAAACTGCGGAATTTCAAGACGTCAGGGAACAATGGGAAAAGGGAAAATGGTGCCGCTTACGTGACTCGAACACGTGACCCCATCATTACGAATGATGTGCTCTACCAACTGAGCTAAAGCGGCACGGGCGGCTGCGCGAGCGCTTCCGCCTGGGCAAATCGG
>JAZBPE010000043.1:0-10272 GCA_036353345.1 Erythrobacter sp. | reverse complement strand
TGAAGTTGCCCGAGAAGATGCGCTCGGCTGCGCTCGCCAGTTCGGTTTTCTTGGAGGCTGCATAGCGACTGACCAGTTCGGGACCGCCGGCGGCATCGAGCGCTTCGAGCGTGCGGGTCTTGGCCACCCGGTCGAAGTAATTAGCCGCCGTGGGACGCCACCAATGCGCAGTCTCAATTTCGAGCAGGGAGCCGAGCGCCTCGTGCAGCGGCACCGAGCGTTCGCCTTCGCAGGCGAGACTGGCGACGAGTGTGCGCGAGACGACATGACCAAGCCAGGCCGAGCGCGCCTCGTCGGAAAGCGCCCGGAATCTCGCAAACCGCTCCACGTCGCTTGTCCCAGCCCGCCAGCTTTCATCGAGCGAACCGGCAAATTCGGCCAGAGCAGCGCTCGCCGGTGCATCCTTGGCCTCGAACCCGGCAACCGGGCCGGACGAGACCGAGCCGACAAGCGTCGACGCTTTCTTGGCGCGCCAGTCATACCCATCAGCATCGGCGAGCGTGAAGACCATGAAGTCGAGCGCCAGTGCCGGATCGTTGGCGAGATGGATCGCAAGGATATCGCGGCGCTGCATTGCGAGCTCGTCGAGCAGGCGCTGCGACAACGAGTTTCCTTTTGGCTTTGCCGTTCCGCTGTCCTCGACTGCCTCGATAGGACCTTCGTCGGTGATGACCTCGGTCTCGGTGTAGTATTGCGGGACCAATGTCGGCTCGCCATTGCGCGAGAGGACTAGGAAGGCGCCAGCTTCGGATTTCAGCTCGTCGGCAAGCACAGGAGGACGATCATTGAGCGCGCGCATGGCGCGGTCGATGACGACGAGTTCGCGTTCGGCCTTGGCGACCTCGTCCTCGTCGCTGTCTTCGTCTTCGAGCACGGCGGCGACGCGGTCGTAGTCGGCTTCGAGTTCACCGAGTTCCTGCGCCTCCTGTTCGGTCATCGGGGCAGGCTCGCTGGGCAAGCGACTCAGACCTTCAACGAGGTCATGGCTGACATAGTTGCCAAGGGTCGGGCGCACCCAGGCAATGCCGTATTCGAGCGCGGCCTTTTCTGCGGCTTCTTCCATGGCCTTGTGCGCGAGGTCCTCGAGCAGCGCGACATCGATCCAGCTCTCGCTGGCATCATCGTCGAACAGTTCGCGCTCGATCCGGCCACCCGCAGCGAGGTAGGCATCGCGTCCGACGAGAACAGCTCGCGGATCGGAACCGCGCACGGTGGCATCGAGCACCATGCGGCGGATCGTGTCAGGCGTGATCTGGTACCAGGCGTCCTGCAGCTCGGCATAGACATGCGCCTGGCGCTCGACGTCGGAGATCGCGCCGTAGGCCTTGGCCATGTCGAGCGTGATCGTGCCCTCGGCGAGTGCCTCGAAGACGCAAGGCGCGAGAGAGGCCAGGCGCAGACGCCCTTCGACGAAACGGACAGTGAGGCCGAAGCGGCGCGCCACGTCTTCACTGGTAGCCCCTGCCTCGATGATTGAAGCGAAGGCCTGCGCCTCGTCGGCCGGGTTCATCGCGAGACGCTGGAAGTTCTCGGCAAGGCTGGCTTCGCGCACTTCGCTTTCCTCGCCTTCGATGACGAGGCAGGTGACCTCATGGTTTTCGGGCAAGGTGCCCGCTTCGGCCAAGGCCTGCAGCGCGGCGAGACGGCGACCGCCGGCCTCGACTTCGAACTTGCCGCGCTTTCCTTTGCGCACGACGAGGTTCTGCAGCAGGCCGCGCGCAGCAATGTCTGCCCGCAGTTGGAGGTCGGCCAGCACGTCGCTCGACTTGCGAACGTTGCGCGGGCTCGCAGCGAGCTTCTTCAAAGGGATCGACTGGATCATGGGTGTTCTCCTGATGGAATGAAGGCGCAGGTGAGGATCACGAGGCCCATAAGCCCAAAGGGCTCCCTCCACTCTCATCAGATAGTCGGTGAGCATTGCTCCCAGCTCGGCCGGGAGCATCCTCGAAGAAGAAAAGCTTGATCGCGAGCCCGGCGCGGTTGCACGAGCACCACCGGCTTCGATTTTACCTGAGTAGCCCCGGACGGTTTTGCTCTGGTGATCAGGATATCGGGAGGGAAGTTTCAGTGCGCTCGAACCACACGCGGTCTCAAGTTGCCCGCACCATGTGCCTTTCCATGTGCGGCAGGAAATCCATCTTGCCGATCTCAAGGCCTTCACGCCGCAACAGCGCGTAGGCGAGGGTCATGTGAAAGTAAAAGTTTGGGAGTATCCAGTCGCGAATGTCTTCCTCTGCGGACATTACGAAACGGACGCCGTTAGGCAGGGTCAGATCGACTTCGCCAGTCGCTGGTGACCAGTCCGCCAGATTGCTTTCGGCGACGCGGGCACGGACTGCCGCGACACGGTCTCGCACCTCAGCAAGCGAGGCATAGCTTTCTTCCTCGAGCGGGACATCCTTTATCCCAACCTGCTGCAGGGCAAGCAGCGCCTGGTTGATCGCGACGCGGAACTGAAGTTCTAGCGGAAACATGTCGTCCGCCAATCGGGCCTCGAGAACCGTGTCCGACATGTCCGATTCAATTGCCTTCGCCAGCAGGTGGTCAAGCGTGCCGAGCATGTTGTCGAAAGTCTGCGATGCGAAGGCGGCGTATTGCATTCGAATATCTCCCTCCGGGTGTTGGTAGTTGCCTAGATCGCATTGAAACATGGTCAATCCCAATGCGGTGAGCGGTCAATCAAGAACAGAATAGTCCTGCGCTTGCGAGGCTTCCAAATCGAAACGCCTCCCATGGTCGCAGTGCGAGACGTGGCAATCGCTGCTGGCCTAGCCGCCGAGCTTAACAAGTATCTCAGAGGCTCTCGACACCGGGACAAACAGCCGCGTGCGGTAACGGATGATCTCAGTGAAGCAGCCCTTGTTCTTGTACCAGTCGAGGCGATCCGGCGAGAATCCGGTCAGTTCAAGGCGCTGTTCGCCTCCCACCAGCGATCGCTTGACGGTCAATGCATCGTGGCTCGCTATGCCCAGTGATTTGCCGCTGGCGAGCACGAGGTCGCCGATCTGCTCAGGCACCGGTCCGGTAACTCCGGAGAGGCCAAAGGTCTCGGCGATCGCAGCGAGATCGATATCGAGCACTTCCCGTCCGATGATCGACTGGCCGTCCTCGGCAACGAGCCGGGTGACCCGGACATGATCGCCGGGCAGGCGCTTCCAGACAGGGAGCAGCAGCCCGGTGGCGAGATGGACGCGCTCGGTCACCGGTGACTTGGAGGCCTCCTCTTCCTCGATCCGCCAGGCGCTGGTGAACGCAGTGACGCCAATTTCCTCCCAATGGCTCTCAGCGAGTGCTTCAAGTGTCCAGTTGGCGGACTTGAGCGGGCGCAGCAGGCGGCGACGTTCGATCACGGCCCCATCGTCAGCGATGAGGCGCCGGGCAGGAACCGACAGCGCGACCTTGCCCGAGCGTGCATTGCGCATCGGGATCGCATGCGGGCTGCCGATCTCGTGCATCCGCACCAGGCGCTGCAAGCGCAGAGGCCGAAGGTGCCTCGACACCTCGAGCGAGACGAGGCGGGTCTCGGCTCCGGTTACAGGGTCAACGCGGAGGAGTTCGTCGGCAAGGACCGTGAATCGATCGACCGTGACGGTCTCAAGGCCCTGATCAAGCGTTCCCGCTTCGCGCGCGGCTTCGATCCGCGCCTCTACCAACCCGAGATATTCGTCGAAGATCGCGTTCTGGAGCGCGATCGGCAGTGCGAGAATGCGGTTGAGCCAGCGCTGGATCGTCGGGAGATTGTCGGTCAGCCCGCCATCGGGGTTTTCAAGCCGGAGGCCGGTGCGCAGGGCGAAATTGCCGAACGTGGTGGCTTCGAGCTTGCCGTCATAGAGCAGCTGGAACCAGCGGCTGAGCGCATCGCGCGCGTAGTCGCTTTCGAGATTGTCGGCCGGGTCGAACAGGTTCTGTCCGCCAGTCTGGCGCTGGCCGCGCGTCAGCGCGCCCAATGCGTCGAGCCTGCGCGCAATGGTCGAGATGAACCGGCGTTCGCCCTTTACGTCTGTGGTAACCGGGCGGAACAGCGGCGCGGATGCCTGGTTGGTGCGGTTGGTACGGCCAAGACCCTGGATGGCGTTGTCGGCGCGCCAGCCCGGCTCGAGCAGGAAATGAACCCGGCGCTGCTGGTTCCTGGCGCCCAAATCAGCATGATAGGAACGTCCCGTGCCGCCCGCATCCGAAAATACCAGGATACGTTTGGTCCCTTCCATGAAGCTTTGGGCTTCGGCGACATTGGCACTGGGACTACGTCGTTCGAGGCGTTGTTGACCATCGCGTCCCAGGACTAGCCTGCGGGTCCGACCTGTGACCTCGGCCACGGCCTCGGTTCCGAAGTGTTCGATGATCGCGTCGAGCGCAGTGGCGATGGGCGGCAGCGCGCAGAGCTGCTCGATGAGCGCATCGCGCGCGGCAATGGCGCGCGGGCAGAAAACGGGATTGCCCTCCTCGTCGCTCATTGCTTCGGAACGAAGATTGCCGTCCTCGTCGGCGAAGACCTGCATCAGGCGCACCGGGAAGCTCTTCGCAAGATAGTCGATGACGTATTCGCGCGGGGAGAGATCGATGTCGAGCGCTTCGCGTTCTTCCACGGTAAGGTCGGCAAGGCGACGGTCGAGCATAGCCTCGGCGGTAGAGACCAGCTGCACTACAACCGAATGGTCCTCGCCAAGCGCCGCTTCCATAGCAGGGATCAGGCTCGGCAGTTTCATCGAGAGCAGGAGCTGGGCAAAGAAGCGCTGCTTGGTGCCTTCGAAGATCGACAGCGCTGCAGCCTTGGCGTTGCGGTTGAGCGTATCGCCGCTGTCCTCGTCGACCACGCGGGTTGCTTCGAGCGCTGCTTCGAGATTGCGGTGAATGATCGCCCAGGCATCGGCGTAGGCGTCATAGATTTTGACCTGCGCTTCGGTCAGGCTGTGTTCGAGGATCTCGTACTCAACCCCGGCGAAGGACAACGCACGAGCAAGATAGAGGCCCTGGGCCTTGAGGTCGCGGGCGACGAGCTCCATCGCCGCGACGCCGCCAGCGCGGATCTCTGTCATGAACGCCTCATAGGTCGGGAAAGCCGTCTCGGGTCCCCATAAGCCAAGCCGTGAGATGTAACCGAGGTTGGCGATATCCGAAGCACCGGTGGCAGAGGCATAGAGCACGCGGGCGCGTGGGAGATGGTTTTGCAACCTGAGGCCTGCCATACCCTGTTCCGAACCCTTGACCTTGCCGCGGGTGGACGAGCCCCCGAGCGCATTGGCCATGGCGTGGGCTTCGTCGAAGGCTATCACGCCCTCGAAATCCTCACCCGCCCAGGCAAGGATCTGGTCGAGCCGCGTATCCTCGGCGCGCCCCGAGCGTAGTGTCGGATAGGTGACGAAGAGGATGCCTTCGGACATCGTGACAGGGTGGCCAAGTTTCCAGCGTGAAAGCGGCTGGAGATCGAGCGGCAGCCCGCCAAGCGCTTCCCAGTCGCGGCGTGCATCTTCGAGCAGTGCTTCGTTTTTGGTGATCCAGATATGGCGTCGCTCGCCTGCGAGCCAGCGGTCCATGATGACCGCTGCGATCTGCCGTCCCTTGCCCGCTCCGGTTCCGTCGCCAAGGAAGAAGCCCTGTCGGTAGGAATGGCCGTCCTCGGACAGTTCCAGCAAGGTGCCTTCCTGACTGACCTTGAAGCGACCCGGGAGGTCGCGCGCAAATGCCTGGGCAGCGTAGACCAATGTCTCGCACTGTGCTTCGGACAACAGGCCCTTGGCTTGCCAGTCAGCGGGAAGGCGCGGGCGAACGTCCGGTTTGGGTGCCGCGACCGACCCCATGGCGACCGATTCCACGAGCGGGGTGGGATGAACCGGCGCATCTTCAAACGCGATGCGGCTGGGCCGGTAAGGCAGATATATGCCGGCCTGTTCGGGCACAGGCGCGGGGTCGGCGAGGACCGAATAGGCAAGGTCGATCGCATTCGCTGTGGTTGCGGCTGATGCTGCGAAAGGCGCCACCGGCCGGATCGGCGTGCGTTGGGTCGAAGTCTTGCAAACGAGGCGCACTGGCTTGCCGACTGGCAGTCGATGGAGGCTGGCGCAAATTCGCGCTCGTGGCGAAAGCTCGGTGACAAGTTCATGGAGCGCGATCAGGTCGCAGGGATCTCCGCTGATCGCTGGCTCCGGCGCAGCAGGCACTTTATCGATGACGACGAGGCGAACGGCGATCCCCGTCCCTGTCCGGCGAAACATCTGCTGCAGGCGAACATCGAGGAGCAGCGATGCTTCGTCCTGTCCCTTGGCGAAGGTGGAGGCGTCGAAGCCTTCAGGCATAATGGCGACGATCCTCGCCCGATTAGCAGCGGCCCGGATTGCACCGCGTAGGTGACGCATAGCGGTCTCACCGTCCTTGCCGCGTTCCAGGCTGTGAGCGAATGGCGGGTTCATCAGCACGGCAGACGGAACAGGGCCGCGAAGCAAGTCGGCGATCAGTTCCCCGTCATGCGCAGTCATGGTGGCCGTGGGGAAGACGTGGGCCAGACCGTCTCGTCTTGCCGGATCGATCTCGTTGAGGAGCAGCGAAGCGTTCTGGAGGCAACCCCAGAGAGCAAGGGCACCATTGCCTGCGGACGGTTCGAGAAGCGTGTCTTGCGCGCAGACAGCTGCGGCCTTCGCCATCAGCCAGGTCAGCATTGGCGGGGTCGAGAACTGCTGAAGCTCGACTTGTGCTTCGCTGCGCACGTGCCGGGGCGGCAAGGCTGCTTCGAGCCAATCGAACCGCGCTTCCGCTTCATGCACGTTCGTCGCCAGATCGATGCGTGAAGACTCGCGAAGCCAGAGCAGAGCGCCGATCTCGACCGCGTTGTTGTAGTCGTCAATCGTCCAGGCGCTTCCCCAGTCCAGCGCGCCGGTCTCTTCGGCGAACAGCCCGGAAATGTCGGCACGCGTAAGATGGCGTCCCGAAGCGAGAAGCTCGGCAATCGTGGCGCCGACAGCGTAAGCCAATGGCACTGACGACAGTGGCTCGCCAGCTGGAAACAAGTCTGATTGAAACATGGCAATTCCTCCTCCTGATGATGGCATCGGGACACGCCCTCTGCCGGATCAGGAAATCGAGAAGCCCTCTCTCCTCTACGGCGCCGCTTTGCGGCGCAGCCATGCTGTTAGTTCGTCGTTCCAGTCGGTGTCGCGGGAGGATGGTTTGCGAACGTGGATCGTTCGCCTATCGCGGACATAAGCTGCTTCGCCACGCGAGGCGGCCAGCTCGCCGCCAGCATCATGATCGACGAACAGATGAAGCTCGGTCACACTCTCGGGAATGCTTACGAGACCGAAACGCTCATTCCCAAGGGTCGCCCAAACGGGAATGCCGGTGAGCGCATAGGCTGACAACGCGCTCTCGATCCCCTCGGCAAGGCCGAGCTTCCCGGAAACCGGAGCAAAGAGACGGACAGCAGCTTCACCGAGCGAGCCAAGCGCGCGCTTTGGCTTGTCGAAGGTGGCCTTGGTTGAAGCCTCGGTGGACAAAAACGTGCGGTGGATCGCGATCGGCCCCTCGTCGAGGCTGACCGCCGCAATCATAGCGGGAAGAAAGCGGGCCTGTCCTTTCGGCCCGAGCGGCGTTTGCGGATGAAAGCGAAGAGCTGAAGATGCGGCCAGGATGCCGCGGCTCTCAAGGTAGGCCTTCGCCGGACTGCCACCCAATGGTTCCGCTTCGCGCCAGATCCTCAACGCTGCTGCCGAGGGTTTGCGCACCCTGGTTGGCTCGAGCTGATCCTCGGCCGAAGAACCCGAGAAAAACCTGGCCACCTCGAAACCTTCGCGGGCCAGAGCGGAAAGCACGCTCTGCTGATCGCAGCCCGCAAAACAATGGAAGAGAATAGCCTTTCGGCCGAGCGTCACGCCGAGCGAAGGTGTGCGGTCATCATGCGCAGGGCAGCAGGCCATGCCCCTTGTGCCTGACCATTTGCCCCCTCGGTTTTCGCAGATCCTTCGGGCGGTGTCCTCGAGCGAATGACGTGACAGGGTTGAATTCGAAACGGGCATACCAGCTCCATCGCCTCACAATTGCCCCCTCCAGAAGACCCCCTCTTCTCTCGGCTAAACTTGCAAAAAACGTTTTCCTACACCCACGCGTTCTATTTATGTTCTCTTGCGGATCGAGGCAAGGTGGAAGGTAATTCAATGCGAATGTCTCTGGTGGCTTGCTGTTGCGGTGCGCTCGCGATTGCGATTTCGGGATCCGCGCGCGCGCAGGAGTTTCAGGTCTTCGACCATGACCTCAGCAAAGTTGAGGTTACAACCGACGAAGGGCGCGCTTTCAACCCGACTGCAATCTACTTGGGCAAGCCAGACGGCGGCACAGCTTATATCGATAGAAGCTTCAAGGAAGCCTTGTATGAACCACTCATCCGGCAAGCTGAAGCGCGACATCAATTGCCACCTCGACTGCTTCAGGCCCTGATTTGGCAGGAATCGCGGTTCAACCCGATGGCAATCAGTCCGGCTGGCGCCGCTGGGCTCGCTCAACTCATGCCGGGAACGGCAAGAGAACTTGGTGTCAGCAATCGCCACGATCCGGCTGAGAACATCGATGGCGGCGCGCGGTATCTGAAGCAGATGCTAGAGCGCTTCGGTGCGATCCATCTCGCGCTGGCCGCATACAATGCTGGACCCGGCGCCGTGTCGCGAGCCGGCGGGATACCGAAAAATCGGGAAACACCTGGATATGTGAAGAGCGTTATCGACCGATGGATGGCATACAGTTCGATCTGACTACGAATCGGAAAAGGATCAGCGGACGGCTCGAGCACCTTCCTCGGGGAGCCGTAATTGTAACCGATGCCGGAGATCACTGGGTCCTGGAAGACTACGAACCCTCAAACAACGACTTTGGATTTGAAGTTACCGCAGAGGGTATCGTCGTCGGGTTCGATCGCATTCGCGTCGAATGGCTTGGTCAGGTGTCAGCTTAGGAACCGGTCAAGCGGCCCTCAAGACAGCAATGTTCTGCGCCTTGCCGCCGATGGAGTCGAGGAAGTCTGCCCAATCCTGCAGCATTGCACGCCGAGGAGCGAGATATTCGGCAGCATTGTATGCCCCGCGAACCTCGTTCTCTTCGCTGTGTGCCAATTGCAGTTCGACCCAGTCTTCATGATATCGGCGGATCCACATCGGTGGATCGCCGACCTCGACCAGCTGCTCATTCGCCCAGGTGCTCGCCAGACCCCTGAAGCCGTGAACAGTTTGTCGCCCGTGGTAACCGAGCCGATAGAGACCATAGATCATCGTATTCTCGGAAAGCGGCATCTTGGGCTTCTGGCCTGGAAAGACGTATTCGCCTTCGGACTTGCTGATCATATCTTGAGCAAGAGAAGCGGCTTGTCGCGACAATGGCACGATATGCTCGCGGCCCATTTTCATCCGATCAGCGCCAATGCGCCAAACTGGTGAATCTCCGACTAGATCTTCAAACTCGTGCTTCTTGGCGAACCGGAGTTCCTTTGTCCGGACCCATGTAAGAAGAGCAAAGGTCAATGCCGCCCGCGTAATTTCGGATCGTCTCTCACCCTCTTCCTGGTATCGCTCCATCTTGATGATGAGTTCGGGTAGCTGTGCCAGAGGCAGCTTCGCCATATGCTTGACCCGAGGACGTGGCTTCAAAGCCCCCCGAAGATGCGCCGTTGGATCGGAATCGCAAAGTCCGCTGGCAATCGCGAACTGGAATACCTGACCAATACATTGCTTGGCCCGTCGACTGATGTCGAGCGCGCCGCGCTCCTCGATCTTCCGAATGACCTTCAGGACTTCTGGTGGGGTTATCTCATGCATCATGAGCTCGCCCAGGACAGGAAGCACGTCCTGCTCCATCCGCGACCACACGCGCTTCGCATGGGCGGGATTGAGACTACTTGCTCTGTTCTCATGCCACATGGTGGCAATCGCCCTGAAGGTCTTAGCCTCTTCGAAGTCCCGACCCGGTTTGTGAACCATCGGGTCCCTGCCTTCGGCCAGCACACCCTTGGCAGCTCTCTTGAGTTCTCTTGCGGCCGCTATTCCGACTTCGGGGTAGGCACCGAAAGAAAGCAGCTTCTCTTTCCCGTGGTACCGGTATTTCAGCCGCCAGAGCTTCGAGCCGTTCTTTTGCACGAGGAGGAATAATCCCTCCCCATCCGCAAGCTTGTATGGACGCTCAGCCGCCTTCGCTTTTTTGATCTGAATCTCACTCAAGGCCATTGGGGGTATCGCTCCTTTTCGCTACCCCCGGAAAATACCCCCAAAATACCCCCACACCAAATCCGGCTTCAAGCGA